>NZ_JACJOK010000016.1:0-3005 GCF_014695505.1 Trichocoleus sp. FACHB-90
ACTCAGAAGCTGGTTACTCAAGCGAGTGCTAAAAGTCCGCTCTTATACAATCAGAAGAGTTGAACAGGGGGTTATACCCCCTATTCGCCAGCGGTATCCTTAAAGAAGTCGGGGATCTCAAGGGCTAAATCAAAACTGGGTCGAGGATTGCTATGTTAACTATTAGCGTCCTACGCCCACATATTGGAAACCAGCGTTTTCAACTTCCTTCCGGTCAAGGAAGTTGCGCCCGTCAATCATCACGGGGTTATTCATCAGCTTCGCCATTTTAGCGAAATCCAGATTCCGGAACTGTTGCCAGTCTGTAACCAGCACCAAGGCATCGCAGCCATCAGCCAGCCGTTCTGGATCGGTTTCCACAAACACGCCAGTTAAACCGTGGCGCATCCCTGTAGAAGAAACAATCGGATCGAAGGCTTTTACTTTCGCTCCGAGTCGGTTCAGTTGCTCAATCAGCATCAGTGCTGGTGCGTCGCGCATATCATCGGTATCTGGTTTGAAGGTCAAACCCAGAAGTCCGACAGTTTTGCCCTTAAGGATTTTGAGAACCTGCTGGAGTTTTTCCAGAGCAATCAGACGCTGGCGTTGGTTAACGGTGACAGCAGCTTTCATCAGTTGGGCATCATAGCCGTAATCTTCAGCCGTGTGAATCAAGGCGGAGACATCTTTGGGGAAGCAGGAACCGCCCCAGCCAATTCCAGCTTGCAAAAATTTGTTGCCAATGCGGGAATCTAAACCGATGCCCTTTGCCACCTGGGTGACATCAGCACCGACGCGATCGCATATATTGGCAACTTCATTGATAAAGCTGATTTTGGTTGCCAGGAAAGCATTAGCGGCGTACTTGATCATCTCTGCTGAGTTGATGTCTGTCACCACAACTGGCACTGGCGGCAGGGATTGATCTTCGGCAACCTTACGCTCTACGATCGGCGCGTAGAGTTCTTGCATCATAGCGATCGCTTTGGGATTAGTGCTTCCGAGTACAATCCGATCCGGGTTAAACGTGTCGTAAACCGCCGAACCTTCCCGCAAAAACTCCGGATTGCTTACCACATCAAACTGTGCGGTAAACTCTCCAAATTTCTCTTCGACACCAACATCGCCAGCTGCTACCAGCGATTTCTGGCGTTCAGAAACTCCATCCAGCACAATCATCCGCACCCAGTCACCAGATCCAATTGGCACTGTGGATTTATTCACAATCACTTTGTAGCTGTTATCAAGATGAGAGCCGATTCCACGCGCGACAGCTTCCACGTAGCGCGTATCGCTTTCACCTGTGGGCAAAGGCGGTGTCCCCACTGCGATAAACAGAATTTCTCCATGAGCCACCCCTGCACTTAAATCGGTTGTGAACTCCAGATTCCCTGAACTCGAAGCCGACTGCATAATATCCGACAGCCCCGGCTCATATATTGGCGACTGTCCCGCCTTCATCAGCTTGACTTTTTCTTCATTATTGTCTACACAGATGACGTGATGACCGATATGAGCAAGGCTGGCACCTGTTACCAAGCCAACGTATCCAGTGCCAATTACACAAACACGCATAGAATTAAATCCTCTTTGTTGAATGAAAATACTGGGGATATTAGATTTTTGTTCATAGTTGATAGTTCATTGTTTATTGCCATGAACCATGAACTATGAACCATGCCCGTTAACTGTTGTTGATGCGCTCCCTAAAATCTTCTACAGTCAGTTTTAACCCTTCTTGCAGAGGAATGGTAGGTTCCCAACCCAACCAAGTTTTAGCACGAGTAATATCTGGTTGTCTCTGCTTAGGGTCATCCTGCGGCAGCGCTTCAAATTTAATGTCCGCGTCCGGATTCACCATATGTTGTATTTTCTGAGCCAATTCTAAGATGGTGTATTCATCTGGATTACCTAAATTAATCGGCCCAGTATGTTCGCCATTCATCAATCGGATCAGCCCTTCCACTAGGTCAGAAACATAACAAAAACTCCGAGTTTGCGAACCATCACCATACACAGTTAAGGGTATTCCTCGCAGCGCTTGAACGATAAAATTGCTCACCACTCGCCCGTCATTTTCTAACATTCGCGGGCCATAAGTGTTGAAGATTCGAGCAACCCGAATATCTACACCATTTTGGCGATGATAGTCAAACGATAAAGTTTCTGCAATTCGCTTGCCTTCGTCGTAACAAGAACGTATCCCAATTGGGTTGACATTGCCTCGATACTCTTCTGGCTGGGGATGAACGTCGGGGTCGCCATACACCTCAGAAGTTGACGCCAGAAGGAATCGGGCTTTTACCCGCTTAGCTAAACCCAGCATATTCATCGTCCCCAAAACGCTTGTTTTGACGGTTTTAACTGGGTTGTATTGGTAGTGAACAGGGGAAGCAGGGCAGGCTAGATGATATATCTGATCTACTTCTAGCCGAATTGGTTCTGTGATGTCGTGGCGGATCATCTCAAAGTAAGGGTGATCCAGCCATTTCAAGATGTTGCGCTTACTTCCCGTGTAGAAGTTATCTAAGCAGATGACTTCGTGTCCAGCACTCATCAATCGGTCGATGAGATGGGAACCCACGAAACCCGCACCACCTGTAACTATAATTCGCATCGGTAACTGACTCGCGCTAGGGAGAGAATCGATATCTAAACTAACCTTGGGAAGCACTGCTGTCCAGAGGTATTCCGTTGTTAACTAGCTTAGAGTATACGGAGCGATCGCTCTATTGCCCAACCGTAAATATTCGGTAAATATTTAGTAAATATTAAGTGTACTTAGTAAAGTAGCAAAGCTTTGAATCAAAACCCAAGAGCGCCCAAACTCAACGGCAAACGGGCAAAGCCTTACCCAGAGCCGTCTAAAGCATTGGCGTTCCACATTTTTTGAATGTGCAACGCCAAAAAAAACTAGAACCGCAAAGTTTGCTAGAGAGGGTAAGATATTTCAAGAAGAAGAGGGAACACAGAGCGTGGTGTATAAATGGCAAGAAAAAGCCCGCAACCAAAAGCGATATCATTTG
>NZ_JACJOK010000017.1:0-95240 GCF_014695505.1 Trichocoleus sp. FACHB-90
TCTCTTCAATCTCCGCCCCCTAAAGCGTCTGCCAAATCCTGTAATTGCTTAGTCAGACTACACTTGAGGCTGGTTATTTGGCTACTGGGTCATCCAAATGAGCGAACGGTGAGTATCGGTGCTTCATATTGAGAGTTAGCTAGATCATGCCTAATACATCCGTAACAGCCGGCTCTGGAGTCGGCTGTTGTTTTCTTGTGAAGCGAAAGCTTTTTAATGCAAGATTTAAAAGGTGATTTGGCATGATTTTGGCACGCCCTTTCTAGTTTTGCCCCTGTATGCGGCTTTAGCTGCTTGTGTCTGGTAAAGATGACCTCAAATGCACTACGGATTTTGCTTGTTGAAGATGACGAACTATTTCGCCTCGGTTTGTCTATGCGGTTGCAACAGGAACCTGGATTTGAAGTCGTCGCTGAGGTTGAAGACGGTGAGACAGCTATAGAATTAGCTCTTCAACAGCCACTCGATATTGTGCTACTTGATGTAGGATTGCCGGGAATTGGTGGTATTGAGACTTGTGAACAACTTAAGCAGCAACGCCCAGAACTACCCATCCTAGCTTTAACCTCTCGTTTCCAAAAACCTCTGATTGCTAAGTTAATTGAAATCGGTGTCAAAGGCTACTGCCTCAAGGGTATTAGGGCAGAACTTCTAATCCTGGCGATCCGTTCTGTAGCAGCGGGAGCTTCCTGGTGGGACGAAGCAGCAACCACGGAGATTCAATCTACTTTTATGCACGCACAAGCGGCTTCTACCCCATCAGAGGCTGAAAAATTACCTGAAAATCCACTCACAAGGCGCGAACAGGAAATCTTGGCAATGATTGCAGCCGGACGGAGCAATCAGGAAATTGCAGACCTTCTCTATATTGCCCCTGGTACTGTTAGAGTTCACGTCCATTCCATCTTGAAGAAGCTGGAGGTACGCGATCGCACTCAAGCGGCAGTCTTAGCCATCCAAAAACAACTCATTTCTCCCGACTTGTTAACAGATTAACAATAGGGAATTAGAAAAAATAATTATCACGCCATTAGGCAGACGCGATCGCATTTACAACCTCTTATAGTGAAACCGAAGGAGCATAGATACTGCCTCTTCAAGGTATTTATTGACAAGAATAATTTGGAAAATATTCCCATGACTGAGTTGATGAAAATTCCGACTCGCCCTTGGACGTTGATGTCAGGAATTTACCGCAATGTCCTTCCAGCCGTTCATCGCTATTTAGGCGAATGGAAAGAACGAGCCAATCAAATCCCTAATCCAGAACTTCGTAAACAAGCATTAATGAGTATCGAAACAAAAACGTTTCACTGTGCAGGAGGTGCCATCTATGGATTGTTAGCTAAAAACCACAGCGATGAAACAATTCGTTTTATTGTTGCTTATCAAACAATGAGCGATTATTTAGATAATTTGTGTGACCGAAGTACCTCACTCGATCCTAAGGATTTTCGCGCTCTTCATGAATCCATCTTTCATGCCTTAACTCCAGGAGCAGAATGCACAGATTATTATCGTTTTCGTAAGGAGCAAGAGGATGGAGGCTATTTAAGAGAACTGGTTAAAACTTGTCAAACTGTGTTAAAGCAGCTTCCAGGTTATCCAAAAATATCTTCAGCTCTTCATGAATTAGCCAGTTATTATTGTGATTTACAAGTCCATAAGCATGTGCAAGTTGAAGAGCGTATTCCGCGTCTAAAAGCTTGGTTTAAATCGCATCAGGAAAACCTTCCTGAGATGAGCTGGTATGAATTTTCGGCCTGTGCTGGCTCAACCCTTGGAATCTTCTGTCTTATCGCCTATGCTTCCCATGAAGATTGTTCAGAAGAATTAATTCGGAAAGTAAAAAATGGTTATTTTCCCTGGATACAAGGATTACATATTTTACTGGATTACCTTATCGATCAAGAGGAAGATAGCCTCGGCGGCGATCTAAATTTTTGTTCTTACTATAAGAACAAAGATGAAATGACGGAGCGGTTTACACACTTTGTTAATAAGGCTAAGGAAAGTGTTGCTCAATTACCCAATACAAATTTTCATCAGATGATTAATCATGCCTTGTTGGGCATTTATCTAGCAGATGAGAAAGTGAGAAGACAAAAGGAAGTTCAAGGAATCGCGAGACAACTCATTAGTCTGGGTGGTGGCTCGACGTTCTTTTTCTTTTTAAATCGTCTGGTGATGGCTCGTCTTCGTTACTGCTAACTGCTTGTGTAGCGATCGCATCGGTTTGAACAGTCAGACCCTAGAATTAGGATGTATTTCTCCCGCACTTTTACCCTCAGCACCAACCTGAAACGCTACATAAAGTCGCAAAAGGCTCATAGTTATGTCCAAAATCGCTGTTATTGGGGCCGGCCCAGCAGGATGCTCAGCAGGATACCATCTTGCTAAAAGCGGGCATCAAGTAACCCTCATCGACAAAGAGAGCTTTCCTAGAGACAAAATCTGCGGAGACGGAGTCAGTCTTCAGTCAGTCCAGGCATTGTCCACAATGGGTATCTACCCGCAGGATATCAAACGCAAGGTGTCCGAATTTACGCCTATCAATGGGCTTGTGCTTGGAGTTTCCAACGGAAATTACCATATGCAGACCACTGAGCTTGAAGGGTATTGCATCCCCAGGTTTGTATTTGACAATCTACTCTATGAAAGAGCTATAAACGCAGGGTGTGTGCCAAGTACCCAAAGGATTTCCAACATCGACCGCCACCATCAGGAGCTGTACAACGATTTTGATTTCATCATAGATGCACGCGGAGTCTATGCAGGCGACGCAAATGCGATCGCTATCAGAGCTTACTGGAGCGTCAAGTTAGAAGACTTTCCTCAAGCCTACCTTTCACTGGCTCAAATTTACTTTGACAAGTCTCTTGGAGTTAACGGATACGGTTGGATATTTCCAGTGGATATAAAAGCTGGATTGGTGAAACTCAATGTTGGAGTGGGTATATGGATAGATGAATACACGAAAATGAACAAAAACATTATTCGGATTTTTGACGAATTCGTTCAGCGTAATGAGCAAATGAAGGAACTGTTAAGTAAGATTGTTAGTAAGCAAAAACCTAAAGCGTACCCTCTAGCAACTGCTCTCAAAGGGAACAGAGTTAGCGATGGAAAAATCCTAAAAATTGGCGACGCTGCCAATCTGACAGACCCTCTGACTGGGGAGGGAATTGCCAATGCCATTCTCAGTGGTTTATATGTTACGCAAGCTATCAATATGAGTAGCAGTCCAGAAAAGACAGCCGATAATTGGCAACGTCTTTACGAAACCTGTTTTGAGGAGGATATCCGCGCTGCTTTGCGGATAAAGTCTTTGAGGAAATACTCCTTTATGAACAATATGCTGGTCTGGCTGATGAAAAGGAATCAGCAATTTTCTGAGCAAGTGACTTATGCAATTGTCGGCTCAGTTCCGTATAACGAGCTACTGCCTTCACTTAAGCATTGATTTCTCTACTCTGCTGTGCGTCACCAGCTCTCCTTGTGTCAAAGAAGCGATCGCTTCCTGGCTAGGATAGCTACGTCTATGTTCACTCCTCACAACAAGACTTTTGGCCGCAATACGGCATAAAATTACCCGTTTCTACCTGAATCGTGGTGTGTTCAATGCCAAAATTATTGTGCAACTCCATGCTAATTCTGGATAGGAAAGCATCGCCTGGGTTCCCTGTAAGCATGACCAAGTGAGCTGTGAGTGCCGTCTCGGTAGTACTCATCGCCCAAATATGCAAGTCGTGAACTTCAACCACACCGGGAAGCTCTGCTACGTCGGACGGCTTGCGGCTCAATTCCTCTTGGTACGGCAATCAAGCGCCAAATTAATCGAATCTCGCAGCAAGCCCCAAGTGCCAGCCACAATAACCACAACAATAATTAAGCTGACAACTGGATCAAACCACAGCTAGCCCGTTGTCAAAATGGCGATACCCGCCAGTACCACACCCAAAGACACCAGCGCGTCGCCTCCCCATGTGCAGGAATGCTCCTTTGATGTTCAACTCTAGTTCTCGACCCGACATGAACATCAAAGCCTGGCCAATCACCAACGTAGGGTATTCGTTCACCTAAATCATCCTCTGGGTAGGCAGTTGCATAAGAAAGGGATGAATCCAAGCTGTAAATCTACCCACGCCAGTAAGAATGGTCATCAGTGCGGTAAACAGGCATTACATTAGTTGCGACTACCGCCCTCGCGAAATTTATTTATTAGATGGTATTCAAGACTGTCTTGTACGTCAATATACATTAGCTAATAGAAAAAATTTGTATATATATATAGTTAGAGCGATCGCATATGGCGATCGCTTATCGTTCATATACCCTATTCCATTTGCTCTATTCCTGTTTTGTTCCAATCGCGAACACTGGGAGCAAGCGAGATTAAATCTTCAATATTTCGTTTCATGGTTGCACAAATCGCATCTAAGGGCAAGTCGTTAGCATCGTGACCAAAAGGATTTTCAATTTCAATGCCAATTTCTTCAATGCCAAACAAAGTGAAACTAATCAAAGCAACAATTGGCCCAGTCCACCAAGTTAAATCTCTAACCATTTGAAATGGCAATGCTAAACAATAAAGCAACAACAACTGCTTCAAATGGATAGCATACGCAATAGGGATAGGTGTTCTAAGAATGCGTTCGCAGGCTCCTAAATTGTCTACTAAGATATTTATCAAACTTTGTAGAGCAGTCAACTGGTGAGCATTGAGGTGTTTGTGGTTATACTGATCCTGTAGATAATCTCCAATCCAGAAGGCAACCTCTAGCGGTGGATTGTTCATCGTCTTTAGCTTAAAATAGCGAGATTGTGGCATAAATGGCTCTAACTCGCTGTTCACAGACTCCCCTCTGAGATGCAACTTAGTAGCGATCGCAAAAGCAATCAATAATCGCAGGGCGGAAATTTTCTTCTCTCTATCTTTTGGTTCCTTTTCGTCAATTGATACCCAAATTTGACGAGATAGGTTACGGACACTGTTAACTATGCTACCCCAAGCTTTGCGACCTTCCCAAAATCGCTCATAAGCTGTATTTGTTCGGAAAACCAGTAATAAGCCTAAGACAATATTGGGGATTAATGCACTCAGAAACGGCATTGATACCGATACTCCAAATTTGTGAAGTAGGGCAACAAAAAAACCAAATGCTCCACACAATATTACTCTAGGTAAAACTGCTGAAATTACCGAACCTCGAAGTCGCAAAGCAACTTGAAACCATTTCTCTTTTTCCCGATCCATGCCACCTCAACCTTTCCGTCTTGACCCAGACTGTGAATACTTATCCAACAGATAATACTCGATCTATTATGAGTTTCAGTTGAGGATAGTCAAGGGTAATTTTCCAACCGGATCGGGGGCGAGTAGCGCTAACGCGCATACGCTTTGCGATCGCATCTTTGTTTACGCCTTGTGGCGCTTTCTTAGCTTGAGCGTCCCCGATGCCGCTCCCTGGATGCCACAATAAACCATTAGCAACAGCAAACCATATACCGCACCTAATCGTTTCCACCGGATAATTGCCGTTTCTGGGGACATAAGTTTAGCCAATTTCTCCAAAAGTATCTTTTTCCTTTAGGCGTGGCTCATGTCAAGTATGTTCCGTACCTAAAACACTTACATTTGCTTACACAAACTGGTTTTTACTTGCTTCAACTGGAGGTGTCGGCACTACTCCATCCACAAGCCTTAACGAACTGAGACTCAGCCCGGAACGCTCTATGTTTAGGGCGGCGTTCAAATCCCTGTCGATAGACTCATCACAACAAGGACAGTAGAAAATTCTGTCCTTAAGGGTGAGTCCTTCATTTTTCCAATTACACCTGTGATGTATCTTACTAGAAGGCTCCCATCGACTAATCACAACTAACTCAGAGCCGTACAACTTACATTTGTATTCAAGTTGTCGCCTGAACTCATAAAACCCCATGTCGCCAATCGACCCAGCTAATTTGTGATTAGCCATCATGCCTCTCACGTTCAAGTCTTCTATACAGATGACTTTGAAGTTTTTGGCAAGATGAGTAGTTAGTTTGTGCAGGTTATCCTTTCGGATGCAGGCGGCTTTGTAATAAAGAGAAGCTATTCGGGCTGTGAACTTTTTTCTGTTACTAGAACCCTTTTCTTGGTGACGGCTCAAGTATTGCAACTTTGCTATCTTGGCTTTAATCTGCCGATACTCTTTCGGGCAACTAAAAGCCTCACCATTAGATAGTGTGGCAAGCTCTTTCACTCCAAGGTCAACACCCACGCTCAGATTGGTTTTCTCACTTGTTTGGGCTTCAAGCTCGATTTTAAAAGAGATGAACCACTTATCAGACTGACGGCTTATCGTGACGCTTTTAGGTTTAATTCCTGTTGGTAGTTGCTCGTAAGTTTTCAACGCACCAATAACGGGAACTTGGATTTTATGGCTATTAACAATCTTAATAGTACCATCAAGCGTGAAGCTGTCATGCAACCCCTTCTTTTTAAACCTTGGCACTCCCGATTTCTTTTTAAAACAACTATCCCACGCTTCTCGTAATGCCCCTAGAGCAAACTGAGGAGCGGATTTTGATGCTTCGTAGTACCAAGGATTCTGAGGTTTGACTGATGCTACTAATAGTTTGTGCAAGTCAATAGCGCTGGGGAATTTGACTTTCTCTTCTGGATTGGCTTTGTTATGCGAGAGAAGATTCTTGGTAAACCAAAGTCCCCAGTTGTAAGCGTGGCGTGCAGTTCCTACGTGTTTAAGAAGCACGGTGCGCTGACTGTTATTGAGCTTGAGTTCCGTCTTAAATCCTAGTATCATAGCCACTATTGTACAGCATTAAACGGACAAGCGCCATGTCTAAGCGACTAGATTTAAGACTTCCAGAAGAGGATATAGAGACTCTTGAGGCTTACTGCAAAGCGACGGGGGCAACCAAAACAGGAACAATCAGGATGCTATTGCAAATACTCAAAGATGAGCGTTTATTAGCAATTGTTAGGAAATCACTCACTGTTGATTAACCCCCGGACTTGGTGAAAAGAGCGCGATCGCACTACGGAATTTCCCAATAATGCCAAGAATTAATGTATGTATTGCTTTAATTGTGCTAATCTACTCAGTTTGACTTGAGAATGCCATAAAATTCAAATAAGTCTAAATAGCATACTCTTCCACAGGTAAGCGCCAAACTATCATAGTCGCAACTGTATTTGAGGAGTGTTTTCTGGAGGTAATATTGACCACTGCGCCTATCTCGCCCAACGAAGTACAACGCCTGGAGGCACTGCGGCGATACAATATCCTCGATACACCTCCTGAAGAGAGCTTCGACCGCATCACAGCTCTCGCGGCACGTCTTTTTGACGTGCCAACTACCCTGGTTTCCTTAGTTGACGAATTTCGAGCCTGGTTTAAATCCTCCTATGGCTTTGAGTCTCGCGAAGTCAGTCGCGAATCAACAATTTGTAGCTTCGCAGTTTTGTGTGACGATGTTTTAGTCGTTCCGGATACCAGAAAAGACCCGCGCTTCGCTTGTATGCCCTTTGCGCTTAGCGAACCGGGCCTTCGCTTCTACGCAGGCGCTCCACTGATCGACAAGGATGGCTATAATCTTGGCACTTTGTGTCTTCTTGACAGCAAGCCGCGCCATGAACTGAGTGCCGAGCAGCGAGCAAGCCTTACCGACCTAGCGGCTATAGTCGTTGATGAGTTAGAGTTGCGGCTGGCGGCTCGCAAAATTGCTCAGATGGATGCCGCCCTCATCGAGGTGACTAAGGGAGTTTCCGCAGCGACAGGCGAGGCGTTTTTCTACTCACTGGTGCAACACCTCACAAAGGCATTGGGTGTTGATTACGCTTTTCTGGGGGAACTGGCTGGGGAAAAAATTAGCACTATTGCTCTATGTGCCGACTATGAGATGGTAGACAACATTGAATATTCCTTGCTGAATACACCTTGCAAACAGGTTATTGAGCAGGGGAAGCCATGCTATTATCCCCGTGGCATCCAAGCGCACTTTCCTGATAATCATTTGCTGGTACAGATGGAAGTGGAAAGCTATATCGCAGCTCCGCTTCTAGATTCCACAGGCTGCGTGCTGGGATTGCTTGGGGTGATGGCTAGAAAACCGTTGGAAAATATCCAGCTTGCAGAATCGCTACTAACAATCTTTGCTACCCGTGCGACAGCAGAACTAGAGCGCAAGCGAAGGGAGGAAGAACGCGCCGAACTGTTGGTTCGCGAACAAGTGGCTCGTGGGGAGGCGGAGGCAGCTAACCGCATGAAGGATGATTTCTTAGCTGTACTTTCTCATGAGTTGCGATCGCCACTCAACCCCATTCTTGGCTGGTCTCGGATGCTTCGCGCTCAGAAGTTAAACGCAGTGACTACGGCTCGCGCACTGGAAGCAATTGAGCGCAACGCCAAGTTACTCTCAGAGCTAATTGAGGATCTTCTCGATGTCTCGCGCCTGATTCGAGGCAAGTTGTCTTTGCAGGTTTGCCCAGTTAAGCTGATACCAATCATTCAGGCAGCTATTGAAACGGTGCAGCTAGCCACTGGCGCTAAGAACATTCAACTTGAGTCGGTACTAGATCCTTCAGTAGGCTTGGTGTCAGGCGATCCAAACCGCTTGCAGCAGATTGTCTGGAATCTGCTCTCCAATGCCATTAAGTTCACTCCTGAAGGGGGAAAGGTGGAAATAAGGCTGGAGTGCAGTGACTCCCACACCCAGATCCGCGTAAGTGACACGGGAAAAGGAATTAGCGCTGACTTTCTGCCTTATGTCTTTGAGCGCTTCCGCCAAGCTGATAGTACCAGCACGCGATCGCATGGCGGACTTGGTTTAGGTTTGGCAATTGTGCGTCACCTGGCAGAACTGCACGGCGGAACTGTCCATGTTGACAGCCCAGGCGAGGGGCTGGGGGCAATCTTTACAGTGCAGCTGCCCCTGATAATTACGACTCACGGGAACGGGCTGTTAGCGCCTGGGCATGAAATGGAAACTGAGCCTGAATCCGCACCCACTCCTGAGTCCGCAATCATTAGTGCTGTACTTGATGGTTTGCAAGTGCTGGTTGTCGATGACGAGCCTGATAGCCGAGATTTTCTCACCATAGCCCTCGAACAGTATGGCGCTAGGGTGAGGGCAGTTGCATCAGCAAGCGAGGCATTTGAGGCATTCCAACAGCTGAAGCCAAATGTCTTGGTGAGTGATATTGGGATGCCCGGTGAGGATGGATACACGCTGATCCGCAAAATTAGAGCCTTGGAGCCAGAGCGAGGAGGAGAGATTCTCGCTCTGGCTGTGACAGCGTATGCTAGGAGTGAAGACTCTCAGCGTGCTATTTCGCTAGGTTTCCACAGACACATAGCTAAGCCAGTGGAGCCAGCTAAGTTAGCTGCGGCGATCGCTAGTTTAGTTAGAACTTCTTTGATTGGTTAAATAATTTGTCATGCGATCGCCTAGCCTTTTTGTGGGGAATCGCGCAGGGGATATATCGGGATACTAAATTGTACTGGTACAACGGCAAACTGATTGACGGTGAAACCCTGGAATTAGCTATTGACGATCCGGGGTTGCTGTACGGTGCTACAGTTTTTTCCACGCTGCGGGTTTATCAGTCGTTGGATAACCCATTGACTAACTGGAATGGACACTGCGATCGCATTCGTTCGAGTTTGCTGGCGCTTGGTTGGCAGCAACCAGACTGGGAGCGATCGCGCTATGGTGCAGAAACTTTAACAAAACAGTTTCCCATCCTCAGAATCACAATTTTTCCCGATGGGCGCGAGTGGATTACTGGGCGATTCTTACCTGTTGATTTGACACAACGACAAAAATATGGTATACGCGCTTTACTTATAGAACCCTGCCTAACCCCGCCGCCTGGGGTTATTGAGCGGTCATTGCCACAGCATAAAACTGGTAACTACCTAGGTGCGTGGCTGGCAATGAACAAAGCCAAGAAATTTGAGGCACAAGAAGCGATATTAGTTGACGAGCGGGGAAATTGGCTGGAAACCAGCACGGGGAATCTTTGGGGATGGCGGGATGGGAAGTGGTGGACACCGCCAATCGATGGGAGAATTTTGCCGGGAATTATGCGATCGCAACTGATTAGTTGGCTGGTAAGTCAGAATCAACCAGTGGGGGAAGTCGCATTCGATGCCGAGTGGGTGAAGGGATTGTCTGCTGTGGCTTATAGCAATAGCGTCGTGGAAGTCGTTCCCATCCATACCGTTATCACCTCAGAAAGCCAGATTACCTACGATGCGACTCACAGCAGCCTAGAGCAATTGCGTCGCCTCCACCAAAGCGATCGCAGCCACAAGGACTGAAATCTTACCGGGTTGGTTAGTATCAAAGTAGTAGAGACGACCTTCGGGAAATCCTATTTTGCAGGCTAATGTACCTAAAATGTGTCAAGAGATTCTGAGAAAGGTTAACATTAGTTAATACAAATAAAAATCCAATCACATCCTAAAGCTTAGGAGGAATAAGCGTGAATAAGCGGTGGAGAAACGCAGGGCTGTATGCACTGCTAGCGATAGTTGTCATCGCCTTAGGAACAACATTTTTAGAAAAACAACCCCAGAGTCGGGAGACCTGGAAATACAGCAAACTGATTGAGGAAGTTCAACAAGGCAGGATCGAGAGAGTTGGCTTAAGTTCTGACCGCACCAAAGCGCTGGTCACAGCTCAAAGCGGCGACAAGGTTGTAGTCAACCTACCCAACGATCCAGACCTGATCAACATTCTGACCAGTAAAAATGTTGACATTGCAGTTTTGCCCCAGAGTGATGAAAGCTTCTGGTTCCGCATCTTAAGCAGTTTGTTTTTCCCAATTCTGCTTCTGGTGGGATTGTTCTTCTTGTTGCGCCGCGCCCAAAGTGGCCCAGGCTCTCAAGCCATGAACTTTGGCAAATCCAAAGCCAGAGTGCAAATGGAACCGCAAACCCAAGTAACCTTTGGGGATGTTGCCGGAATTGACCAAGCCAAGCTGGAATTGAACGAAGTTGTAGACTTCCTCAAGAACGCTGACCGCTTCACCGCCATTGGTGCCAAAATTCCCAAAGGCGTGCTGCTAGTTGGCCCTCCGGGAACTGGTAAAACCTTGCTGGCTCGTGCTGTAGCTGGGGAAGCTGGCGTACCTTTCTTCTCCATCTCTGGTTCTGAGTTTGTGGAAATGTTCGTCGGTGTGGGTGCATCTCGCGTGCGCGACTTGTTTGAACAAGCCAAAGCAAATGCTCCTTGTATCGTATTCATCGATGAAATTGATGCCGTTGGTCGTCAACGGGGTGCAGGTTTAGGCGGCGGTAACGATGAGCGGGAACAAACCCTCAACCAGTTGCTGACCGAGATGGATGGTTTCGAGGGCAACACTGGGATTATTATCATTGCCGCTACGAACCGCCCAGACGTGCTAGATGCAGCACTGCTGCGTCCGGGCCGCTTTGACCGTCAGGTGGTCGTAGATCGCCCTGATTACGCTGGTCGTTTGGAAATTCTCAACGTTCACGCTCGTGGTAAGACCCTAGCGAAGGATGTGGATCTGGAGAAGATTGCCCGTCGTACCCCAGGCTTCACAGGCGCTGACCTTTCCAACCTGCTGAACGAAGCAGCAATTTTGGCGGCTCGTCGCAGTCTGACGGAAATCTCGATGGATGAAATCAATGATGCCATCGACCGGGTGCTGGCTGGCCCTGAGAAGAAAGACCGGGTGATGAGCGAGAAGCGCAAAACTTTGGTTGCTTATCACGAAGCTGGTCACGCGCTAGTTGGTGCGTTGATGCCAGATTATGACCCAGTGCAGAAAATCAGCATTATCCCTCGCGGTCGTGCTGGTGGTTTGACTTGGTTTACACCGAGTGAAGACCGGATGGATTCTGGTCTGTACAGCCGCTCATATCTGCAAAATCAGATGGCGGTAGCTTTGGGCGGTCGAATTGCTGAAGAAATCATCTTCGGTGAGGAAGAGGTGACAACTGGTGCATCGAATGACTTGCAGCAGGTGGCTCGTGTGGCGCGTCAAATGGTGATGCGGTTTGGTATGAGCGATCGCTTGGGTCAAGTTGCTCTAGGTCGTCAGCAAGGCAATATGTTCTTGGGTCGCGACATCGCCGCCGAACGCGATTTCTCCGAGCAAACTGCTGCGACCATTGATAATGAAGTCCGCAGCTTGGTAGATCAAGCGTATCGCCGCGCTAAAGATGTATTGCTGAATAACCGTCACATTCTGGATCAGTTAGCACAAATGCTGATTGAAAAAGAAACTGTAGATGCGGATGAACTGCAAGAAGTGCTGGCAAATAACGATGTGAAAATGGCAGCGATCGCGTAGTCAATTTTCAAAGCAAGGATTTTAGATAAAATCTAAAATCTCTAGTCGGGGCAATTCTAGGATTTTTTCTAGAACTGCCCCGATTTTTTTTAGAATCACTCCTAGATAATCAGTAAAATTAAAAATAATTACTTATGACAAATTACCAATGAGCGATACTAAATCTATTCAAACACTAATTGAAGAAATTGAGGCTTTATCTCCAGAAGAGCAAGCTTTATTAAAGCAGAGCTTTTCCCCTTCTATTAGCGTACAAATCAACACAGTAGGATTAGAACCAAGCCTTTTACCTGATGAACAAGTCAGCCCATTGGCACCAGAACCCCTAAAAACAGGAAACGCTGTTTTTGACAACTTTGACGCCGCACAAAGTAAATTTTGGGGTGATGAGGCAACTTATCACGTCTTGCTGAAAAATGAACCAGAGGGAGGCGTTAGCGCCACATTGTTAGGATGGCCTGAATGCAAAGCTATGGGGAAGACGCCACAAGACGCAGTTTCACGCTTACAGGATATGGTGAATGCGCTTCTAGCTGAAGCTGAAATCATTCCTGTAAAAATTAGATCAACCCAATCTGATAATCCCTGGTTAAAACTTGCGGGTAAGTATAAGGACGATCCGCTATTCGATGAGTTCTTGGAAAATATCGCAGCCTATCGTCGCGAACTCGACACGGAACAAGAAGCATATTATCGTGAACTTGACGCGCAAGATGAGGCAAAGTGAGTCAGTACATTCTTGATACGGATCACTTAAGATTTTTGCAGCGGAATCATCCACTTGTTGTGCAGCGTGTCGCTACAATCAATCCTAGAGATATTGCTGTGACAATCGTAACAGTAGAGGAACAATGTCGTGGACGGCTCGATAGCATCAGGCAAGCTTCCACCAACGGTTCTCAAGCTGACAGGCTGGTATTAGCTTATACAAGGCTAGGGGAGACACTGGACGATTTCAAAAGCATCAACATTCTCAAGTTTGATGAAGAGGCTTACATTCGTTATGCAGACTTACGTAGTCAACGAATACGCATTGGTACGCAAGATTTAAAAATTGCCGCGATCGCGCTCTCCAAAAATAGCATCCTGGTTACTCGCAACCAGCGCGATTTTGCACAAGTACCCGATTTAATATTTGAAGATTGGACAATTTTGCCATAATATAAAATCGCGCCCTTAGTCTACTTCTTCAAATTGCCACCATAAGCGCCGAGTAGACAGCCGCACCCAAAGCAAAAGCCCAGAAACGGCTTTCCCGTTCCTCTGGTAATTCTTCCTTAACTACGTTGAGAATAATTCCTCCGGCGATGAAGGCGAAAATGACTGCGATCGCCGCCTCAGAAATTTCTGTCGCCCGCCCAATCACCCATCCGGCAATAATCGCCGCCGCCAGTATCCAGCGTCCAACCCGGTTATAATCTCCTTTGTGGTTTTCGCGCAAGCCGTCATCGTTCACCACAAAATGCAAAGCCATTGCAACGAAAAATAATAGCAGATCCCAAATACCTCGTTCTTCCCGATGGAGAAGAAGATAGCCGATGAGGGCGTTGTAAATCGAAAACGAAGCCATATGCACCCAAAAAACCCCTGCATCGGTGGTATCTTCCTGGTTTTCTTTTTGGTTTTGCTGACGCGATCGCTTGGCAAGTCTTTCTAATCCGTAGAACACACCAAAACCCAAAAGCGCCACCAGGTAAACGTGGTGTTCCAAAAATTCAATTAAATAACCCTCCCGTTCCTCAATTACCTTTTGTCCCTGGTTGAGTTCGGGGAAAACGTGAACGAAAATATAGGCAACTGATACCCCACCAGCGGCGGAAAGCCACCGACTGCGAGGAATCCTGTCCAAAAAGCGTATTTTGCCAGAAAAAAGATGCACAAGTGCCAGACAAACTGCCAGAATTGCAGACAAGATGACTGCACTAGGACTCGATACTGAAGGCTCTGCAACTGCAAACACCATTTTAATCAAGAACCTTTAATATTTTTCCGGCTGATATCTTTACTAAATTAGCAGAAATTGCTCCCAAGACCAATTGGGATCGTCGCTTTTTCTCTCCAGCTTGATAAGATTTTGACGCAATTTCCTCCTCCTAATAGCATATTTTTATGAGGAATTTTATTGTTGAGACAAGCCGACTTTGAGAAAAAATTCTCATCTTTAGGCAGAGGCGCTTTATTACTGTAGGCGGGGGTACAACAAGAGCAGTTAAAGGTATTATTCAAAGGTCGTGTATCCCAGTCGCTACGAGAAGGGACAGATATGCAAACTCACTCAGAATCCTCGACCTCGGAAACTAAACAAAAAATTGCCAACATATTTCGCCTAGTAGGTTGGATTTCATTCTGGATAGAGTTGGGTTTGACTATTGCTTCTGGGATAGCTTTATTGTTTTCTATCTCTGGTCGTAACTTCGCTACTGAAACAAATCCCGGCATTGGGGTAGGTATTTTTTGGGCTGTAGCTGGACTTTTAGCGTTATGTTTTAATACATTTTTAGCGTTCCGTTATACTCGCCTAGCCAAGGGTTTAAGCAATCCTAATCCAGAGCGTCATCCTAGAAAAGCTGATACTGTCCAAATTTTGAGAATGTCAGTAATCACGAGTTTGGTGGGAATATTGTTATGCCTCTTAGGTTCGGGTGCGACTGTAGGAGTGCTGGTGGCAAAAGCTGTATCCCAACCTCCAGGGGTAGCACTTACTGACCCCAATATGATTATTCGTGCGCTTGATGTTTTTGTAGCAGTAGCGAATATTAATGGTATTGCTGGTCACTTTGTGGGGATTGTCACTTCACTGGGATTGCTAAAGTGGATACATAATCAGTAATAAAACAAAAACATTTACTGCTTTTGTCTTTGCCGGAATGCAGCTTTTTCAAATTATTTCCTAACGCGCTCTAGTCGCTTATTGATCTTCAGAACTTGATTCTGAAGGCGATCGCTCCGGCAATGCAAAGACGCTCACCAGTGCTGCTAAACTAGCGCCAAAAGTGTCCATAATTAGGTCAATGATTGTATCATCAATGCTATTGATAACTCCGATCCCCCATTCCGTTATTTCCCAAATAGCACCGATGGCGATTCCGAAACTTGCGATCGCTAACATATAAATCAGCAGATGGTTGCGGAAGGTAGTTAGCATCGATCTATACACTAAAAAACTCAGTGCAAGCGTGACGGAAAAGGTTGTAAAGACATGGGTAATCTCATCGTATGGCCCTGGTAGGTAAAATAAGCCCCAAACCCAGCCTGCGGCATTCAGCAACGCTGCTACTACAAACAGAAAATCAAATAAGGTTGGTAGTTGATTTTCTAAGGTGACAAACAGGAACGAAGCAGCTAGGAAGCAGGCGAGTAAAAATGAACCTTGCCAGTTACGTTGACTTGCTGTAAAGACGATTGCGATCGCTAGGCAAAATTGTCCAACCCAAGCCGCTATTCGATAACCCCGCCAGTCAGTATTCAGCATGGCTTTTTCCTCATAAATTTCATAATTATGGATTACTAATAAACTATAAATGAAGCAATTAATTTAATCTGCGATTGGAGTATTATTTTATTGTGAAAGCTACTTTTTTAGATGAACCGTAAAGACGCAAAGAGCGCGAAGGAAGAAGGAAAGGGAGAAGTTCTTGAATCTATATTATGGTTCTGGTTTCTGACTTGAAAGGGCTTGAATATCGGCCCGTAAGGCGGCGATTTCCTGGTGCAGGGCGGCGATGGATTTGGCGCTTGCTAACTCAGCTTCTTCGTTTTCGGCATCGCGCCCGATAAAGAAGGTGGCGAGTGTTGCTGTTACGTAACCAAATACTGTGAAGGCGTACAGTGCCAGAATTAGGTGTAAAACGCGACCTTCTGGAGTCTGCGGCACATATTCGCCACCCATCGTTGTCATCAGCATTGCTGTCCACCATAGTGCTTCCCCGTAGTTATTCAGTCCACCACCACTAGGAAGGTTGCTTTCAAAAGCATATATCCCGGCTGCTCCCACCAGTGTCACTACTAGCGTCAGCACCATGACGTAGCCAAAGCCGCGACGACTCATACTAGCTCTGAGCGATCGCATTCCCCGATTCAGAGAACTGATGACGCGCACCAGTCGCAGTCCCCGGCTAGCTTTGAGGATACGAATCACGCGGCTAATCCGGAAGACGCGCAATGCTGGCAACACCAGGGAAAGGGCAGTTAACCAATTGTGCTTGATATAAACGAGTTTGCGATCTGCCAAAGTGAATCGCAATACGAAGTCGAGTATGAAAACAATCCAGATCGTGTTGCTGATAACTTCCAGCAGCGGATTTAAGCCCCAAATCAGTTCGACGACTAACAACAAAAGCCACCCGAAGCCAAGGAATAGCATCGGTGTTTCCAGCCAATCTTCCAGCTGTTCGAGAACTTCGAGTCGTTCTTTTTGGAGTTCCCTTTTTTCAGATGTATTAAGATTATTCATCACTGCTCTAGCGTCTTCACTACGGTTAGGTATCGCTCCTCAACATCTTTTTGGTCTAACTCTTCAGATATATTCTCCTGACTACTGCGCTGGATCATTTGGGCATGACGTAGTAGTGCGGCGCGGTCTTTTTTGTTTTCGGTGCGCGATGCGATGAGAGCGATCGCTTCCAGCAATCGAATTACCACCGCTACATCGGGTTTGCTGTACTGTCGAATCTGGTTAAAGGCAGCGTCAAGTAATTCTGCAAACGTCACCGGATTAGCGATCACTCGCAGGTTGTTGTCGTTGTCATAGCGGTAGGGCGAGGGAAAATCTCTTTCCGCCAGACGGCAAAGTGCAGCGCTCATCTGGTCAATACACTGGATCGCCGTGAACGGATCGTTGATGCCAGGAGAAATGGCACGAGCGGCAATTTCAACTAACTGATTGATGGGGAATTCTACATCCTGTTGTTCGGTGCGTTGCTCGCCAAAAATAAATGCTTGGTTCAGGTGGTGGGTGAGTTTTTTATTCACCCGTTCTCCAGGCCAAATCATCACCATTTCGCTTCCTTCCACAACAAACTTGCCGGGGCGATATTTTAGACGCAGGAGGAGGTCTTTTGAGGTGGCGATCTTCATCAACTGCTCGTTATCAATTGCCTGAAGATAACCGCTTTCTTTCGCCAAGAGGGGAGCCGCTTCCTTATCGAACCCGGCGGGGATTTCCGCCACCGACCGCTGCTTTGGTACTGATTTACCCTGCCCGATCTTCTGGGGAAATAAGCGATCGATGGCATTGTCTAACTCTCTGCCAACATCTCTGATGATATGGGATGCCTGCATCGAGGTTGAGACATGATGGATAAAGTAGATCAGGACGCCAATACTGGCGAGCGCTAGCACCATGCCGATCGTGACGGAGATTTGCGGCACAAATACGTTGTAGTCATCTCCCCGGACGGTTCGCAGTACCAGCAAGCAGTAGATGAATGTACCGATAAACGTGCCTAGGACGACTTGATTGCCCGTATCCTGCATGAAGTTACGCATCAGCCGCGGCCCGAATTGGGAGGAAGCGAGGGTGAGGGCAACAATTGTAATCGAGAAGGCGGTACCAGCAACGGTGATCATCGAACCAGCAACGGCTGAAAGCAGCGTTCTCGCCCCATCTGGCCCGCCGGTGTAGATCCAGCCCAACGACTCTAGCGGGCCAGATTTGCCTGCTCGATCAAGGCTTAACATTCCTAATGCCAGCGCGATCGCTATTACCACCATCAGGGTTGGCACAAACCAGTAGCTAGAGTGGAGCGAGTCCCAAAGTTTGCCCAGCTTGATGTTTTTCATCAATTATCGTCGGCTATCGTCGGCAGTTTGAAGGCGATCTGGGTTCTCGTCTCTATGGCTGCCATTCCCGTCTCTTTGCGCCCGCATTTCCGCCAGCTTTCTTAAGGAACCGCCGATACTACGCGGTTTTGGCACTTCTTGATTCCCAGCAGGCCATCCTTCACGCTGACGTGCGCGATCGCCATCTGTCTCTTCGGTTTGGTCGTGAAACAAGATTTGTCGCGTCGGATAGGGCATATCGATGCCGTTGGCAAGCAACTTGTTCTTAATTGCGGAGAGAACTTTATCTTGCTTATCAAGAACATCTGCACGTCGCGGCGGCTTTACCCACCAACGGGCGCGAATGTTCAAGCTACTCTCAGCCAAATCCACTACAAGGGCGTCAGGAGCTGGATCTGGTAAAACATCATCGACGCTAGCGATCGCTTCCAGAATCAGTTGTTTCGCGCGGTCGATATCGTCGCCGTAGCCAATGCCGATATCGTACTGTAGTCGGCGGTTCTCGAAGGCAGTATTAACTGTCACCGAATTTGTGAACAGTTCAGAATTAGGAATCACAATCCGACGACCATCGTAAGTTCTGATTGTTGTGGCGCGTGTCTGAATATTTTCAACCGTTCCCTCAAAGTCTTTGAAAACAATTTGGTCATCTATCTGGAAAGGCTCAGTTAAGAGAATCAGGATACCAGCTAGGAAATTCTGGAGAATATCGCGGAACGCAAAACCAATTGCTACCCCACTGATACCCAACAATTGCACCAAATCCCCTGCCTTGAATGTCGGAATGACAATAGATAAGGCGACAAATAAACCTATTAATATGGTTAACCCTTGCGATAACCGCCCAAGTACCAGCCCCAAATTTCGAGCATGGCGATACCTGCGGGTAAGGCGTTTAACTAGCGATCTGATCGCGATCGCGCCGAACCAAAATAGTGCAAATACGATTACTGCTAATACCAAGTTTGGCAGCAGGACGATAAAACCGCCGATCATCCCCTGAATCTTATCCCACGCTGTTGATACTGATTCTCCTAGATTCATTACTTGTTCACATATACAACAAACCGTGGTTAATTTTAATAGAAAATGAATAATCTAAACTCTCTCTTAGGTCAGTATTTCTATTACCCAACTTGTTATAACCATGACCAACCTTTTACGTGGTAAGTTTATTTTCCGAACCGTTTGTTCCTATTTTTATGTAATACTTTACTTCGCATCTATCCATTGGCAGATTTTAAAATACCATCAGAAGACATACCCATTCATCTTGGCACCTGCCAAATTTTAATAGTTTTGTCAAAGCTGCCACTAGCAATTATTTGTCCATCGGCGCTAATAGCAATCGACTTAACCCAACCGGAATGTCCCGTGAGATTGCGAATTAGTTCCCCAGTGGGAATATTCCAAATTTTGATAGTTTTGTCCACACTGCCACTAACTAATGTCTGCCCATCTGGGCTAATAACAATGGCATTAATATAGCTAGAATGTCCGCTAAGGGTGCGAAGATTTTTGCCTGTGGACATATCCCAAATTTTGATACTTTTATCCGCACTACCACTTGCTAATATTTGTCCATCTGAACTGATGGCAACAGAATTAATAGGTTGAGAATGCCCGGTGAGGGTACGGAGATTTTTGCCTGTGGACATATCCCAAATTTTGATAGTTTTGTCCGCGTTGCCACTGGCTAATATTTGTCCATCCGGGCTAATGGCAACAGAATTAATAGGCTGAGAATTTCCGGCGAGGGTGCGAAGATTTTTGCCTGTAGATATATTCCAAATTTTGATAGTTTTATCAGCGCTGCCACTGGCTAAAGTTTGCCAATCGTTGCTAATAGCAACGGAATTAACTGGGGCGGAATGTCCCTCTAGTCGGCGGATTTCTTTACCTGTGGATATATTCCAAATTTTCACAGTTTTATTAGCACTGCCACTGGCTAAGGTTTGCCCATCTGGGTGAATGGCAATAGAATTAATATAGCTATCATGTCCGTTGATGGTGCGGATTATTTTGCCAGTATATCTATCCCAAATTTTGATAGTTTTATCAGCGCTGCCACTTGCTAAAATTTCCCCGTCAGGGCTAATGTTGAGGGAATTAACATGGCTGGTATGTCCGGAAAAAGTTCTAGCTACAGAAAGATTTACATAGGGGATTGTTTTGGGCGATGCTGGGTTGTATTGCGAAATTCCATATGCGCCTAATCCGATAGCGATCGCGATCGCGCCCCCAACTAGCCATTTATTTTTATCAGTTTGACCAATTTTAGTTGGCGAGTTGGGTGACTTCCAAGATAGAAATATAGAACTAACCGCACCTATACCCATAAGATTGTTGGCATATAGTTTATGCCCAGACAATTGCCGCGAAATCTTATCTATATCATCTAAAATTTCCTGAGTATTCTTGTGACGCGCCGCTGCTGTACGCGCCATCAGTTTATCAATTAAATCTGCAAGCTGAGGTGAAATATCAGGCGCATGACGTCGCCAGTGGAATTGATCGGTTAGCGGTTCGTAAATAGCATGATCTGTTGCTTGCTTTCCTGTCAGTAAATAAACAAAAGTACGCCCCAAAGCATAGAAATCTGATTGCGGTACTGCATGACCTTTTTCTTGCTCTGGTGGTGTGTAACCAGCGGAACTAATCTTAGTGACTCTACCTGCGCCGCCGACTTCTGCAAGATAGGTATATGTCATTTCTCTAGCAGTGCCGAAGTCTATTAATACTAGATGCCCTGTGGAACGCATCATAATATTGGCTGGTTTAATATCGCGGTGAAAGTAGTTTTTTTGATGTACGATATGTAAAATTTGTGCCAGTTGTTTTAACCAGTTAAGAGCAAGCTGCTGACTAATCGGGCAATCGCCCTGCTGCTTCATCCACTGCTTTAAGTTAAGTCCGTCAATTTTCTCCATGATGATGCAATGCACTGGCTCTTTGCAGTTTCTGGGATAAAACTGAAAATAGCCATCTGGTTCCATCTTGGGAATACCTGGATGATTTAGCTGGCTCAATACATCTGCTTCTTGCTGGAATAGCTCAACAATTTTGGGATTTTTGTTATGTTCTTGTTTTAGTATCTTCAGGATTTGGGGAGCTGCTCCCTCATAGGCTTCATATATATTGCCAAATCCGCTGTTGTCACTCAGCAGGCGCATCACCTGATAGCGCCCTTGGAGCAACAACTCTGAGCCACAGTTGCGACATATACGGTTGTTGGTATTGGCGGGATCGTTTGGCTTGGGGCAGAAGGGGTTGATGCAGTAGCTCATACATAGCTACAGAATGTGTTATCCCTACTATACGGCGGGAATTGTAAATTATACACCCCAAGGTAGGCTGAAAAATGCAATGGTTGTTGTATGTGGCGGCTTTTAGCTGGCTATAAAAAAAAGAATAGGCTTTTTACCTATTCTACTAAACGCGATATGTAACTTTACTACTTCTCATTCCCAGTCAGATGCTGGGAATGAGGTAACGAGATGCTTTGATGATATTATTTTCCAGATTTACCCTGTGGCTTAATTGTGCAGCGGTCGAACCATTCCTGGTAAGTTTGTTGATGTTTTGCATCTTCAAGAATGATTTCCACTCGCACTTTCGCGCAACCATGAGGCCGCTGATGCGCGATCGCATCTAAAATTCTACTAGCTGTTTTCGGCGAATCAAACTCGCCCCTTACTGTTTGCTGACTGTTGGCGCTTGCAAATCCATTGTTTAAACGTACCGTTTCAGTCAGTTCAAGTCCAGATATATCTCCTTGTCCTAAATCAATTTCTGCTAATTGTTTGTGTTCTGGGCTGACTTGTTCAACAATCAAAATCTCCCGTCGAACTGGAATCTCTACCATCCGCGTTTGGATTTCTTTGCGAACAATAACCTCGCCTACTTTATGTTTGCTACTGTCTACGACTAATCGTTCTTCTAGCAAACGAATGATTTCTTGTTCTACAACTTCTGCATCTGAAGTGTTAGAATCTGACATAAGTTTCTCCGATTGCTTTTGGTTATTATTTAATTGTATTGCTGTTGGGGTGACAGATGCCGGAGAGCCTTCAGTTGATGAGCGTACAGGCATTACCGATGATTGTGGAATTTCGGCAATTTCCTCATCCCCATTTGGTATTATATAATCTGCTGAATACTCTATTTCCAATTGGCTGACATCTACATAGAGCGTTTTATCTGCTGAGTCTACTTGCTGGATGTGCTTGCTTCTGATTAATAATAGGCTGGAGACTGGATCAGCTTTAGCCGGAGATATGACTAAGTTTAACTGGCGAGTTGGGTCTAGAATTACATCCTTCACCTCGCCTAACAGTACACCTTGCCTATCCTTGGCGGTATAATTTTTTAGCTTATTCTTCAACTTGCTCAACAAGACATTGATTCGAATATCGTTTTCTTCTGAACCCTGATTTTTTGCCAATGTTTCGTTGTTCATTTTACAGAGCTTACTAAATTTTTTTGACGCAAAAACCTATTAATTATCTCTTCGTTAACGGGTGTTTGTAAAGCTTACTGATTTCGACAACGTTCGCCAATAATTTACTTTACAAACACCAAATTATGTTGCGATTATCCTAAAAATTAGGTGGTGTAATTTTCATCCATCCAACAAATCGGTAGGCTTTCGCCTGAAGGAAAAACCAATTTTTCCTTTTGATAAGTAATCGGTTCCTGTTCCTCTTGTCCTGCTTGGTCTCTTCCAGTCACAGCAGTTGAAGTAGGGCTAATTAGAGGCTGAATATCGGTTATTTCAATCAAACTGCCGGATTCTTTATCTTTGAGAAACATAGAAGATGCCTAAATTGGGGTTCACTGGAAATGGTTTGCCGTCTTACAGATACCTTGTCAGGCACTGAGAAACGGGAGTATCCTACTTTTGTAGAAACGCCAGACGACTAAAGTCGCGACTACTCAAACAAAGCCCGCGCCGGCGAGCTTTTTCTATTAGCCTGTTCTCTCTACGGCTTGGTTTGTGTAGTCACACCTTTAACGGTGCGGGGGTATAGTGCCAAAAATAGGATACACCCGCTTACACGGTTAATTGTCTATCAAAATCAACTCAACAACCGTATATTTACGAGGGCTAATTAAATTCGGTCGGTGGGTAAGTTAGTAGAACGATCTACAAAAGTTTGATCGGTGGTGTTAACATCTAACTCTTCGCGACGGATGGTTTCTTCAGCATCCACTGTTTCGCGGTCTACTACTTTGCTGACTCGCACTTCTTCACGCACAAAAGCTTCTTTGTGAATGTCGGGAGTTTCTTCGTAAATTTCCATGCGTGCTACTTCGCCTTCTTGGAAATTAACAGTTCCCGGAGCAACTGCTTGACCTGCATCCGCTGGGGTAACTCGCTCAATTACAACTCGCTCTTTTTCAATTGGCACTGAAACTCGTGCTGTTTCGGTTTCAATGTGCTTACCTACTGTAACTTCACCTGTTTTTACGCGGGTTTTGTTAGCAATAAGGCGCTCTTGGTACAGTTTGAGAGTTTGATGATCGCGATCATTTATCTCGTACAAAGAGGGTTCTTGCTGATAGTTATAGGTGCTGCGGTCATATGTGGCATCAGCTACCGGGCTAACAGATGCACCCGTAGTTGGAGCGCGATAAACTCCTCTTACCTGTTCTTCATAATCGTAATCAGCTGTCATGCGATCGCTATATTCTGGTAGAGCTTCTGCTTGCTCTCTAGTCATGCCACTAACGTATACGCGATCGCTATTATAATCAATTCTGGAACGACCAATTGGTAGCAAAACTTTTTTGCCAAAAATCCAAAATCCTAAGTCAACTACTAAATACCGTAAGTGACCTTCTTCGTCAACTAAAACGTCGGTAACATTGCCAACTTTTTCTTCATTAGATGCTTCAGTATAGACACTCATCCCTTGAAGGTCATTGCCACCAAAAGTCTCCCGGTAGTTTGGATCAAAATCTTCGATTTTTAAAAGAGCCATGCTACTTTTCCTTAACTTGTTACATCTCTATGTTATTTACTTTACAAATATCTCAAATTTGCTTCCTCTCCCTAGCGACTGAATTCCCTAAGATAATCAAGCTCATCCAAAGGTGTAAAACAGTTGATGATAATGCTTAAATGTCCCGAATTTTGGATATTGAGGTTGAGTCTTGGGCCTAGAACAAGCAGCAGTTTTAAGTAATATTAAGTATATTAATTGAGCCGAGCCAGCTAATATATATAGATGCTTATTTATAGATATCAAAAACTTAATATTTTTGACAAAGATAAGGAATAGAAGTATATAAGAAAAGGCTAAAAAATAAATCTGCCGGATGATAGATAGTGAGGATGTATAATCAGTCATGGTTAAAGCTGGTGGAAAAACACCGAGCGATCGCAGTCATCAGAGCGCCACAGATGGAACTTGGTCGCCAAATGGCTCTAGCTGTGGCATCGGGAGGGATGCAGCTAATTGAAATTACTTGGAATAGCGACAAAGCAGCAGAGTTAATTGCCCATTTGCGTTCCGAATTACCAAATTGCACAATTGGCACAGGAACGATATTAAATCTAGAACAGCTAAAGAGCGCGATCGCATCTGGCACCCAGTTCGTCTTCACTCCTCACGTTGACCCCATCCTGATTAAAGCAGCAAATGATAGCGGCGTACCGATGGTGCCTGGGGCGCTTTCCCCCACGGAAATTGTCACTGCTTGGGCTACAGGTGCCAGTTGCGTGAAAGTGTTCCCCGTCGGCGCTGTAGGCGGACAGAAATATATAAAAAGTTTGCAAGGGCCATTGGGACACATTCCCTTAATTCCCACAGGCGGCGTAACCCTGGAAAATGCTAAAGAATTTCTACTAGCGGGAGCGATCGCAGTCGGAGTTTCCGGCAGTTTATTCCCCGAAAAGGGGCATACTATACATTCTGAATCTGAGCAATATGCGCTCATCGCTCAACGCGCCCAAACTCTGATGCAAAACTTAGTAAATTACCAGACAGGCTGATTTAGGATTAAGCTAATAAAATTCCGATATCCATTGATGCCATTAGTTAGAAAGAGTTTTTCGTTGAATTTCTCTGTTCTGACACACCAAATCAGCCGAAGAGCCATGAAAAGCATCATTTGTCCTGCCTTAAAAAGTCGCCCAGTGGCTTTATTTGCTAGTGCAGTGCTGACGCTTACGGCGATGAGTACCTGGGTAAAACCAGCTTTGACACAACCACAAGGCGCGATAATCTCCAGCAAAATGCAGGAGTTGCAACAATCGGATCAACGCTGGATTCAGATCGATCTGACAAAGCAACGCCTGATTGCTTGGGAAGGCTCAAAACCTGTGTATGCGATCGTTGTATCCACTGGCAAGCGTTCCACTCCCACCCGCATCGGTACTTTTGCCATAAAATCTAAGCACCGCTATAACCGGATGCGCGGCGAAGGTTACGATGTTCCTAACGTTCCCTATACGATGTACTACTACGGAGGTTATGCAATTCACGGTGCCTACTGGCATCGTCGCTTTGGCACTCCCGTCAGCCACGGTTGCATAAATCTGGCAGTGAATCATTCTAAATGGCTATATAACTGGGCTTCAGTGGGAACGCCAGTGGTTGTTCATAAATGAAGAGATTGGAGATTGGGGAAGGGGGAAATTCCCAAATCAAAACTCTAATTCCAAGTAAACAAAAGTAACAATGATGTGAGGGGTGAATCGTGGAAAACTTAATTAGGTTTTCTTGGTTACGTCGGCGTGGAACTTTCTGGACAGTTGTGGCACTGTTTTTTACAGCTTCGTGTTTTTGGATAACACCAACTGAGGCGGCGTCCAAATCATCAAGATCAACACAAGTTGGTGCGCCATCACTACAGTTCAACAAAATTACTAGAAAAGCGAGGAAAAAAGTTCGAGTCAAAAAAGCTGCCAAGGGACGACGCTGGATACAAGTTGATTTATCAAGTCAAAGATTGGTTGCTTGGGAAGGAAAGAAAAGAGTTTATTCCTACCGCATCTCCAGCGGTAAGCGTTCAACTCCCACTCGCCTCGGAACTTTCGCTATTCAAAGAAAGTATCGCTCAACTCGGATGCGCGGCAGAGACTACAACGTTCCGAATGTACCTCATGCAATGTACTACTCTGGAGGCTATGCGATTCATGGAGCCTATTGGCACAATCGTTTTGGCAGACCTGTCAGCCACGGCTGCGTCAATCTTCCGATAGCAGCAGCTAGAAGGTTATACAGCTGGGCGCCAGTAGGGACTAAGGTGGTTGTGCAGAGGTAATGGGGATTGGGGATTGGGGATTAGGGATTAGGGATTGGGGATTGGGGATTGGGGATTGGGGATTGGGAAAAGTCTTATCTATTCCCTACCCCGAACTCCTTCCCACCTCTCCCTAACCCTCTCCTAAGAGGAGAGGGAAGCCGAATAATTTTATATGCGGAAGGAAAGCCAGAAGCCCCTCCCCTTCAAGGGGAGGGGTTGGGGAGAGGTCAAACGATTGATTTTCAACTCAGAGACTCGGAACGAGAAAGTCAGCTAAGTTGAACTACAGACTGATTTTCTAATAAGGTTTGGTTTGTTAGCAGGTCTTGAACGGTGATTCTGAGGAAGCGATCGCGATCTACTTGAAACTGGAGTTTAACGCGATCGCTCCCTGGATAACCAGGCGGTGCGAGTTGGGCAATGCTACGCGCGCCTTCTCTGTCGTTGAGGGGTTGCACTGATGTATCACCCCCAAGACGGCGAGTAACTAAGCGATCGCCTTCAAAATATACTTCTGTACCGCCAGTTTCCGCTCCTATTTCGCCGATAATTAGTTCAATGCTGGGTTGGTTTTCCACCGAAGCACCCAAGAGTAGTTCTACCGGATCACTCATCGGGTAAGCTTGTCCGGAGTTAATCAGTTTATGCCAGTTGTGGCGATTGTTACGCCGATCCCAGTAGCGGATGCCGTAACTATGGTAGAGAAAATCTTGCAGTTCGACACCCAAACTCAGCTGGAGTGCGCCGGATGCGATCGCTTCAAACGGGCGATCGCATTTAATTTTACTAATATCAAAATATTGTTGCACCCAAGTCTGCACAGCCGGAATTTGGACTGTACCGCCAACTAATAAAACTGCATCAATGTCTGAAACTTCGATACCTTGGCGACGCGCTTGTTGCAAAACTTGAGTCATCGACTCGTCTAAACGGTCGAAAAATTGGTGTTCTTTGAGGATAGTTTCAAAGTGCGAACGATCTAGTTCTAGCTCGTAGCTTTCAAATGTTTCATCATTGAAATACACCTCACTCGCTTGAGTTTGACTAGACAGTTGAATCTTTAACCGTTCCGCCAGTCGCGTCGTTAGCGGTGTCGCCTTCAACCTCTGAGTTTTGGCAAAGTAATCAACCACCCAATTGTCAATATCCGAACCCCCCAAATTTTGCCCAGCTTTCGCCAACACGCGGGCAGTTTTTGCCTTCTGCGCTGATTCATTCAAAGGTTTCTTACCCCACTTGAGGATAAAACCCAACGGCTTCTTATCTGCCTTAATATCCAACCGCACTAGGGAAAGATCCAGCGTCCCGCCGCCGAAATCGACCACCAGCAACACGCCCCCTTCTGCCATTCCGTAACCTAAAGCTGCTGCTGTGGGTTCATCCAACATCCGCACCTGTTCTACTGGCAAATCATCGCATACTGCTGAAAGCCAGTTGCGGTAAGCTTCAAAGCTGTCTACTGGCACAGTTAACACCAGCGACTCTACTCCGCCCCCACTGTTCGGGAGGGCTGGAGAGGGGTTATTTTCTGCAAGTTTCTCAATAATTTGCTGGAGAAACCATTTCCCAATTTGCTCAAAAGTAATTATCTGCCCGTCCAGTTCTGGGATGAAGCCTTGGATGTTAGCACCAATTCCCCGCTTAAAGTTGCGGAAAAAGCGGGGATCTGCGCTGAGGTCAAGACCGCGATCGCGCACTGCTTGCCCGACCACAACCGTTGATAGTGTTGCATTCTCAACATAAAGCAAACTGGGAATCAGCGGAGGATTCTGCTCAAACTTTACCGATAAACCAGGTAGGCTAACGGTTTCTGGCTGCTGGGTTGCTGCGTTCCAGCGAGCAATTACGGTGTTGCTAGTTCCAAAATCAATTGCGATCGCCATTCAGGATCAGTTCACCGACACGCCGGGATAAGGTCTTTCAAAGCATTTTACCAGGATGCTGTTTTCCTTTGGCTTGTTGTGTCTGAAGGTTGCCAAACCCTATGCAGCCGAACGCTTCTGACACATTACGTATTTTTATATACTTTTTTCCTTGCATTTAGGATACATCTCTGGTATTTTACAACTACCTCTTTGGACATATGGCAAGAAAATGAAACATTTTTTAACATGGGAAGCAACAAAGGGAGTTTAAGGAATAAGAATTAGTCCTCAAGCCCTTGAATAACCACATCAACACAAGTTCCTTAAAGGGAAAGGGCTGAAATTATGAATAATCCGCAAACAACGGAAGCTAATGATTTTTTAGGAAGCCTCAAAAGTGGTTTATGGATCTTCGGTGTATCCTCTTGGCTATTTGGAATCACTGATAGAAGTATTGCGTCCTTCGCTGATGGCTACCTTTCTGCATTAGATATTACTCAGTTGTTTACAGCTTCCTTCTTTTTTGTAAGTTGGCTGTTTTTGAAACCAGCATCTATCAAAGCTTTCGTCCCACAGCCTTTTAGAAAGTTTTTCCGGGTGCAACAAGAAGCCAACAGCTAAAGGCAAAAGGCATGAAACAAATGCCTAGTAATTTATAGTAATTCGTAGGTTGGGTTGTAGCTTGCTTGGGTGTAGCGGTACGCAAGTGTTATCCAACGACTCGCTTTCATCTACTGAATGTTGGTTTGCGTTCCAAGCGCCCAACCTACGTTCCTTTCTACATTCTTTCATAGAAAAGGCAAGAAATAGCACCACTTTAAGGTACAATGCTGCTATCCGAGTCAGCCTGACTTAGATTGCACAAAGTCTCAAGCAATTTCGCTCTATCTGTTTGTAGGTCAAACAAGTGTAACCCAAACCGTTCAGACAATTCCTTACAAACTTGCATTCCCCTAACACTGCTACCGTGAGAGTCGAGGGGAGGCGAGAAAATTCCAATTCCCATTTGTTGCGGCACAACTACAAGCAATCCACCCGACACCCCACTTTTTCCGGGAAGACCGACTGTATAAGCCCATTCTCCGGCAAAGTCGTACATTCCGCAAGTGTACATCACAGTCAAAATATCTCTGACATAGCGCGAATCAACGGCACGATCTTTAGTAATCGGGTTAATACCATTATTGGCGAGAGTCGCTGCCATTACTGCCAAATCGCGACAATTAACCATTAGGGAACACTGCTGAAAATACAAATCCAGCGCCTCTTCAATTTTTGCGTCAATCATGCCAAAATTCAGCATGAGATGCGCCATTGCTCGGTTACGATGTCCAGTAGTGCGTTCAGACATGAACACGGGCATATCTATAAAGAGATTGTGTCCCACGTAGCGCTGAAACATATCCAGCATCCGCACAAGACGTTCAGTAGGCCCCGATCCTTTGATTAAACTGGTGGTAGCGATCGCGCCTGCATTTATCATTGGATTATACGGTCGCTTTGACGATTCATCCAACACAATCGAGTTGAAAGAATCTCCTGTTGGTTCCACCCCAACCCGCGTCAAAACGTAATCGCGTCCATGATCTTCCAATGCCATTCCATACACAAATGCCTTGGAAATGGACTGGATGGTGAATAATTGTTCGTAATCGCCCACCTCATATATTTGACCATCTACAGTAACAATACAAATGCCGAACCAATCCGGGTTTGCTTTCGCTAATTCCGGGATATAGTTCGCCAATACGCCGTCACGCATTGACTTATATTTGAGATGCAACTCGTTGAGAAAGTTTTGAAGGATGGGAGATTCCATAAAAAGGTAATTATGTAAAAGGCAAAAGAATTCTTCAATTTCGCCTTTTTCTTAACTATTAGCGATTAACGCAAACTTTCAGCCGCTTGTTTAATAGGTGCCAGCAACTCCAAAGGTACGTGAAGCATATTGAGTGAGTGACGTTCTGGGCCTACAGAATCAGAATGGGGGCCATGATAATCACTGCCACCCGTCATCAGTAAACCATACTCAGCGCACAATTTCTTTAAATTATTAATTTCTTTCGGGCTGTGGTTAGGATGATAAACTTCAACGCCCATTAAACCAGCTGCAACCAATTCCTTCAGCACTTCCTCAACTTTACCGCCTCGGAACAAGTAAGGATGCGCCCAGACTGGAACTGCACCGCAAGAACGTAACAGAGTAATACCCTCAACAATCGAGAACTTCTCGTAATGCACGTAAGCGGGTTTGTCATCGCCCAGCAGAATGTCGAAAGCTTCCCGCGACGATTGGAAATAACCCGCTTTTACGAGGGCAGTGGCAATATGAGGACGACCTGGTGCCATACCTTCTCCTAACTGGGGTAACTCAATTGGGTAGCCTAGTTCTGCCAATTTCGCTACCATTTCTTGAGAACGGCGTTTGCGTCCTTCGATGCGATCGCGCAAAGGTTCTCGAAGCTTCTGGGCATCAGGATAAAATCCTAAAATATGCAATGAGCAGTCATTGTGAACGGTACTCAGTTCAAGTCCGGGGACAATTTCCAGGTTGTGCGGTTTAGCAGCCGTAAACGCCTCATCCCAGCCATTCATCGTATCGTGATCGGTGATGGCGAGGGCGCAAACTCCAGCATTCACCGCCGCTTCAACGAGTTCGCTTGGGGTGAGAGTTCCGTCTGAGTAAGTTGTGTGGGAGTGTAGTTCTAGCATTCTTTAATTGTAATTATTTCTGCGATTTGCGCTTTCGATGCACCGCACTAGCAGAAAGGTTATCCACCCTGCTAGTAAGCTGAATATAGCAATCCTAAACGAGTTGTGAAATATTTTTTTTTGTTTGTAGCGCTTTCTCGTCACGAGAGCAACAGGCATCTTGCCTAAACTTTTTCCCTGCATCTTAAAGATAACATAAAAAAGGGTTTTATAACCCTAAGTAAATTGTTATAATCTGCATATTCAATTTTAGACGGAACACATAGATATATACATAGAGTGAGGAAGAAATAATGGAAGAAAAAACCTATTTAGAGCTATCTGAATCAGATTCTAGTTCTCACAAATTTTATGAAGTAATTGTCAACGGTACGGAAGTATCGATTCGCTACGGTCGCATAGGCGACTCAGGACAAACTCAGGTAAAAGCCTATCCAACCCCGGAAAAAGCCAAAGCTGAGGCGACGAAAAAAATTAACGAGAAACTGAAGAAAGGTTACGAACAAGCAGTTATGGGAGTGAGGAGTAAACGTCCCGTGACTCGGCGGGAAATAAAGAGCGATCGCTCAACTGCAAACCAAGCACCTGTCGTTTGGAAATTTGCCTCTTCTTCTCCTGCTTTCGGCATCTTTATTGACAAATCGCGCTGCTGGGTTGGCAATCAAGCGGGTCAAATTTTTGCTCTCAGCCATACAGGAATTGTCCAAAATCAGTTTCGGCTTCCTGACGGCGTGAAGTGTATTGTTGCTGATGAAGGCTGGCTTTATGCAGGATGCGATGATGGCAAAGTATACGATTTGACCGGAAAAATTCCGCGTGTCGCTTATGAAATTGCCCCCGATGTAAATATTTTCTGGCTTGATATTAAAGATGCCATCCTCGGTGTTTCTGATGACACTGGAAATGTTACAACTATCAATCACGAAGATGAGTCTCAATGGACTAAAAAAAGTAGTGGCGAGTATGGCTGGATGGTGCGCTGCGATGAGATTGGTATCTATCACGGTCACAGCAAGGGCGTAACCATGTATGACTGGGAAGATGGAACGAAAATCTGGAACCAGAAAACTCGCGGTGAGGTACTATTTGGCTGGCAAGAAGAAGCATTTGTATATGCTAGTACCAGTGAGAATCAAGTTTATTGCTTCACTAAGAAAGGCGAAGTTAGCACAATTTATCAATGTGATGCGCCCGTTTATTCTTGCGCCACTGCTGAAGAAGGTAAATATGTCTTTGCAGGCGATAATTGCTCCTCAATTTATTGTTTTAGTCAACAAGGGGAGCGTCTTTGGAAACTAGCCACTGGCTGCGGTTCTGCCTTCTCCATGCAATTTTTAGATGACCATCTCTACATCGTCACTACCGATGGTTCTCTTGCTTGCATCGATGCTAGTGAAACCGCAATTAAAGCGGCGCAAGCGGGTACAGTTCCCCAGGCTATTAACATTAAAGCACCCACCGCCGTTGCCGCAGCCATTCCTTCTAATACTTTAGACACGACATCAAACGCTACTCACGGTGTAATTGTAGAATGTTTCCAAGAAGGCGGGAAGTTAAGAATTCGCGCTGTTTCTCCTGGTTACAATCCCAATTGGAAAGTACAATTTCCCCAGGAGATTCGCTCCGAAGGTGCGCGTTATCTGGTGGAAGAGGTGCGCGAATCTTCTCGCGGTGGATTTTATCGTGCCTTTGGGGATATCAAGAAATTAGTGTAGTAGTTGTAGGCTGCGCGATCGCTTGCTCTAATTTATGCGATCGCGCCTCTTTTACAGAATGCGATCGCTCTTGAAAAGTCTTATCATTTTCAGTAGTTGCGCTCGTATTGGTTGAGTTGAATAATAGTGAAGCCCAACCTACCATTACTAGGCTTTTTTTCTCGTGAGTCCCCTCGATCGATTTGCAATTCTGCCAAGTGGAGAAATCCGCATTAATGAGCGACCTCTAATTGACCTTGTGCGGGAAGTTGAGTTACCTTTTGCCCAGGAGGAATATAACGAGCGGAATACAAGGGGAGAGAATCCAAGTAAAGTGGATTTAATTGCTGGGGATTATAGCTACCTCCCTCCTAAGATGGTGATGTTTCCTTCTAAACATCTGCTTGACGAACCCTACAGGATTGCCGAGGAAGGTTTTATCCTGAAACCTGAAGATTCACGCAGAGGGAAAACCACTATTCTTGGTTGCACTTGCGGCATCCTTGAGTGCTGGTTTCTGCTTGCTCGTATCTCACTGACAGAAACCACCGTCACCTGGTCTGATTTCCAGCAGTTTCATCGGGATTGGTGGACATATAACCTTGGTTCCTTTATTTTCCCTCGCCAGGACTATGAGTTGCAGCTTCGTGGAACCTTCTAACATACGCGAAAATGAAAGTGTCGTTTCCTGCTGAGTCATTATGATCCAGGCCGCAACTAAACGTTTTACACTAGCTGAGTATCATCGCCTGATTGAATTGGATTGTCTAAACGAGGGCGATCGCGTGGAGTTGATTCGGGGAGAGCTAGTGCAAATGGCTGCAAAAGGCACGCTTCACTCTGTTTGCAATACCAAGTTAGTACGGGAGTTAGATAGATTGGTTGGCAACCGTGCAGTGGTACGAGGACAGGAACCAATTACACTGCCTGCCGACAGCGAACCAGAACCGGATGTTGCGATCGCACAAGGACAGCCGGATGATTACTTGTCGAATCATCCCTATCCAAACGATATTCTGCTAGTAATTGAAGTATCAAACTCAACCTTGGAATATGACCGGACTGTAAAGCTATCCCTATATGCAGAAAACCAAATTCAGAATTATTGGATTGTCAATTTGGTTGCTAATCAACTAGAACGTTACAGTCAGCCTTATCAAGACACTCAAGGGAATTTCGGCTATCGGCTTAGAGAGATTGCATTACCCAATGAAACGGTTACACTCCCTAATTTTCCTGACTTGTCGCTCGATCTAAATCGTGTATTTCCTGGTTTGTGAACGCGATCGCATATGGAAACTTGCCACGGGTTGCGGTTGTGCATTGTCGGTGCAGTTTTTAGATAGCCGCCTCTACATCATCACAATTCAGCATTGACTATTCGGAAATTATGTATGTACAATGTGTATATTATAATATCAGACACTAAGCACTATAGAGAGGGTGAGTCGCTATGGCAGTACTTGATAAAACCGAAAAAATTAAGCGATCCGAGGTCGTAAACATGAGAGTTGAGCCAAATCAGCTCGACCTCATAGATAGTGCGGCGAGTCTTTCTGGTAAAACTCGGAGTGCTTTCATGCTAGATGCGGCATATCGAGCGGCAGAAGAGGCTTTGCTCGATCGCAGATTGTTTCGTCTTAGTGATGAACAGTGGAAAGCTTTTAACAAGGCTCTTGACACCTCTCCAACGAAAAATGAAAAGTTAATTGAGTTGCTTCAGGCACCAACCCCTTGGGAATAAAATACACCCCACCAGAACCCCTTCAGCAGACACACGATGTAGAGACATTCGATTGTGGTAAGCCATCTCTAAATGACTGGTTGAGGAAACGCGCTGTTGAAAACGAGGCAACCGGAGCGTCTCGTACATACGTTGTCTGCTGTGGAGATCGGGTAGTAGGGTACTACAGCTTAGCGAATGGTAGTGTCATTCATAGTGAGGCTCCTGGCAAAATCAAAAGGAATATGCCCGATCCAATTCCAGTTATGGTATTGGGCAGACTTGCAGTTGATATTAACCACAAAGGGAAGGGAATCGGTAAAGGCTTGGTCAAGGATGCAATATTGCGTACTTTACAAGCATCAGAGATTGCCGGGATTAGAGCTATTATGGTTCACGCACTTGATGAAGAGGCGAAAAGATTCTATGTAGATAAGTGTGGTTTCATCCCCTCTCCGGTTCATCCCTTGACGCTGATGGTAACACTTGCGGATGTGAAAAAGAATCTCGGATAAAGGATAGTGCAAAGAACACAGACACTCTCTGCGTACCTTTGCGATTACCTCTGCGTACCTTTGCGTTAAAAAATTCCTATTGAACTAACCTGCGAATCTTCCCATAAGCGACATAAGATCCGCCATTCTTCGCCTCTTCTACTTCGTCAACCACATAGAGAACATTTTCTTCTCGAATGTCGCGGGGAAAGCGGATGTTGTAGTTAGGGTCGTATCCATCCGACACGACTCTGGCTCTCAATTTACTGCCTTCTTTCACGCACTGCACGAGAACTCCATCACCTACAGTATCAATCGTTTCTAAATCGGCAGCAGAAGCTGGTGCATTCAACTTTTGTCGTTTTGGACTGGAAGAAGATGTACCATTTTGAGATGATGCGGCGCGTTCTTGTCCGGGTTGCACTAAGCGGCGAATGTTACCGGAGACGCGATAAAAGCTACCGTCAGCAGATAGATTGATTTCATCAACGATGTAGGTGACACCTTCTTCCCGAATATTGCGGGGGAATTGCACATTGAAATCAGGATTGTAACCGTCAGAAATGACGTGAATCCGCAATTTACCACTAACGCGATCGCATTTTACCAAAACTCCCGCATCCACGCTGGAAACTGCTTGTAAGCTGTTGGCACTCGCAGCAAGTCCGCGCAATTTTAAATCGCCGCGATCGCGTGTAAGAGCCTGGTAAGATTGATCTCGCATCTCCTTGCGACTGACACTATCAAACTTTTTGCTCTCCAGGCGTTGTGCATAATAATCCAGTTGTTCCATCTCTTCGGCAACTTCAAAGGATTCATGCAATGCTTTGAGCTTGAGATCCTCAATCGTCTTGCGAAGTTTCTGGGATGCGGCGGTATAATCTCCTTTGTCAGCGAGTGCGATCGCTTCATCTTTTACCTTACCAATCCTCAGCTTACTTGCTTGCTCCACAACCCCTGCATCTGGCTGCGCGCTGCTGGCTGATTCAGCATCAGCAACCGTTATACTAATTGGGATTTCGTCAGTGAATTGTTGAATGCTGCCATCGACAACCGCTTGATATTTATAAGCAATGGTGACAATATTTGTTACGCCAATATTTGTTTGCGGAGGGATTGACAATTCTACGGCTAGCTGCTTATTTTCTACCTCATAAACATCGCCGCAGAAAACTTCCAGGTTGTTGCCAATCGGATTGGATCGGTAATTGTTGAGAATCCCGGTAATTTTTACAGAATCTTCTGGTTGCAGCGTCACCGTCAGATTTTGCGCGACAACAGACGTGAGGCTTTCTAGTTCAATCCTGAATACATCAGTAGCATCGTCAGGTGATTGGATGAAATAGAAGTTTCCCCCGGCAGCATTTGCCATGCCGATGAGCAAATCTTCATTAAAATAAGTTCCAAACCCTAAAGTTGTAGTAATGATCCCTTGTTCGGCTTGTTGTCTTGCAGTGTTAATTAATACCTGAGAATCAGTAATGCCAACATTCGCCTGTCCATCTGTTAATAATAAAACGCGATTGATGCGTTCTGTGGACTGCTGAGATTTTACATTGTCGCATCCCATCAACCAGCCGCCACTCAAGTTAGTACACCCGCCAGCCTTTACCTTACCAATTAGCGAACGAATGGCAGCTTTATCCTGAACCAGTTGGTGCGGAAGAATTGTTTCTGGCGTATCGTCATAAATTACAACTGAAAGAAAATCCTCCGGGGTCAAATATTCCACAAGCCTTTGTGCAGCTTGAATAGCATTCTTAAGTGGCGCTCCCGCCATCGAACCCGATCTATCAATTACTACACTCAAATTAAGCGGAAGACGCGGTACTTTGTTGCGCGTTTCTTCTTCAGCCTGGAAACTAACAATCAAGTCTACAGTGGACGGGGTAGCGGCTGCAATAAGCGATTGACTCAGGGAGTAAGTTGCTTTCATCTGTAGCGCCCTCTAGATATTTTGTGCAGTTTCTAGCGTCGAGTCGAGAATGCCGTTTTGGTGATTTGTGACTTACATAAACTACAAGAGTTGAGATGGAAATTTCGGATTTTTTATGGAGAAAATTGCCTAGTTTTGAAATGCCAACAAAATCAAAATTTGTAGGTTGGGTTGAGGCAACGAAACCCAACAAATGCTTAATAGAGTTGGGTTTCGTTGCCTAAGAAATTGTAGGGGCATGGCATTGTCATGCCCCTAGAGAGATATCGCTAACTCGTGATAATTTTTTTCAGTATTAGCGTCTGTATTTATCCCGAATTCGTCGAATTTGCTCTTGAAACTCAACACCCTTTTGCGGATTAACCATAGCGACAAAATTGGCATAACCCTGAATCGAAGCCATCACATTATCAGAATTTCCCCAATGCTTACCTTCCAAGCCATCTTTCTCAATTTGAAATAAAGTAGCGCGGAAGCGTTTTAGCTCTTTTTTAGAAACATTTGGATAATCATTTACCACAACTCCAGTAACTTCCTGCTGCCGATTTTTCCGCAATATTCTAGTTTTCTGTTCGTTAATCGTAAACCCTTCGTGAGTCACGATTGACTGAGTGCGTTTGAGAATGTTGCAGATATTTCGGAGACTGTCACCAGAAGCAGAAAAAGTTAAATCGTCAGCGTAGCGAGTATAAACAAAACCCAATTGTTCAGCCATACTGGTAAGTCGTTTATCTAAGCGGCGACACATTAGATTCGTAATTGCTGGAGAAGCTGGCGAACCTTGGGGTAAATGTCGCTCTGTGAGTGCTACATAATAAGTTTTACCGTCTAATTCAACCTCCTCGATATCCGGTTGGGTACACAGCAAGCCGAAAATTGTTGCCGCAGCTTCCGAATAACCGAATGAGTGAAAAAGTCCTTTAACTCGCTTATAAGAAATTGAGGGAAAGAAATCTTTCAGGTCAAAATTGATAATTACGTCACGTTTTACGTGAGGTTGAGCGTTGCTGACGATAGAGCGATCGCGTCTAAAACCATGCGCTGCATCGTGAAGCTCCAGCTTTTCCAAAATATTGCCCAAAATCCAATGCTGCGCCTGCTTCAAGCGTGGCATCGGTGCCGAAATCAACCGTTCTCCACCCGTTTTTTTAGGAATCTTGAAGCGGATATAGTGAGAAATTGTCGAAGTCTTGCGGGAAAAAGCGAGAAAGCGCAATTGTCCCACAGTAATTCCCATTGCAGCGGCAATTTCGTAGGGTGTACCGCACATTGGCAATCCATAACTTCGCAACCTTTCCTCATCGCACTCAGTATAGTTGAGTCCACCTGAGACATCTTCTCCGAGATAAAGGATTTCTCGCTCTTTTCTTTGCCGCCAATCTTCCGCGCGTTCTTGCCGTTCCCGTTCCCGCCGTTCCTTCGTTTCCTGTCGCTTGCGCCGCGACTCGGCGAGGCGTTGTTTGAGTAGCTGCTTGCGAAGTTGCTTTTCGTTGTGAAGGCGCGAACTTTCCTGCCGCAGTTGCTCCAGTTCTCGCCGAATCTCACCCATTCGCCGAATTTCATCGGCTGGATCTTGCGGTATCTCGCCTTGTGCAGGCCAGAAACCATAACGTATCATCTCTTCGAGGATAAATTCCTCTTTGCCCGTTTGTCGGATGCGATCGTAGAGTTCCTGGCGGGTACGAGGCTGATCTGACATATTTGTAGAAGTAGCGATGCGTTTCCGCAATTATAGTACATATGTACTTTATGTCAACAGCACAATAATCCCTGAAACCTTGAAGTATGGAGGCTGGAGCCTCCAAAAAATCATTCCCAGGATCAGCTTGGGAACGAGAGAATATAAAAAAATCACGCGCCCCGATCAGTTGGTTGCCCCTTCGTAAACCCCTCAGGACTAGATTGCTCTACTCAGCGGAGCCACCCCTAACCAGTGGAGTCATTAGTTGGTGAAACTCACCCGTAATGCTCTGGGTAGGCTAGTAATTTCACGGAAACCAAACCGTAATACTCCGGGGTGGCTCCGCTTAGTAAAGAGCAGTCTAGTGATGCGTGTCTAAACTAAACGCAAGGACGACGATCCATCGTCCGGATTGCAAGGCTGTTTACCAATTGAGCTAAGGCGCGCAATGAGATTGTAGCAGGATTTTCGTGATAAGCGCTACATATAGCGTAGGCATCGTAACAAACCCCTATATGTAGTGTCTAATTGTCTAGTCACGCCCCCCTACCAAATGAGTCCTCAGTATGTCTAAGTTAAGGTGAATAGTTGGTGCATTAACGCTGACTAAGTTACCACTCTTAAATAAAAATTCTTCGCCGATTACCTCTTTTGTCCACGGTGCTTTCTCATGCCACTCCTCCAAAGGTCTTGGAACCACCCACACTACCTGAACTCGACGTGTCCATATATCATTTTGGCACTCAGCTTCATCAGGATGATCTACTATTTCAACCACATGGGTTACGCGATGACCATAAGAGAAATGATTTTGACACAAGACTATGCGATCGCCCTTACTGGCTTTTTTGGCATCTCCTTCTTTACGCGCTAGTATCTTCTTAATTTCTTCCTCGCTCTTACCTTGCTTGTTGCTTTCGTTCATTGCCCAATGCAACTTGAACTCATCGCTAATACTCGGATATTCCTTGTAAGACCACTCTTCTCTTTTACAAATAGTATGGTTTACCAGCTTGAGGTATTTAACGTTTAAGTAATTTCTATCTGATGCAGATGTCATTAAAGTTTAGATTTGCGTAATTCTTATGTATGTAAAGTCTGCACTAATAAAAGCTAAAAATAAAAAAATTACGCGCCGCTATCAGTTGGTTGCCCCTTCGTAAACCCCTCTGGACTAGATTGCTCAACTCAAGCGGTCTCGGTACTACCGGAATCAATTCACTTCATGGAAGTCAAACCGGATTTTCCGGTAGTACCGAATGACCGCACAGTTAAGAGCAGGCTAGTGGTGCATGGCTAGACTAAACGCAAGGACGACGATCCATCGTCCGGATTGCAAGGCTGTTTACCAACTGATTAGGTGCGCGTGATTCGTCAATACTGACGGGCGTGTTGCATTCGCAACGCCAGAATGTGTTCGCAAGGGCCTTTGTACAGTTTATTCTGTTGATGCCAGTTGCAGCTACATTCTGCGCCTACTATACGCTCATCTGCGTCAACTGTCAATGAGGGATTCAAGGTTTTACCCTTGTCTGAAACATTACCTTGCAGGGTAAACGCTCTTGTAGCATCGCTGGTAACATTAGTCACCTGCACAGCATTGTAAATCAAGAAACGGGTAGCTTTCTCTTCTCGCTCATTGGCAAAGCGCAGGCGTTCCATCGGTAAAGGTTCTCGCGTCAGTTCCCGCACTCGATAAACTTGCTTATTTAAGTCATAAATCGCACGTCCCGCTTGTGTATAAGCACTTAAAGCACCGAGAACTACAGCACGATTTAAACCAAGACGTTCCGCAAGCGAGTCGGGACTTTCTACCCAGTTCTTCTTCAGCGCCTCGAAAATTTGTTGCTGCGTCCATTTGTCGATGTCGGCGCGGGGTGCCATCAAGTCAAAGTTACCAGATTGCGACCAGTCGTTTGCTGTCCATCCCGATAAACCGAGGGTAAAAGACATATCGCCTAAGTCAGCGACGTAGAAGGAAGGCATACCCGTACCGAGTAGGTGAACGGTAAACTTTTTGGCGACGGGGATGAGACGTTCGAGGATGTGGAGGCGGCGGCGTCCCCAAACGCGGATTTCTTGTGATTGCGATCCAGTGTAGAGCGATCGCGCACAAACGATTTCAATTCCCCACGGATCGAAAGTTATCCGCACGGGTTCCCCAGGTTTAAGATGGTAGCGCATACTGCGAGGCCCTTGCTTTTCCTTGTGGCGACGCAGGACAAAGCACATATTGTAAATATCCATCGGATGCAAATCAACTCGCGTTGCTGGTAAAGACATCGCCGAACTAACTTGCAAAAATCCTCTTACCCAACTGTCGGGTAAATCGATTTTGACTTCTTTAAAAGTTTCTTCGTGCGTAGTTTGAACTTCAAAACCAGAGGGATCTATTTCAAATTTGGTATTCTTATAACTGCGGATTTTTTGAAACTCGTCGTAAAGTGCCGCTGAGTAATCAATATTAGTCGTACCGCAGGCAAACTCGTTGATATTTTTAAAAACCTCGTAGCTGGCACCGAGACGACCATAACTTGATTCATCCTGACTGAAACATTCAAAAAATACTTCATCGGGATGAACTGTAATCACTGGATCGAGAACAAACCAAGCATCACGGTCTTTTTGATAAATGTAATCAAAATAGCGGCGTTGTGCCTTGTAGAAAGGTTCCCGCCGCTGGTAACTATGTTGGTTTAATTGATTGAGTTCATCCTGCAACTGCTTGATTTGATTCGCAACTTCTTGGTGTTGCGCGGCGATGAGTTGCCAGTCTAGATCCTGCTGTTTTGCTGCCCATTCTTTATATGCCGTTTTGTCTTTGGGTTTGAACCGCATATCGGAGACGACAACATCGTGTAAGGCGCTAATCGCTTCCCGAAAGGCGACATTCTGACGCAATTCTCCAATAAAGTACGTGGGTTCGCGTTTAGTATCGGGAGAAAAGGACATCTGGGTGTTTGCGCCGCTTTCATTAACAGATGTATTTCCGTTGTAGCTGTAGTTAAATTCCATAAAATTTGAGATTTTTTTTAACAACCGTTTGATAAATTTAGGTAAGTTGCAAAGACTTTCCAAACGTCTTAGGTTCTGGAAGAGTTTTGCCATCTCCTTCTGGAAAAATTGTGGCTTGATTAAGCATTAGGCTGCATCGGAAATACCAAGGATAAATCGAGAAATAAATCCGGAAAACAGGCGAGTGCTACTACTTCATTTGGCAAAGCAATTCGTTTCAGGCGATAACTGAATTTACCTTGCATATCCTGATAAGGTTCGCTGTAAATTTCTAGGCAATTTTCAATCAGGTTAAATATCCAATAATCTGAAATTCCATCTTCAGCATATAAAGATAATTTTGTTGTTTGATCGTATCTCAGAGTAGAATCTGAAATTTCCATTACCATTAATACATCAGCGGGAGAAGGGTGAGAAGATAAATAATCATCAGAACTATTACGTGAAATAACTAAATCGGGTTGAGGTTCACTATCAGATGGTAGGATAATGGGTTCTTGTACTCGTAGTTCGGCTCGTTCCTCCACGAGTTTAAATAATTCCTTCCACAAGCGAGTATTGCAGACTGAATGTGGTGTTTTTTTTGTTGGCATTTGGATAATTTCTCCCCGAATTAGTTCAACTCGGTCATCTGGACTAAAGAAACCTAGTTCGCCCAAACGGTGATATTCATCTAAGGTAAAGCGTTTCGGAGTAACGGTAGTCATAGTTAGATAAGGAGTAAGGGACAAATGGCAATTTTTTTAATTTATATTAGACTAATTCCTTATTTCTGAAACCGATTTTACTTGAATCGGTAAGGATATCTGAGGATAATTTTTGTGAATTCTCAGCATTATTTGAACTGCTGATGCTTTGTCGCCAATTGCCATTGTGGCAGATTGCCGCGTGAGGATTTCAGCGATAATTCTGGCAGCCTCTTCGCTTTTTTGGGCTTCAGAATCCAGAAAGGCAAAGATGCGCTTTTTGGCAACTCTCCCACGATTAACACTAGATAAAACGGTGACAAAATAGGACGCTAGTTTCCTCAAACGTTCGGAATTATTTAGAGCATGGTTTTCTAGATAGTTAGTTGCAAACATCTGCATATCGGCGGAAGGATGTTCGCTGAATTTGAGCAGGTATTCTTGTCCATCACTTTCTTGGAAATTGCGAGTGACTAAATCGCGTCCGAAGGAACGAACATCTTCACGAACGCTATCGCAGACGCTGACTATGACTTCGGGAGTCCAGTCTTCCTTAGTGAATTCGGTATTAAAGATTTTGGAGGCAAACTCCCGCGAGTCATCCCACTTTGACTCTAGTAACCGCACTGCTGATAACATTTCTTGAGAGTCGCTGCGGATGCGGTTTAAGGTTTTTAAAAACATCTCTCTTGCTGCTTCACGCACTGATAAAATTTCGTGATTTGCCAGCTTGACAATCTCACTTGTCTCGAAGTCGGGAAGAAAGCGATCGCTATTTTCTCTCAATACCAAACCACCTAATTCCTGTGCGACTGATGATTTAGCACGAAGCATCTGTATCGCGCGTTCTTTGCTAATATTAGACATCCATCCGGGGATGTCTTCTCGCATCAGTTGTACTACATCCTTGTGGACACCTTCGTGTCTCTCTGCTGTAATCAAGACATCAATAAAATCAGCTGCTAACTCGGTGCCAAAATCTGGATGATTGCTTGCCAAACGCCGAATCACCGGACGAATTGCATTGCGGATATCAGTAACGGCGTTAATTGCCATTGCGACGATGAGGATGCGATCGCTTAACAATCTCTCATCAGGTAGTTGTCCAAAAATCCTCACCCCAATACCCCGCACCGACTCATAAGGAGAGGAAAGAAGTGCTTCAATTAAATCTGGCGGTAGATCAACAGCACGAATATCATGATTTAATAGAATTCTTGCGCCTAATTCTTGAATTTCCGGCATCGGGTGATTAAGTAAATCAAGGATTACACCAAACCCCAAATTACGCAGTTGCGGCGCAAAACCGAGCAGCAAAGTTTCGCCAATTTCTTTTACGATTCCCCCTAACTCCCCTTGATAAGGGTGAGAAACTAGCCCCCCTTTTTTAAGGGGGGGTTGGGGGGGATCTACCGATAACGCCAGCAACTCTGCAATAATCCTGCCAATCAATACCCTAGCTGTTGTATCGCTTAAAATAGACGAACTTAGTAACCTTCGCGCAAAAGCACGGGTATCAGCTTGTTGACTGGTCACTAAACCCGCAATAAAGTCGCTAGATTCAAAAAAGAATTCTCGTTGCTGTTCGATCCAACGATAGGCTTGTGTACGTGCTTCTGGGAATGCACAATTAGCAAGAGCCAAAACTAATGTGCTGTTGGGCTGGGTGGGGTTGTAGCGATCGCGTGCGAGTAAAAAACCGAATTCGGCGGTTATTTCGTAGAGTTTATTCAGGAATTTGATTAATGTGTCTATGTCGAGGCGATCGCAAAATTCTTTGCAGACGCGCAACGCTTTAACTGCAAAATGATGAACGGAACGACAATCACTTTCTATTAATAACTGTACAAGTGCTGCTGGGTTTTGTTGCCAAAGTTCGGGAAACGCTTCTTCTCTTACTTGCGGTTCTGGATCTCCCGGTTTGTAACCGTCTCGACAACGCCACGCTTTATGATGGGAGGCATAGCGGGGACTGTTTTCGTAGAGAATATGATTAAAAATTACATAGCCAGCAAAAGAATCCCAGTATCTAGTAAAACGTTCAGTAGCGCGGCGTTGTTGGTTCCATCTCGTGAAGCTTGACTGTTTGATTTCCTGTGCGTCATCATCCGAATACTGTAAGAGAATGCTAACAGCTAGATTGACATAATTAGAGTCGCCTTCTTCACCCAAAGTTTTGAGAGTGCGCCACACTCTCCGCCGCAGATATTCGCGAGTTTGTTCGCTGTAAGCTTTATTTGACTGCGTTTTTTTCAGTTCTTCAGTGTAGCGACGTTCCCCGGTACTATAGTATCTACGCCTAACAGAATCCCATCTCCAACCTGTACGCTTATTATTAAATGTTCCCGGTTCTTTCTCGAAAGCGTAAGCAAGAATGCCAAAAACTTCTGCATCATGGCGATATTCAGCAATTTTGAAAATATGGCGAATCCGCTGAAAATAATTAGGTTTAAAAGGTGCTTCGGATAAAATATCCAGTAGTGCTGGACGCACGTACTCGTTATCGATTTGATAAATAGTATCGAGGACGGCAAAACGCCTGTAGTCGCTGCTATTTAAATAATCGCGAAGTGCAGCTGCAAATGCTTCTGCTGTTCCAGTTCGGGCTAGATCGCGCAATTCTGAGGGCAATTCTTCTATCTTTTCAGAACGCATCGTCGCCCGTGCTGGTTCGTTTGATAACTTAAATAGCGCTTCCCAAGCAATGCGGCGAATAAAATCTGGGTTAGAAGGATGATAAAGGCGATTCAGGGACGCGATCGCATTCTCATCCCCACACCAACCCAACGCCCAAGCTATACAATAGTCTCTCAAAGGTTCGCCAGTTCTAATGAGTTGAATTAACAACGGCGTAGCTTCCCCGATTTTAAGTTCGCCAGCCCGCCAAATCGCCCTTTCCAGAGGCCATTTTCTATTGTCCCGGTTCGCCAAACGGTTTAAGATAGCTTGGTAGCGTGGGTCGCTGGTAACTGGTATATTACTTGCATTTTGGACTGGTGCGACTGTCTCGCTAAGCGTCCCAGCGGTGACATCCCGATAACCTTTCTGAATTTGGGAGTCAACCAGCTTATCGAACACTCGCTGCGCTGGGGCTAATGGCAAAGCCTGAACCGTCTTTGTACCTTCCTTCATTGCGCCCCGCCTTCCATAGCGGAAATTGACTAAATAACGGTTTTCACCAGTTTGACAGAGATCGACTTCGTAGACTTTATCGGAACTCCCGGCTTGATAGATCAGCGTAGTCCTTTTGATTAGTTCCATACGATCTCAACTCTCGGGATCTAAATAGTATAAATGTACTATATAATACCTGACTTATGAGCCAAGGATCAAATTAAACCTCAAGCGGTACCGACAGTAAGGAATTTTGCCCGAAAGCAGCTTGATGCAGTATAAACGCCTGATATCAAATTCGTAGAATTGCCCATAGTAATCTACCGGATATGATATGAATTTTTTTCCTTTTTAGTCTTACCTGCGAATTATTTTATTCACACATTTTAAACACCCTGATCTAACAGTTTATATCCTTAATTAACTGCACTGGAATTTCAATTGTAAACTCTGCGCCCTGCCCAGGTGCGGAATTACAACGCAGTTCCCCTTTATGCTTTTCCACTACAATTTCATAACTCGTCACTAACCCTAAACCGCTCCCTTGACCTACAGGCTTAGTTGTAAAAAAAGGATTAAATAAACGCGATCGCACTTTCTCATCAATGCCAATACCATTGTCTTTAATCTGAATACTTACAGTCTTATAGGAAGTTAACTCGGTTTTAATCCAAATCGTCGGACTTGATAATTCAGTGATACCTTTTTCCAGCCCAGATTCTATAGCATCAATAGCATTATTCAACAAATTAAAAAATACCTGATTAAGCTGACTAGCATAACAAGTAACCAATGGTAAATTTCCATATTGTTTGATAACTTTAATCTCTGGGCATTTCCTTTCTTTCCTGAGTCGATGCTGCAACAATAATAAAGTGCTATCAAGCCCCTCATGGATATCTACAGGTTTAATATCGGATTCATTCAGGCGAGAGAAAATGCGTAAGGCAAGAATCATTGTAGAGATACGCTCCGCCCCCGTCTGCATTGAACCCATAATTTTTTTTATATCTAAACTTAAAAAATCTAAATCAATCTCCTGAATTGCTTCTTGAATGGGAATACTAGGCTTAGGATATTCCTGCTGATATAAATTAATCAAATTTAGCAAGTCTTGGATATATTCGCTTGCAGGCTCAAGATTACTAGAAACAAAGCCAATAGAGTTATTTATTTCATGAGCCATCCCTGCGGCTAACTGACCTAAGCCGAGCATTTTTTCTTTTTGAACCAATTGTGCTTGAGTTTTTTTAAGCTCATTTAATGCTTGTTGAAGCTGGGTATTTTGCGCTTGCAGCTCATTTTGAAGATTTTTAATTGTCAGTTGATTTTGAATTCGAGCTAAAACTTCTTCAATTTTAAAAGGTTTGGTGATATAGTCTACACCTCCAACTTTAAAAGCTTTAACTTTATCCATTACATCATCTAAAGCGCTTAAGAAAATTACGGGTACAGAGCTGCTTTGAGAATCCTTCTTCAGAAGTTCGCATACCTCATAACCGCTCATTTGTGGCATATTAACATCCAGTAAAATTAAATCAGGAGGAACAGTTTTCACTGCGGTTAATGCCATCTGCCCATTGGTAGCTTTCCGAACGTTATACCCCTCATCTAACAACAGAGAAGATAAAAAGCGAAGGTTGTCCGGCGTATCGTCAACTATCAGAATGTCTGCTTTGAAGATAGTATCCGGTTTGTAATTCATTGTAAGTTTATTTTTAATTTAATAAAAATTTTGTGAGCTATAATTTAATAATAATTTAAATCATTTATTCTTAACATAAATTTTATAATATAATAATCATAATTTATTTATAAAATTCTCTTTTTTTCTTTGGCAGGGTATTCTCTACGCTTGTAGTATTTTGTTTAAAAAAGTGGTTGTCACAAATTAGATAGGATTAGCATAAGAGTTGTTTATAATTTTTCGCTACATTGAAGGCTTATAAATAATTAATAATTTAACTACCTTAGCATTAACTAAATTCTACTCATTTTTTACCACTGGGTAGCCGATTTAATTAAAATTGTTGCATTTTTGCCATCTAAAGGTTTAGAAAACAGATATCCCTGACCAAAATCGCAGTTTAAAACTCTCAGTTGGTCTAATTGTTGCGATGTTTCGATGCCTTCAGCGGTTACACTCATTTTTAGAGCCTGAGCAATATTCATAATTGCTGAAATAAGCCCTAAATTGTCTGATTTTCCATCTAAAGAACTAATGAAAGAGCGGTCAATTTTAATATTATCAATAGGGAAATTATGTAAATAACTTAAGGAAGAATAACCTGTGCCAAAATCATCAATACACAATTGAATTTGGCGTTCTTGAAGTTGCTGAAGAATTACTTTGATAGGTTGAGAATTCTTCATGATGACACTTTCGGTAATTTCTAACTTTAAACTTTGGGGATTAAGCTGCGTTTCTGCCAGAATTTTATCAATTTGCTCAATCAAATCTGGCTGGGCAAATTGCCGCGCTGAAAGATTGACACTCATGGTGAGGGGATAATCAGTGAGCCTTTGGTGATTCCATTGCTGAAGCTGATAGCAAGCTTCTCGTAAAACCCAGTTACCAATAGGGTTAATCAAACCTGTTTCTTCTGCTATAGGAATAAACAAGATTGGAGAAATTAACCCTTGTTGAGGATGCTTCCAGCGTACCAGTGCCTCAAACCCAACAATTTTGCCTGTGGTGAGGGCAACAATTGGCTGATAGTGGACGATAAATTCTTGTTGATTGACAGCTCTACGCAGGTCGTTTTCTAGTTGTAAAACTTGAATAGCAGCATTGTGCATTTCCGCGTCAAAAATTTGGTATTGACCTTTTCCTAACGTCTTGGCACGATACATAGCGGTGTCCGCATCCCGCAATAAATATTCTGACTGCTCGTAATTAAGATTACTTAGGGTAATACCAATACTGGCATTGATAAAAACTTCTTGTCTTTTTAACGGGAATGGAAGAGAGAGGGCTTTAAGTATTTGGTCTGCTACCAAAGTTACACTGTTAATATTTTCAATTTCTGTTAAGAGAATTGCAAATTCATCACCACTCAATCTAGCCAGAGTATCAGTTTGGTTTAGAGATGCTTCTAAACGACGAGCAAGGGCGACCAACAGTTCATCGCCCACGAAATGACCGAGGGAATCATTGACAACTTTAAAGCGATCGCAATCGAGAAACAACACCGCAAACCGATAATCTGGATGTTGCTTGGCACGTTTAAGAGCTTGTTCTAGGCGCTCCATGAATAAAAATCGATTGGGTAAATCTGTCAGAGCATCATAGAGAGCCATTTTCAGCAGTTGCTCTTGCAGAAGCATCCGTTCAGAAATTTGCCGCTTCAGTTCCTGATTAGCTAGTTCTAACTGATGAGTACGCTCTTTAACTCGCTCTTCAAGTTGGGCATTAATTTGTTGGTTTTGGATTTTTGCTGCTTTCAGAGTCAGTTGGTTCTGAACGCGGGTTAAAACTTCTTCAAGTTGAAACGGCTTAGTGATATAGTCTGCGCCACCGACACCAAAGGCTTTTACTTTGTCAAAAGCATCACTCAGAGCGCTCAGAAAAATTACGGGGATTTCGGCAGTTCTCGGATCTGCTTTCAGATGTTTACAGACTTGATAGCCATCCATGTTTGGCATCATAATATCGAGCAAAATTAAATCTGGCACAACACTTTGCACAGCCGTCAGTGCCATTTGCCCATTCAACGCCTTGCGGATGTTATACCCCTCTTTGGTCAGCATCTTCGAGAGCAAGCGCAAGTTTTCTGGTGTGTCATCAACGATAAGGATGTCTTCTTTAGTCATGCCCATCGCAAGAGAATTCATCTCAAGTTTATTTTTATCCCTGGTATTGTTCTGGCCATTTCTTTGACCTTTTCTTATATGCTCTAATTGCTAGCTTACACTTGATTGAGCTAATTTTATGATTTCCTCAAACTGAAAGTTTTCGGCTAAATCCGTCAAAGCATTAATGAGAGCCGAATTTTCTGCTGGTATTTGTTTAATCAGCTCAAAAATCAGCAGATCGCTGCCTTGGGAAGCTGCATAATGTATTTGTTCTATCCACTGGGGGGGCATACTGGTAATCTCAATTTCTTTGCTGCAATTGCGAACCTCTTGTAAGTTTTGCTTTCTGCTTTCTATCTGGCGTGCTTCCTCTTGATAAAGATATCGCACTCCCAGATATTTGCTCATTTTGAAAAGAAGCTCCTCTTCTCGAAAGGGTTTACGCACGAAGTCGTCACATCCGGCAGACAAAATAATTTGTCGCTCCTCTTCAAAAGCGCTAGCAGTTAGGGCAATAATTACAGTTGCCTGACCATTCAATGAAGCTCTGATTGTTTTGGTAGCTTCATAACCGTTCATTAAGGGCATCCGCATATCCATCCAAATTAAGTGTGGTTGCCAACTCTCCCAAATAGCTACAGCTTCTTGACCATCACAAGCTTCCCGCACCTCAAAGCCCAACGGACTGAGAAGCTCAACTAACAGAAGACGATTTGTTAACCTATCCTCCACAACCAAAATGCGATAGATAGGCTGATTAGGGGCTAAACCGATAACTTTTTTAAAGGTGGGTTGAGTTGTTTCAATCGGAGTTTCTTCAAGCAAACTCACTTGAATATCAAAAGTAAATTTGGCTCCCCTACCAAGAACACTGGTGACAGTAATTTCTCCCCCCATCAGTTGTACAAACTTTTGGCTAATAGGTAAACCTAAACCTGTTCCTTGATTTGATTTCAATCCTGTTGCAGTTTGTCCGAAGGCTTCAAATAACTTATCAAACTCCTCTGGGGCAATGCCGAAACCTGTATCTTCTACTTCAAAATAGAGTGTCAGTTGTTTTATACCCTTGTCCGCTGACACGCGCAAGGTGACGCTACCTTCTTGAGTAAATTTGATGGCATTACTAAGCAGGTTGATTAAAACCTGACGTAGCTTGCTTTCGTCGGTTCTGATATATTGAGGAACTTGGGGGGCGCGATCGCATATTAACTGGAGGCCTTTGGATGTAGCTTTGAGTTGTAGCATCCGTTCAATACTATCGAGCAGACTATACAAATCAAAGTTATTTTCGACCAGGGTGACTCGCCCTGCTTCGATTTTTGACATTTCCAGAACACCGTTAATCAATTCCAGTAAATGCTCCCCACTACGACTGATAATGTCTAAATATTCCTGATGCTCAGGGCATAGCGAGGTATCAAGGCTCATCAGTTGAGTAAAGCCTAGGACGGCGTTGAGTGGCGTTCTTAGTTCGTGGCTCATATTAGCGAGAAACTCGCTTTTAGCACGGTTGGCAGCATCGGCGGTTTCCTTAGCCTTTATCAGTTCAACCGACTGCTTTTGAGTTTGCGCTAATAATTCAGCTTGTTGGATGGCGACTCCTAACTGCGCCCCAATTTGAACTACCATCTTGATTTCTGCTTCTTGCCATTGGCGGGGAGCGGAATTTTGGTAAATTGCCAGTAATCCCCAAAGTTGATTGCTACAGAAGATGGGGACAATGATGTATGCCCGTGCTTGAAATTGCTCTAAAAGTTGCAGATAACAATCGTCAAATCCAGCGGAGTAGATATCTGCGACACAGCGGTAACTTGTTTTTTGGCGATGAAAACCGCCTTGATTTTGTTGCAGATAAGTATCTTGTACTGGGTATTGTAAGCTATCTAAGGTTTTGATAACACAATCACTTTGGTTAACTGCTACTTTTTTGAGATCGGGTTGATCGATTTGTTTCAAAAGTAGCAAATTCCAACCCTCTGCTACTGATTCGGATACAAACTCTCCACTCCAGTCAGGGTGGAAACGATAAACAGCGACGCGATCGCCATGTAAGGCTTGCCGCAGTTCTTGGGTTGTGGCACTAAAAATCTGCTCAATATCCAACGTTTGGCGCATCCGTTGAATTACGAAAGCGATCGCTTTTTCCCGTTCGGCACTTTCCCGTAATGCTTCTTCTGCTTCCTGGCGTTCTGTAATATCAGTCACCAAACCATCCCAGATAATACTGCCATCAGCTTGCCGTTCCGGGCGAGAATTTCCTTGCAGCCACTTAATTTGACCGGAGACGAAAACTCGCCAGACGCAATCCCAAGGCTTCAGGGTTTGAGCTGAGATAGCAATCGACCGATTTAGAAGAGCGATATCATCAGGATGAGTAAGCTTCCAAAACAGGGGGGCATCCTGAAGCAATTCCTCTGGCTCTAGTCCAAAGAGTTCTCGGCAACCGCCGCTGACATAGAGAAACGCCCTTGAGCCATCAGGTTTAAGAATGAATTGATAAATCATCCCCGGTACGTTCTGTGCTAAATTCTGATACCGAGTATTGCTCCGTTGCAGTGCGGCTTGTGCTTCTAGATGTCCCTGGCTAATGGCGATGAACTCGGTGACTAATTTGAGCCAATTAATTTCTTCTTGACTCCAGATTGACGAGGAACGAACGATATCCAGACCCAGAAATCCTACAACTTTGCCAGAATGGAGCGTGGGAACGGCAAGTCGATTGATATCAACCCATTCAGCTTTTTGGGTGGCTTCAGGTGGGATGTCAGCCGGAATTTGGACAGTCTTGCCACTCAAGATTTGGCTGTGAACCCAGTTATCATTCTCAACTGGCAATCCTTGAAATTTATCGATTAATGGCTCTATGCCAAAGCTGCACCACTCGTGGGTCATTTTTAAGCAGCTGTGGTTGCTATCGTATTGGAAAAGATAGGCGCGATCGCTACCCAGAACCTCACCGACTGTTTGCAGGGTGAAAGCGATCGCATTATCTAAGTTTTCGTCAATAAACCTATGTGTGAATTGGTGTAAATTGTAACTACGATCTAAATCCCTATTAGGGATGGAAATCATCAACATCCGGGAAATACGGCTCAAGCAACTGTCCATTTCCGCTCGTTTCTGAAGCAATTCCTCTGCTAATTTCCGCTCCAGTTCAGCTCCTGCTCTGGCAACAAAAATTTTCAAAATCATCTCTTTGCCAGGATCGTAAGCCATTGGCTGCACGTCTAGCACCCCCAAATTGCCGATTACATTCCCGGCGGAGTCCAACAGCGGGATTCCCCAGTAGCTTTGTGCGCCTAACTCAACTAAATCGCCAAAGTCAGGAAAGAGTTTTTGTACTTCTGACGGGTAAAAACGGCTCGTCCCCTGCAAGACATTTTCGCAGGGAGTGCCAGCTAGGTCGTACTCAAAGTTTTCGCCATCTTCGCCCTTCCAAAATGCCAAGGTACGCACTCTAGTTTTAGCATCGTTGGCAAACTTACTTACCCAAGCGTAACGAACTCCTAGAACTTCGGCGAGATAACGAACACAGGTATGAAAGAATTCATTGCCAGTTGCAGAACCTGTCCCCTCAACAATTAATTGCAGTGCTTCTTCTGTGTGCTTGCGATCGCTAATATCAGTATGGGAACCCGCCAAGCGATAGGCTTTGCCTGTTTCATCCCACAATGCAACTCCACGAGTTAGAATCCAACGATAGCTGCCATCTTTGTGCAATGCCCGGAACTCTTCTTTGTAGCTGGGGATTTTCTTAGCTAAATAGTCACGCAGCACCCCCATTACTCGCTCTGAGTCTTCTGGGTGGATAATTTTGAACAGAGAATCTATGTGACTCTTAATTTCTGAGCCTTCATAGCCCAACATACTTTTCCAACGCGGGGACAGATAGGCATGACTCGTTTGCAGATTCCAGTCCCAAATCCCGTCATTGGCTCCTTCTACAGCTAAGGCAAATCGTTCCTCACTTTGGCGAAGTGCCACTTCTGCTTGTTTTTGGTTGGTGATATCGCTAAGGGTGCAGATAATTCGCTCTACACTACCATCCTCTGCTATCTGCGGATCGGCATTCACCAGCAGCCAGCATTGATTTGGATGTTGAGGACTGGGGACTGGAGGCTGAGTTTCTTCTTTCCCAGGAGGCGCAATTATCATAACAATATTATGAATCGGTTGCCGCTCTAGGGTCGCCTTTTGCACAGGTAACTCTGTTGTTTGGAAGGGTGTACCGTCTTCGTGTAGCAAATGCCAACAAACACCAAACACCTGATGCCTTACATCCTCTACATTGAGATTGAGAAGATTTATCGCCGCTTGATTCCAAACGAGAATTTCGGCATTAGCATTCAGCAGCAATACTCCCACCTGCATTTCGCCAATCAGCATCCGAAAGCTTTTCTCGCTTTCCTGTAAAGCCTGCTCTCGGACTAACTGAGCCGTTAAACGCTTATCAAATAGGGATGTTAATAAAGCTAAGCTTAAAATAAATAGGCTAGCAATCCCAATGGCAACCGCTAGCCAGGACTGATTTATTGCAGGGGATTGGTGTACTGGCAAGACTTTGTTGGGAATAAAGTGAGTTGCCCGCATTCCGGTATAGTGCATTCCACTGATGGCAACTCCCATGACAAAGGCACTGCCGAGTTTTTGCCAAAAAAGCCCTTGCGAAGATTGATTGTGTAGCCGAAACAGCCAAAGGGCGGCAAAAGAGGCACTCAGAGCGATCGCAACAGACAGACTAACCAATATCCAGTCATACTCTATCTTCGCTGGCAGTTGCATCGCTGCCATGCCAGTATAGTGCATCGATGCGATCGCTATTCCCATGCACACCCCACCACCGATTAAAAGCGGTGTTGACATCAAGCTACGACTCACCAACCACAAAGCAATGCTAGAGGCAATAATTCCGCACAGCAGGGAAAGCAAGGTGATCCACACGTTGTAGTTAACGGACTCAGGTAAATGGAACGCCAGCATGGCAATGAAGTGCATTGCCCAAATCCCGCTTCCCATTGCCACTGCTCCACCCAACAGCCAGCGCCGCCGTCCCCGTTCCCAGCCAGATTTTACTCGCCCTGCTAAGTCTAGGGCTGTGTAAGATGCAATTAGCGCGATCGCAAAGGAAAGCGTCACTAAGCCTAAGTTGTAAGTGCCTGCCATTGGGCTATCCATCTCTTTTTGAATGTCGCAGACTGCTAACAATTAAGGTAAATTTTATTATTAAGGAATATATTTCATCATAACTTCCCTAACTTCACCCCTATTCGCAGGTAATATCTATTATGAATCTATCCTCTATCTAAAGTAAGAATAAAATCTTTAAATAAGACAAATCTTCTTTAATTTGGAATATTTTTCAGATTCTGGACAAAAAAAATAGGTATCGTCATTGAGTAATAAAATGTTTTGCATATTTATGTAATATATTTTATCGGATATTACTAAATTTTGTCTTTTCCTCGATTGCTTGTCAGAACAGTTTTAAGAACTATCGTTCTCTCAAGCACCTAAAATAGCATATTCAAATAAAATCTACCCTAGTAAATTTCACTTAGAAGGCAGCTATGGCAATCTTATTTCAGCTAACATACGCAAATTTATAACCGAACCGTATTAGGGTTGATATAGCAATCCTATTTAAGTTGTGAACGATTATTCACCCTGAATGGACACGGTACCGCCGTGTCCATTCAGGGGTTCACGAATAATTTAGGATTGCTATTTAGCAATTATTAGCTAATAAAATCAAGAGGGAAATTACCTATTTTTAGTAGCTTTTGTCTAAGAAATCTTTTGACAAAACCTGCCAAAGCCTGCCGACCCAGGCTGAATTGAGTCCGCGCAGGCGGACTTTGTTGAATAAAAGCGAAGCAACTTCTGCCCCCCTTCTTCTTGAAGGGGGGTAAGGGGGGTTGGCGTAGCCGCGATTTCCTTTTCTCCTGGTATTTTTGCTTAATTATCTAAACATTCTATGGGCAGATAAACGCGAAAACAGGTGTCACCAGGCTTAGACTCAAAGTGGATGTCGCCTTTGTGCCTTTTAACAACAATGCGGTAGGCAATTTCCAAACCTAACCCGCTTCCTTTCCCCACACCTTTAGTCGTAAAAAACGGTTCAAAGATGCGAGATTGAATTGCTGGCGGGATACCTAACCCATTATCAGCAATTTCTACCAGTATGCAGTTATTGCCTCTGGACGTGCGGATCGTCAGCTGTCCTTTCCCATCCATCGCATCAATCGCATTGTCAATCAAATTCGTCCATACTTGATTAAGTTCGCTGCCGTAAACGCAGATGCGGGGAATACTTTTGTCGTAGTCGCGCTTGACGACGATTCCCTTCTTGAGCTTATGATTGAGGATGGTCAGTGTGTTCTCGATGCCCTGATGCACATCGACTTCTTGCAGGGGCGCTTGATCCATGTAGGAGTAGGCTTTAACTGCTTTCACTAAGTCAGAGATGCGGGCGGTACTCTGCTCTATTTCGTTTAATAATCCAGAGGAAGCAAGTGTCGCTTCTAGCCACAAGAGTACGTTGCTAAGAGATTCTTGGGTGATATTGTCGGTAAGAGTATCCAGTTTTTTGGTATCAATTCCGGCGTTAACCAGTGTCGGAGCGAGTTTCCAGGCGTTGCTGACATCGTGCGCTTCTAGCCAGTCTGTCACCTCTTCTTCTTTGTCGCTTTGTGTTAGAGGATCGAGTGGGCATGATGTGGTAGCGTGAGCGATCGCATCCTTATGAACATCAACAATAAAATTTAATTGCGCTGGGGACAAGGAATTCAGCTGCAAAGCCAGAGATTGCAAGTTTTGGAAGTTCTCGCGCAATTGTCCAGCAGCCCTTTGTCCCGCAGAAGCTGGATTATTTAACTCGTGAGCCAGACCTGCTGACATTTTACCAAGTGCTGCCAGTTTCTCCTGTTGCCTGAGTTGCGCTTCAACGTCTTGAGTTCGTCCCGCCATAGCCGAAAGCACCACATCAGCTATCGGAGAACATTCGGCGATGATGTGCTTAAAAGTGTCCATGTCAATCCGCAGAACACGAGAGGAAGCGATCGCGCGTGCGCTGGCAATAGATCCAGAACCTGTTAACATCGAAAGTTCACCCATAAACTCGCCCCGGCGATGAATAGCCAGCAGTCTCTTCTCGCCACCAACAAGCTTAACAATCTCGATTTCACCTTCTAGGACAACGTGAAAACTATAATTCTCCTCACCTTCTGAAAACAGCACATCACCCGCATTAAGCTGAATCTCAGTCCCATGCTGCTTCATCTGCTGCAACGCCTCATCAGGTAACTTCGGAAACAGCGCGTTCTGGTTTGGATCGTGCAGCATCGCAACACCTTTGTTTAACTCTGACTTCTACCATAGGGCAATCCCCTTATTTCTGGGTGAGTTCTGAATTAAGCCACCATAAAATAAGCTTCCCAATTAATCAGCAGCAACTCATGTTCATACTACGCACACTCCCAAATAACCAGATACTACTGAATCTTGCCAGTCGCTACCCAGAACTAGATATGGCTTCAGTACAAACTTGCCTAGCTTTTCTGAACACCACTGCTGATGTCTATGAAGCTTTTGATACTCACTTTGCTCGTTATGGCCTTTCAATGGGCAAGTTTACCCTTCTGATGCAGCTACTGCCAGCAGGCGAGTCGGGACTAACCCCATCAGAATGCGCTGAACGTGCTGGTGTCACTAGAGGCACAATAACTGGGTTGCTTGACGGACTAGAACGGGACGGATTGGTGAAACGCCGACCTCATCCGGCGGACAGGCGGATGCTGAGTGTGCAACTGACAGAAAAGGGAGAGCAATTGCTTGATGAAATGCTCCCAGATCACTTTTGCCGCACCACTGGCCTGATGGCTAATCTCACTGAGGCTGAAAAGAAGACACTGATTGAGTTGCTGGCAAAGTTAGGCTCTGGAACACCTGCCATGCGCGAACCATAATTTGATAAGGAGCCATACTATATGGCAAATTATGGTAGTTTAGTAAGGAGCCATATAGTATGGCAGCGAATTATCTCAACCTAGATCATCACGCTTCATGAACAAACTAACTGTCAAGCAAAAAAACTGGTTATTGTCTTCCCACGTTGGTTTTATCGGACTTTGGTTTGGAACAGCTTTAAGCATGGTAATCATCGCTTTAAGTAACAGAAATACAACAAATGGCGATGAACTATACGCGATTAATTCAATAGTGAAGTTGCTAGATGACTTTATTGTTATTCCGGCCGCAGTCGGTTCGTTGTTAACTGGTGGACTGCTTTCCTGGTTAACAGTCTGGGGATTTGTGAAATTTTACTGGGTTATTGTTAAGTGGATTTCCACACTTGTACTTATTACCTTCGGTAGTTTTTGGCTTGGCCCGTGGACAAACGCAATGACCTCTATTTCCGATACAGAAAGACTAAAAGCGCTGGAAAATCCGCTTTATATGTTTGATGTCAAAGGAGTAATTATTGGTGGCGGAATTCAGACTTTATGCCTTTTAGTAATCATTGCTATTTCTGTTCTTAAGCCGTGGGGAAGACGAAATGTAGTTAAAGCTGACAGCAATTCTTCCGTTTAGTTAGGCAATTTCTCTTTCTATGAGCTTGTTATTAGCAGCAATAGGAAGACGAACCAAAAAGCGTGTGTCACCCGGACTTGAGGTTAAACTTATATTGCCGTAATGTTTGCCGACAATACGGTAAGTCATATCTAAACCTAAACCAGTGCCTTCTCCTACACCTTTGGTAGTGAAAAATGGCTCAAAGATGCGATGCTGAATTTCCGGCGGTATACCTGATCCGTTATCGGCAATTTCCACCAGAACGCGATCGTGTTCGTGCTTGGTACGAATCAAAATAGTAGGTATTAGGGATTGGGGATTCCCAGTCTTTAGTCCCCAGTCCCTAGCCACCAATCCCAGCGCAGCGATCGCATTATCAATCAAATTCGTCCACACCTGATTTAGTTCGCTGCCATAAGCCGTGATGCGCGGCAGATTCAGGTCGTATTCCCGCCTCACCACGATACCTTTTTTCAGCTTGTGACTGAGAATTGTCAGCGTACTTTCCAGCCCTTCATGCACGTCTATCTCTTGCAGTGGGGCTTGATCCATGTAAGAGTAATCCTTAATCGCTTTCACCAGATGGGATATCCGCGCCGAACCCTGCTCGATTTCGGATAACACCCCAACGCCTGTCAGCGTCGTTGTAATCCAAGTCAGCACATCGGAGAGTGAGTCGGCGGACACGTTTTTTGCAACAGTTTCCAGCCATTGGGTGTCAAGTCCTGCTTGTACCAGGGTGGGGGCGAGTTTCCAACCATCGCTTACATCGTGCGCGTCTAACCAATCAGTAACTTCCTCCTCCTTGTCGCTTTGCGTCAGAGGATCGAGGCGAGGCGCTAGAGTAGCACGCTTTGTTACGTCGCATTGCAAGTCGGCAAGAAACTCAAGTTGGGCTTTTGTCATCTGCTGTTGATTCAGCTTCAGCGCCATGCAAGGCAACTCTTCAAAGATATCTTGCAAGTTAGTTGCACCCCGAATCACCGCTGCGGCGGGGTTATTCATTTCGTGAGCCAGTCCAGCTGCCAAAGTGCCGAGTGCTGCCAGTTTTTCCCGCTGCTGTGACAAATTTTGAAAATCTTGCATCCGCAACGCCATCGTGCGGAGAATAACCTTAGTCACGCAAGAACAAGCCGCCAGCAGTTGCCAAAATGCGTCTTTTGGTAACTCAAAAATATGGCATTGAGTAACGGCGCGTCCACTAGCCCAGAAGTATTCTTGACCCATTAAAACGGGTAACTCGCCAAACAGCGTTTGCGGTTCGTAGGTAGCTAATACGATTTCTTGTTCGCCAACCTTCTGCGTTATCCGCACTTCACCTTCTAGCAGCACAAAAACATGATCGGCGGGCTCTCCTTCTGCCCGATGAATTTCACCTGCTTGTCGCCATACTTCTCTACCCTGTTCGCACAACCAGTCCAAGTTTGCTTCCGGTAATTCTGTAAAGAGTGGCACTTGGCGTAAAGCGTCTTTGATGTCGAGCATTATCACACCTTCCCCATGCGATCGCTTTCTCAATGATTATGCGCGATTTGCCCAGAATGTGTTTATAAATTACCAGCCTCAGAACGCTCTTTTTGTGTGCTACTTACCACAGCCGAGTAACTGGATAAGCATCAAAGGCAGAATCAGCACTCAGGATCGGTATCCTTTCCACCATAGACTGTGCAATCAAAAGCCGATCGAATGGATCGCGATGATGAAAAGGTAGCGCCGCAATAACATCAATATGGTCTAGATTGATAGAAAGCAACTCGATGCTGTTTAAACTAAGTTGCTGCTCTATAAATATCCTAAAGGGTAGACCAAAATTTAGTTTACCACTGCTATGCTTAATTGCCATCTCCCAGATACTAGCTGTACTGAGCAGATTTTGGTTATCCTCAATTAGCGATCGCAATCTGGGGCTGATTCTAGGATTGCCCATAACAAACCAAATAAAGCTATGAGTGTCCAGCAGTTGCCTCATTACATATAGTCCTTAAAGTCTTCTATAGGATCGTCAAAATCCTCGGATATTGTAACCAAGCCTTTAGCACTGCCAAACTGGGGGCGACGTTTAGCTGGCGACACTGGAGTTAATTTGACAACAGGCCGATCGTCTTTGGCGATGACGATTTCTTCGCCTCTAAGTGCTGCTTCGATTAAGTCGGGTAGATGTTTAGATGCTTCCTCGACATTTATTTGCTGCATGGCTATAACCTCTGTATTCCTAGATTTATCTTGACATCAAAAATCGGTTATTTGGTGCGAATTTGGCGACACTTAGTGGATGCGATCGCATCCAATAAGTGTCAAAAAGTACCAGCTTCAGAACGCCAGAGGACGCGCACATCAATTACCCGCATTAAAGCGCGATTAGCGGCTTCTATTCCTCCGTCGCTATCTTCATAGACAATACATTCTTCTGGCGCAACTCCCAAACGCTTCGCAGCTAATAAGAAGATGTCGGGAGCAGGCTTACCCTGCGCTACATCATTCACAGTTACAACAGTATCGAAAAGATATCGCGAGCCAATAGCATCCAGGGTTGCTTCCACCAGAGGGCGATGACCACCACTAGCTACAGCCATCGGCACTTTACCATAGTGAGTCCGGGCAATATCAGCTACTGCCTGAATTTCCACTGCCGTATGTGCTAAAGCAATATAACGACGCTGCTTATCTGCAAATGTCAATTTTTCATCAAGACTATAACCAAATTCGCTGTTAAGCGTGCGGATAAGTTCCTTTGCAGATATGCCACTTCGCTTAAAGAACCATTCTTCATTTAACTCTACACCGAACGAGCGCAGCGTCGCTGTCCATGTCTGAAAATGAATAGGCATGGTATCAGCCAAAGTCCCATCACAGTCAAAAATTAGTGCGGCATAAGGTGGCTGTGGGAGAATAGGTTTTGTGTTCATGTGGTTAGGTTATTCAAGCTAAATAGCGATCGCGTTCTAATCCTAATACGGTTCACGAATAAGTTAAAAATCCCCAAGTGACCGTAGGTTGGGGAGCCACCCCCAACCTAGAATTAATCAAAATTTACTTCTATTGAATCAGAATGATTGCCTCTTGAGCTTTAGTATTTAAGGCTTTTTGAAGTTCTTGCCCAACTTTCGCAATCAGTTCGTTAAAAGTCTCCCGATTCTCTGTCAACTGTTTTCTAAAAACATTTTCTAACTCAGGATTCATTTGTTCGCAGATAGAATCAAGTTTGCTATCGCTTAAAAGAACGCCACGACTCCAACTAGGAACATCCACATTTTCCTTGATGGCTTCTTGGGTTTTGCTCCGAGTTATCTCCACTCCGGCAGCAAGTACAGAAGCACCATATATTAGCACAATCGGCCAAGTCAAATGCCCCGTGAGAACCAGAGCGATGATGCTACCGATAGTACCTCCACCAATCACCACATTGACGATAAATCCCACTGTATCAGCAAGGATAGCATCCCCAATTGACAGCTCCGGGTTGACTACGGCAGGGTCGATCCCTTCCTCAAACCTCAAGCTGCTTCTGGGTATTTGGAACTTTCGACAAATCGGGTCGGTTTCTGCGGCTAAGTCGGGTTGAATTTTGCTGTTAAACCAAGTGACGGATTGATTTTTGATGATAAGTCTGGCGCGATCGCTTTTAATCCACTCCTCTGCGCTTCCCTTCAAGGCATTTTCCAAATCGGCTAAAGTCCGTACTTTGTTGTTTCGCCAATCTTTCAGACCTGGTTTAACTACATTTTCAATCAAACCCTGCGATAAAGGTAACGTCAGCTGTTCGATTAACTCTGGGATATGTCTCTCAACGAGTTCTTTCAGCTTCTTCGAGTCGAACAGTTGCTTGACTTCTTCTTTAAATGCACTCGCACGCATATCCCATCGTCCTACCCGCGATAAACCTAGTGCAATGCACCGTTCAGGTTCTGGATCTGGGCGAACCTGTGTTTCGGGTTCGGGGAAAATCTCCTGGCAAATATCGCGGGTAAAGTTCATGCGAGATGCGCCGCCAGTCATCAGCACAACTTTCGGAACAATACCCTGTTGGTCGAGTTTTTCCTTCGCCTCAGTCACCGCCTCCCGAAAAGATTGAATCCAACTCTTGTCTTCTAGTTCAGATAAGGGATGGTTCAAAATCTCCTGCGCGATCGCTTGATTAACTTGCGGAACAAAGTAAATTTGTTCGTTAATTGACTCGAAGCCGCGTGCAAATGTTTGCGGATGCTTGTACAGTTGTTCGTTAGAAAAGTAATCTTCCTTAGCTTTGCGACAGGCGAGTTCGCAACGAGCTTGGTGATGAGGAAACTGCCCAAAAACTCTTTCGAGTAACGCTTTCTCTTCGTGGTTGGCGAGAGTCCGGGCAAAAATCGCCTTGTCGATTAGGGATGCTCCTAGGGCGTTGCTCCCGAAATCTATCGGGATCTCGTGCAAGCTCTTGACCAGAGTAAAATCCGTAGTTGAGGAGCCAATATCGACAATTAGCACCGACGATTTGAGCTTGTCGAAGTCCAGTTTACCAGCTTCCTTGGCTTGCATGAAAGCCGCCCGCGACTCCGGTACAACACTCAGTAAACCAATGCCAGATTCCTTCAGTAGCTTTTGGTATTCTTCGCGATCGCTTACCGACCATCCTGACGGACACCCAACATAAAACTGGCTAGTCTCTCCACCTTCAATCTGTTTGCTTTCTTTTAAAAGGCGGTAGTAGGTTTCCACAAAACTGCGGATAGTCTCTCTGTAATTTGGATCGTTGTTGGGTTTTTGCTTAAAAGAAATTTTTAGCTGAGTAACGCCAGCTTGAATTAAGGCTTGTTCTCCAACAAGATAACCCAGTTCCGGATGCCAGCCAAGCGCAGTTACTTGAACCTTCTTATTATTAACCTCAAGCATCTCTGGAGGTTCGATGCTTTCAACCCTCGCCTTAGCCACAGCTGTTTCACCGTGTCCCAAATCGAAACCAATTGTTTCTAAAATTTCCATACTTTTTCTATCCCCTAATTCTTATTTTGAAGGGGAAACACTGGGTGCATTTCCATTTTGCAAAAATCTCGCCCCAGGCATCTTGCCTACGCTATATCCACAGACAGGCGAGATGTCTGTCCGAGGAATTGAAAAAAATGGGATGCTATAGCAATCCTAATCCATTTATCAAATTCTCTCTCTTCCTCCCTGTTCTCTGGGTCTTTGCGGTTCGTTTAAAAAAGGTAGTCACAAATCAAATAGGATTGCTATACCAAAAAACTTTTTAAATGAAGACTTTGGCACTCATGCACAGCTGTAACAACAAGACAATTTACTCTCTAGTCTCAGAGTAAGCTGGCTCAACAACTCGACCTCTTCGGAGTAAGCGATCACCTTTCATCAAGGCAGGAGTTATAGTTACATAATCTCTGGCTTCAGGGTCGATACTTGGCTCAAAGTCAAAATACTCGCGCCCACTATGCTTGTCGCCTGGTTGATAAATCTGGGTTCGTATTCCCTGCTCCATTAAAATCTGGGGTAGAAGTTTCGTCAGTTCAAGCGCCATCTGGGGTTTTTGCAGAAATGACGCACCCGTTAGCCTCTGAACAACATTCAGGAGTTCGGGCAACTCTTCTATTCCACTACCTTCCAGTGGTTTTTTCACTTGTTCAGCCGAGGCGACTGCAAGATCGATAGTGTTGAGAGCATCACCAAGGTTGTCCAAAAAGGCCTTGCTATCAACTTGCATAATCAGCTTGGGTGGTGCGACAGGCTGCTGAGAGTCGGAACGATTTTCGCCGCCTCCTTCGAGTTGGAACACAACTTCCAGCCCTACCAGCACAGTCATCAACAAGATGTCCATCCAAGCCCCAACGGTATCTTGAGTCAAGGAAAATAACGAACCTAAGATGCTTATACTGATGAGTCCCTGTAAGACTTTCAGGATTAAGCTGTTGGAGAAACCTCTGACTTGCTTAACGATTTTCTCAGGCTGTGGCTGGGATCTCGTTTCGTTGGCAGCCGTGAGAGTAGCGATAGACTGTCGTAGCGTGTCCAGAAAAAAGGAAGCTAGACGAATCTGCCCCACGCTCAACTCACCGATGTAATTCCTCTCAAGATTATCGAGTCGGCTTTGCACCAGCTGAACTACCTGTTCCAGGTTAGTTGCCTTGTCAATCTCTGTCTCCAGTTGGTTGCGTTCTTTACCAAAAAGCGTTATTAGTGTTTTCATCACCCAAAAGCGCAACGATCGGTGTCTTTTTCAAGTTTGGCGTACAGCTGAGGCGAGTAACAGAAATTTCGTCATGATTGACGTTCTTTTGCCAGATTCCTTACAGCTTTTCCCTTGGCGGCGACGTGATGCGGAGCTTTGTCAGCATCTCCTCAAGTTCTCTGAGAAATTCAAAATCCGCCGCAGGTAGGCGCTGATGGCTCGCAAATCCTCCTTCAGCTACGGATAGCTTCTTCTCTAAGAAATCGAACGCCTGCCGGAACTGACGCGGGTTTGCCTGAATGGGCGAGTCAAAGTGGCAGCCAACAATCCGCTCAAAATCCCAACGGGCTACCTTGTCAGCCCATCCCAGCACTGTTCTTGGTGCTTGGTTGAGAATAATCGTCTGTAGAATCGGTGCTACAAACACGCGACCGCCGCCTCGCAGTGCATCAAACGATTGTTTCCAATCTTCCTTCCATTGGAAGGGAAACCAACCGAAATAAGCCTTCTTTGACCGATCTGGCGCTTTCAGGGCATCGCGAAACGACTTGCCTAATTTGGTCGCCTCTAGCGCACTCGGTCGGAAGTAGAACGCAAACAGGGAGATACGCTGCCATCCCTTGCGGCGACTTTCCTCATTGTCCTCAACGACATCAAATACATCGTCCTTGGCGTGGAACAGCAAGGGGTACGGGTCAAGTTGGACGATTTCCGGCGGATCTTCTGGCACAGAAAGCACGGAGTCTGTCACAAGTAGCGTGCGCGATCGCTTGTGAAATAATGCTACTTCCCCAAACGACCCCCGTCCCAGATTGATGTACAGCACCTCGTAGTCAAACTCATCGCCAAAGGGCGCTTCAGCGCTGTCCTCTGGGAGAATGTGGGTGCGTTTAGTGGGAAAACCGAGCCAGCTTAAAGGGAGGTTCACCGGGAAGCTCCACTGATTCGGAGCCACGAAGACTTCTGCGTTCGGAAAGCGTCTGGCAAAGGGGCCGACGAAAATCTTGTGTTCTAAACCGGAAAGCGTTGGCAGGATGATGTACTTAACATCGCCGTATCGTTCCACCAACTCCTTGACGAGTCGGATACACTCTCCTGTCGGCGCGACTGGCGCATAAATGAGAAGGCCGCCTGCTTTGAGCTTAACGACGGTCATCCGAATCGGTACGACAGCATAGAGAATGCCCTGCACTTGGTCGAAAGTCCAGATGGTGTCCTTGACCACTTCTTTGCGGAGTGTCCGCCGGGTGCCGTATGGATAGAGTGGCAAAGCAGGCCAGAAATGCCATGTAAAGTCCCCAGGACGGATGCTCTGTTGCTCCTGTGTTTCCTGCACGTTCATCGCGGTTCTATCCACGCCACAACTCCTCCCGAATTCCCAACGCTCAACCTATTTTTAATCTAATCTCCAGAAGTTAGAGTTGATCAAAGGTTGACACAATAATCTATCTAAAGGTTGCGTTTCTTGAGCTATCTGTCTGTAGAGATAGCGATCGCAAGATTGTTTAACGACTCACATCTTGCACTAGGCGGTTGAAACCGCAGCTAAACAAACGAAACCTGCCTACGCAGGTTACAAACCCTTAATTTTCGGTTAGCCAAGGCAGGCGGACTTAGAATGCAATAGCCCCAGAATTCCATTTTGAGGGCTTGGTGCAAGATTGTTTAACGACTTAGATGAGTCCCCGCAGATAACCTTTGACTCTCACAGATAACCTCTATACGGTCGGCTGCATCGATTTATTAGCCTGGTTGCATGGTACGTAGGCTTAACCTTGTAAGGTGTCTTAATTTACACACTGAAGTTTTAAGAGTGCTTGTCTAGCAACCTTTGAAACAAACTGTCAGATGCCCAAAAAGATGTGTTTTGAAGGCTTTGGACAGCGGCAGGTAGATCGATGAGCTTCATAGTTGCTGCCTGATCTAAAATTCCCAGGATACCCGTGATGACCAAGCCTCTGTCTGTCGCAGCGCGCCGTGCCTTCATGTCGTCTAGCAGAACTAAGTCTGCCTTGAGTTCTTGGGCTAGAAGGATAGCTGCACGTTCTCCGGGATCGAGCAAATCTGCGATCGCATCCGAAGGTTGGTTGACAGGTTTAATTTTGAGCCATTCGGGTGGTGTAGCAATCCAGTTTTGCACGGGTAGAGGTGCTGCCGCATCAGATAACTCGCTGTAAACTTCCTGGGGAATGATGATTTGCTTGAACAGTTCGGTTAATAGATCGATGTACCCAATCAAAATAAGGTAGTTGATTGGAGAAGTGTTGGAGACAATAATCATTCCTTGGTTAAAACATTGCGAATCGCTTGGACATCTTGTTCTAGATCGTCTTCAGTGTAGGGTAAGTAGGCTTTTTCGCGCTTGAGGAACTCATAGGTTTCCCAACGGGATGAGAAGTTGAGCATTCGGCGGACTTCGGCAGTTCCAATGCGTCCTTGGCGATAGTTGTCAGCCGCAATGAGTTCTAAAATTCGACGGGAGATGTTGGCAGGTTGCAGTTGCAGTTGATTGGCGATGTTGTCAGGGAGTTCGATCGTGATTTGCATGATTTGTTTTCCTTTGCTTACGGTTGATTGTGACGTTCTTGCACAGCTTGGTAGAGGCGACGTGACATTTCAATAGGGATTCCAGCAGGGGGACATAGAATTTTTAGCCATTCGATGCCACCTGCAAGGAGAACTTTGGTGAGATCAGGAGTGGATTCGATCAGTTCGAGGAATTTTTGGATGAAGGTCTGCTTTTGTGGTTCGGTAGTAATGGGATAGGTTTGAGCGAGTTGATTTAAGAGAGCTTGAATCTTTTGGGCAGCTTCGGCAAGGTCTTGTTCGGTTACGTTCTTGACATTTTGTTGAAATTTGATATTGCTACCTTCAGCAGCGTAATTAACACCGATAGTCGGATTATGTTGATTGAAGTTGACGATTGGTTGTTTGTCAGTCATGATAGTGACTCCTAAAGTTGATAGGTCAAAATCTGTTGTCTCTCGCACTGCTGGTGGAGGAGATTGGGCTATTTCATAGTTGTAAAACTGGCAGCGTGATTGGATGTAAAGAATTAGTTCAAATATATCTCTAATAAACCTTTCATTCAGGGTTTCAAGAAGACGTTGAGAAAATGCTACAGAGGTAATTTCATATAAGCCTTTATTATCTTCTTGAATAACTTCAGAAGTCTTAAATTTTACAGCAAAAACGAAAATATCTATTGCCTCCTGTAAATTCAACTCTGCAAGCCTGAGAAGAGTTACAAAAATATCCCTTACACACCCCTCTTTATTTTTCAGAGCCAGCAGTAACTCTTCATCCCGATAATTTCCTTCTTGAGCTGTACTTAGGCTTCCAATGAACGTCTGACACTCCTGAAAATGATCGAGAGAGAATGGATTTCCCCATTCCTCAAATAACACTCTTAATAAGGTGAGGATTGCTATAGGGCTACAGATGTTCCATAAATTAAAAATTAAATCAGCAATATTGGAACCAATGCTCAGATGATATAACTTCTCACGAACAGTCATACTCTGTTCAAATCGCCTCTGTTTTTCGATAATATCTCTAACCGTAAAGCTTGTACTATCAGTTTTGTCAAATCTTAAAACTCTAATAAAACCTTTGTTCTCAAGAAATTCAATTAGTTCGGAATTATTTATTTCGGAAGATATTTCTACCAAAGCAGAAGCAGCAGAATAGCAGACTTCCTGGTCTTCACTACTTGCTAGTTGCATTAACTCATGAACTTTTGTCTGAAGTTTTGCCTTTCCGAATAACCAATATTGAACTGGAGGTGACAAATGACAATTTTCTAAGAGGGTGATAATTTTTGGAAGATGGCTCTGTCGTGCAGATTGGATTAGTTTTGCAGTTAAATTCAAATCTATATCCAGCCCGATCTCTATTATTTTTTTTGCCTGGTTTTCATTGTCAGTTATCTCCAGCAGCCCAAGCATGATGGCAATCGGCTCTGTCCATTTCAGGTAGTTGAGATAATGACACTTCAGTTTCGTCTCACCTTTCTCATCCCTCAGAAGTTCAGGTAAATATTGTAGTAAGTATTCAGCCGCATAGTATTCCTGGATTAGTTGATGGTGAAAACTAACTTCCCTATCAGAGACTCTTTCCAAAAAGTGATATTTGAGTAACTCTTCAATCCGGGATGAAGCACCATGAAGATCGTTAAACTTTTCAGCAAGGACTTTTTCTGCTCGCTCATCAGCGATTGCCAAGCTAGGATCGTTTGGCTCCGGGGAGTCCAGCATTGTGAACGCCAGATGTTCCAGCCAAGGATTCCAGGCTTCGCGACGCTCATCTGTAACGGGTGCGTCTTCCTTGTATTTTTTGAAAGAGCGAAAAAATTGACGGAATGCGTCTCCCAAAGTCTCTACAACAGCGCCCTTCTCCTGAAACAAGTGATACAGCATCCACAAAACAAAGGGCGTGCGGCTTAACTCTCGATTATCTCGGCTCAACAATTGCAACACCTGTTGCCCTTGACTGGGCATACATTCTCGCAAGAAGCGATCAATTTCTGAAGAATTGAGAGATTGAATTTCCAATCGCCTCTTGATGCCCAGAGTGCCGCTGCCTTCTCGTGCTGTGCAGATGAAAGGGACGTTGCAACGTTCACACTTTTTACGAAATTCCTCAAGTTCTGTGCGGACTGTCCCTGCTGACATTTCGTTTAAGCCATCCAATATCAAAATCAGGCGTTTGTCTTGAAACAGCAGTCTTTTAATGTCTGAAATTTCTAGCCAGAGTTCTGGCTCAAGATTATCTTTAATTAGCCCTAGTATGCCTGAAGGATCTTCAGAGCTAGAAAAACGGACGTTGTATCTTTTCAACGGAACCAGCACGGGAATTCGAGGTTCTGCTTTCCCAAGCTCTTCTTTTGCAAAACTGACCAAACAACGCAAAAGCGCGGTTGATTTGCCGACACCTGGTGAACCTATCAGCAAAATATGCTCAGATTCGACGTAGTTCTGGATTCCTTTGAATATTGGCAGCGAGACTATTTCCGGCTTCTCCCCTGGCTTCTTCTCCTCAGTTTGCACCATCTGCTCAAATGAGAAGGCTGCCTGTTGAGCCGCGATTGTTTCAGTCAACGCATCCACAGCCCACCACTGCTCGTAGCGATGGCAGATTTTTTGTAGATAGCACTGAAACTCGCTAGGGGCAATCATGTGAGAGTAAAGTTATATCCATCTCAAGAGAGTCTTCTCTATAATAGGCAGGTTATTCGGCATGATGCATAGATGAAATAGGTGCCGGGATTGAGGGCTGAGAGTCTACTGAGCGATCGCGTCTGCAACTACAAATTTTAGAGAACTGTAAGCCAGCAGCAATTTCCTGATGTACCATCTGGGCTAGACGATCCCCTTGGTCATCTGTCGTAGCTTCATGCGCCTTCCGCGCTCGCTCATCTTGTAGCTCGGCAAGGAGACGAGCCGCGATCGCTCTGGCCGTTCATTCCCATCAGTGCGATCGCTCTGTTTTTCCTGACGGACAATCAAGATGTAATCCTATCGAGTAATTCAGGGATATTTTATCCCACAAGCTTATCTGTAAATCAGACAGCATAAACTGCTTAAAAGTCAATGTTTGAAGCAATAATTATTTTTCTAATCATTGGACTGATCATCACTGGGATTTTAGTTAATCCTGCCCTAGTTAAACGACGCAGAAATCGTTTCAAACATCGTCCTTTTCCGCCCCTGTGGAATGCGATTGTTGAGAATAATCTTCCTATTTACCTTCTTCTCTCTCCCGTTGAACGAAAACGGCTTCAGGGACACATTCAAGTATTTTTAGCAGAAAAACAATTTATTGGTTGTGGAGGATTAGACGTAACGGAAGAAATGAAGGTGATTATCGCGGCTGTCGCGTGTTTACTCCTACTCAACCAGCGAGAAACCTACTTTCCTAAACTTCGTTCAATTCTAGTTTACCCCAGCACGTATCTTGTTAATGAAACAGCTTATACAGGTAATTTTATTGTGGAAGAAAGGCGTGTAGCCAGACTGGGGGAATCGTGGACAAATGACCAACTGGTACTGTCTTGGGAACAGGTGAAACACGATACTTACAATTGGCGGGATGGACATAACGTTGTGCTTCATGAATTTGCCCATCAGTTGGATCAAGAAGATGGTAAAGCTGAGGGTGTTCCTATTTTGCACCGAAACTCAGATTATCCTATTTGGGCAAAGGTGATGACGGAAGAATATCAACAACTTTGCAATGATATTCAACGAGGCGTAAAGACGGTAATGAATAGTTACGGTGCAACGAATCCCGCAGAATTTTTTGCCGTAGCGACAGAGACTTTCTTTGAAAAACCGCACCAATTGCTGAAGAAGCATCCGGCACTTTACGAACAACTACAACATTACTACCAACTAGATCCAGTGCAATGGGTTTAGATATGTTCAACTCAATCTAAGGTGAGGGGCGATCGCATACTTTAACTTTTGCTTGGGAAAAAACTGAAGTGCTTCTCCACCCGTGGTAAGAGAACCGAGTTGGCGATCCATTCCATCCGGCGACAAGTCAGGGAGGCTGCTTCATTGCAGACTGAAGCGAAACCAGGCAATTCTGGCAACGGGGCTGGAATTAAGCTGCGATCGCTCTCGTTTAAGCCTTTCTACTGAAACTTAAGCTCAAATGGTATTTTTCCACTCCATTCGGGAACTATAAACTAAGATTGACTACTTTTGTGTACTTACTTGAAACTTTCTGCTGAGCCACTCCCTTGAACATCAAAACAGATCGTCCTGCTAAGGCTACTCAACAGTTTCCCCTGCGTCTAATTCTTATAGTTCCCTTTGTATTACAAATATTTGCCGCGGTAGGGTTAGTTGGCTATCTCTCATTTATCAACGGGCAGAAAGCAGTCAATGACCTAGCCAATCAACTGATTGACAAAGCCAGTCAACAGGTTGGCGAACACTTGGATACTTATTTGGCACTGCCACAGCAGTTGAACCGAATCAATGCAGATGCGATCGCTTCTGGACGATTAAATCTGAATAACCCCAAAGCGAGTGAGCAGTATTTCTGGAGTCAAGCCAGAGCTTTTAAAAATCTTAGCTACATTGGCTGTGCCTTACCGGATGGCAGAGAATCAGGTGCGGGGCGTTGGGCTAATGGCGTGAATCTTCTCGTCTATGAAAATCCCCGCAGAGGCGGTCTGGCATCAGACTATCTCGCTGACGAGCAGGGAAATCGTGTCAGTCTTGTGCAAAGCTATCAGAACGATCCGTTAGCGAACCTTTGGAATAAACAAGTGCTAAAAACACGTAGACCAGGCTGGTCTGGGATCTCTACGTTTGAGACAAGCACTGTAGAAATCGCTGAAGCAGGCAAGGCACTGAAAAGCCAAAACACCGTTTCCAATGTTGGGATCAATTACTATGTCGCAGTCCCCGCTAGATATCCAGTTTATGACCAGAAGGGTAATCTGTTGGGTCTTCTGATGGTAGATTTGCTGCTAACGAATGTGAGTGAATTTCTTCGCAACCTGAAAGTTAGCCCTGACGGACAAGTCTTTATCATGGAACGCGATGGCTTGCTGATTGGCAGTTCCAGCACTCAACCAGTGGTACACAAAGTCAATGGTGAGACAAAACGCCTGAGTGCGCTAGAAAGCTCAGATCCGTTGATTCGCGCTGTGGCAGAAAAATTAAAACAACAATTTAATAATTTCAAAACCCTTTCAAAAACTCAAGAAATTCAGGTGACTTTCGACGGGCAGCGTCAGTTTATTCAGGTCACTCCCTGGCGCGATCGCTTTGGGTTAGACTGGCTGGTGGTTGTCACCGTGCCGGAATCTGATTTCAATTCCCAAATTAACGCCAACACTCGCACAACTATCCTGCTGTGTCTGGGAGCATTGGCAGTAGCAACCCTCTTGGGAATCTACACATCACGCTGGATTACTCGTCCCATATTAAAGTTGAGCCAAGCATCCGAAGCGATCGCCACCGGACAGTTAGACCAAACGGTTGAAAGTACCAACATCAAAGAGTTAGATGCGGTGGCACAGTCCTTTAACCACATGGCTTCTCAGTTACAAGATTCCTTTAACGAACTAGCGCAGACTAACGCCGAATTGGAAAATCGAGTTGAAGCAAGGACGGCAGAACTTTCACAAACTCTTACTGATTTGCAGCATACCCAAATACAACTGATCCAAACCGAAAAAATGTCCAGTTTGGGACAATTGGTTGCGGGAGTAGCCCATGAAATTAATAATCCGGTTAACTTTATTCATGGAAATTTAATACATACAGAAGAATATGCCCAAAGCTTGCTGAATCTGGTAAATCTTTATCAGCAGGAATATCCCAATTCCACTGCAAACATTCAAGATGAGATCGAAGAGATAGACCTCGACTTTTTAAGGCAAGATTTTCCCAAGTTGTTGGCTTCAATGCGACTAGGAGCCGAGCGCATTCGGGAAATTGTCAAATCTCTCCGCAACTTTTCCCGTTTAGATGAAGCAGACTTCAAAGAAGTGGATATTCATGAAGGATTAGATAGCACATTACTAATCTTATTCAACCGCTTGAAACCCACTTCTGATCATCCAGGTATTCAAGTCCTTAAAGACTATAGCCAAATGCCGTTGGTAGAATGCTATCCGGGTCAACTCAACCAGGTGTTCATGAATGTACTATCGAATGCAATTGATGCGTTGCATGAATCCGATAAAAAACGTACCTTTCAAGAGATTGCAAGTAATCCAAGTACCATTAAAATTTCTACAGAATTAAGTCATTCTAATTGGGTGATTGTTCGCATAGCCGATAACGGTCAAGGAATGGCTGAGGATGTGCGAAGCAAACTTTTTGATCCCTTCTTCACCACCAAGGCGATTGGCAAAGGAACGGGTTTAGGACTCTCCATCAGTTATCAAATTGTGACCGAAAAACATGGCGGGAAATTATATTGCCATTCCGCACCCGGACAAGGAGCAGAGTTTGCAATTGAGATACCCATTCGCCAAACCATCAAACCCCTGAAGGGCGCGTTGGCGTAGCTTTGGGAAGCGCGAGAGAGTATACGCCCCACTTCGCGATCGCGCCCTAGCAATTAACTTAAAATTCCCGCCTTCTATTAATAACTAGCTCAAAGACCCGTTGCAACTAGCTATTTTGATAAATCCCTAAGCGGTTACTAGAATCATTGCTAAAATAGCCAGCGCAATTCCCACACTCTGCTGAAGTGTGACTGATTCATGTAATATAAATACCGCCAGAAGGATGCTGATAACGGGGTAAAGAGCAGATATCGTTGCCACCAAAGTGACTGGGCCTTTAGAAACTGCCATGAGGAAGCAAAAAGCACCTAGAAAACCTAGCATCCCCGTGGTTATAGCAAATGCAATCCCTTTGGGATGTACGTCCAGTTGGAATCGCGAAGAAACGAGGACGATTATCCCTAATATTAAAGCGCCCACTACTTCGTAAACAATCGCACTTCTTGGCTGCAAATAGCTCGTGGTCAGTTTAGGAATAAACCCCCAAAATCCCCACACGACTAAAGCGCCTAATGTTGGTAAGATCCACCCTTGCATTGTTTAATAACCTCACATTCAAACAATAATTAGACCTTTTAATCTTTGTAGAGACGGGCATAGCACGTCTCTACAAAAGAAATGTTACTGCTCACATTAAAGCAGGATGGCTATCCGCAATCAAATCAAATCCGATTTAGGTACGCCAACAACCACAAGCCAGTTCAATCCATATTCCTCCTGCCAAGGAGTTACATAAACAAACTGACGATCGCCGTTTAATGAGAAATCAAACTGTTGCTCCTGAATCGTTTGAAAGTTGTTAAACCGTTTTTGCAACTCTTCAGCAATGGAACGAATTCCTAGATTTGGCGTGTTGAGAGCATTAAACCGTTCCAATCTGCCATCCACTCTATGGACAATGGAATGCTCATCAGCACTGCCAACCAACATTCCATCGCGCTCCATAATAAAAATTTGTGCCGAAGGACTGACTTTGAGTGTACCCAGAAACTTGCTGATTTCGCTTAGTAGCACATCAACAATTGCTAACCCAAACAGCTTGCCATCTTTGTCATAGAGTGGACGTTCGGCATTAACCGCCACATAATTCTGATAACCGACATTAGAAGAGGTATCTTCAGGTTGCACAGACTCTTCATCAGCAACCTCTACATCATCAATATCAGCCGTGAAAATGTGAGTCCAAATCGGTTTACCTGCCGCAAGCGCCTGTTTATGCCAAGGCTGCGACAGGGCATCATAATCATAGCTTTGGATTAGATGGGTGCGGTTTCCTTGCTCATCGGTTGCATAATCGCAGCCTTTGAAATTCCGATTTTCGTAGACTGACAATTGGGTTCTCTCAATCCATCTTCCAGCGCCTGATTCTTTACTGCCATCAGTTAAGGCAAAACCAATATAGCTAATACTGGGGAAGATTTTAGCAAGCCTCCATAAATGCTGCTCGCTAGCGATCGCGTTGTTGAGATCCAGTTGACCCGCAGCAACTATGTCTGCATTCAGTTGATTCAGTTGGTGGGGTAGCGCCATATACGCGGTCAACCGTTCGCTGACACGCTGACCAGCTTGGCTGATTAATCGATATGCCAAGTGATGGACTGCTTGGGTCAATTCCACTTCGGCTGAATTTGTTTGATGTTGATCTGTCATTTGCATACAGAATTTTGTTGGTATCATTGACAACTATCAAGGCTGAGTGGAAGCTTCCAATACCCGTTGTGCAAGCATTTCTGTCTGCATCAAATTTAGGGAATAGGTGGAATTTTTTCCCGGTTTGCAACAAGATGCAAATTGAATGTCTCCGCGACATTTAGGAGATCCACACATACACTGAAATCCCTCCATGTCTTCACCACAGAATGCAGCAAAATCTACGGTTAATTCCTCACCCGCCTTGATATCCCGTAGCGCAATCAGATCGAGTCCCTGATACCCGGTGTTGGGGTCACAAGAGTGGTTTTGTAATATCCAGTTCCCTGGATTTGAGTCACGCAAAACCAGAATATTTTCATCCAAAGGATAGATATAACGCAATAGAGATCCTTGCTCTGCTTCAGTCCAGTGAGATTGAACGTGAGAACGGGTGACAATGCGTTGTGTTCTTGCTTCTCCTGGCACGATTGCATCGCCAGTTTTGAAATCCTGAGTCGCAAAAATGCCATAAGTTGCGATCGCACTTTTGCCTACCCGATATTTCTTTTGACGGCGTTGGTGTCCGGTAATTCCCTCGGCAATTATCTGGTTAATAAATCCCGCGTGACCTGCTGTATCAAACTTCAGAATATAATCCGCTACCGTTTCATTACCCTGAGTACCAAAAACAGCACAAGGAGAATTGACTTCTAGGAAAAAGATTTCTCCATTCTCGTCAACTCTCAAGTCAATCGAAGCATAACCCCCCTGATTCATTTCCAAAAATAGCCGTCTAGCCGCATCTCGCAAACTTAATTCAAGCTGCGGATCGTTACAAGGAACATAGCATTCTGGATGACTTTGGCGGAGTTTTAGATCGTAAGATTGAAAATGCTCATCCTTGGGCGGAACAAACTCGATTGGTTGATACACAATAGGCGAACAAGCATCGTCTGGGTTAGCAACCAAAAGCACTGTGAACTCCCGTCCAGCAATGTACTCTTCAATCAGGATGGTGTCGAAGTCAGCAATTAATTCAGTGGCTTTGCTTAACAGAGCCTCTTTTGTAGTTATATGCGATCGCGCATCAATTCCCAGACCATCTCCGGACGCTGCTGGTTTTACAAACAAAGGAAAATTTAGTTCAACAGAGGCATTTTCTACATCAGTCAGCGTTTGGGCAACCCAAAATGCTGGCGTATCAACTCCGGCAAAATAAGCAATATGCTTCATTTCTTGCTTAGGAGAATCATACAAAGTTGTCGCAGAACCCGTGTAAGGAAGGTTCAGCGCTTCCAATGCGCTCATTACTTCATGGCAAGAAGGAACATCCCAATGTCTATAACCTCGACAAAGATTGACAAAGATATCGTAACCCTCTTTCTTCAACTCTTTTAACTGACGGTAGATCGTCGCTTTATTCAGAAGTACAGAGTTTACTTCATCTTCTGGTTTGAGATTTGAGAAATAACTCGGTGAAGTGTAGGAGTCAAAGTTTACCGTCGATGGAGAATAGTCAGGTTGCAGAACGCATACTTTCATTTTGGAAATCTCGGAGAGTTGTTTTAGTTGTGGAGTTCTAAAAGTTGGCGCTACTTGACTTTTAAGCTACAGAGTGAAGCAAACAAGCTGAAGTGCTTGTCGAGACTTTTAAATGGCGACCTCGTGTAGCCTCAGCATAGGAAAACTGAGATGGCTCAAAGTGAAGCTTTAGATAGTCCATCAGGCGTAAAAGTTGAAGTGAACCATCTGAACAATGAAAGATATCAATTGAGGCATGACCCGTCTCAGGATAAGTATGTATCGAAACATGAGATTCACTGACGATCGCCACTGAAGTCACCCCAATTGGATAAAATTTATGGCTGAATAGTTGCACTAATGTAAAATTGGCTACTTTCAATCCTTCTCGCATCACTTCTTCTATTTGGTCTAGATCATCCAAAAGCTCTGTGTTACGGCAATCACTGAATTCAACAAGAAGGTGAGTTCCACAAAATTCCATAGCTAGTTACCTACAACTTTGCTTGCATGACCCTGATTGAATCAGCCCCAAAATCCCCGCCCAGCACTAAATAACCTGGAAGTACGTTTACCCAGGTCTAACGGTATAGCCACGTTATCAGTGCCAGCAGCAGAAAATCTTGTGACCTTATTAGTAGTTTTCCCAAATCAGCAACCAAATTCACACTAACTTCACAATATTGGAATTTGTTTTCCCCAATCAGCAACCAAATTCACACTAACTTCACAATATTTCGATTTGTTAAGCCGCAAGCCCCGAATCCTCACTTTGGCTTTGTTGGGGTAAGGTATTGTCTTTTGGCATTGCTGCATGATTAACTTGACAATGCCATTCACCCTAAATTTGAACGATATCTTCAAAAGCCGTTAGGAAACTAACCTATTTGGGAACTCTAAAATTATGTATAACGTTGTGTTCTCTGAGTAACGCCAATGAATGCCAAACCTGGCTATGCTGCTAAGGCTACTCAACAGTTCCCCCTGCGGCTGATTGTGATAGTTCCTTTTTTATTACAAATATTTGCCGCGGTAGGGCTAGTTGGCTATCTCTCATTTATCAACGGGCAGAAAGCAGTCAATGACCTAGCTAATCAACTGATTGACAAAGCCAGTCAGCAGGTTGACGAACACTTGGATACATATCTGGCACTGCCACAGCAGTTGAACCAAATCAATGCAGATGCGATCGCTTCTGGACGATTGAATCTGAATGACCCCAAATCTAGCGAGCAGTATTTCTGGAGTCAAGCTAGAGCATTTGAAACACTTAGCTATATTGGCTATGCTCTACCGAATGGTGCCGAATCAGGCGCTGGGCGTTGGGTTAATGGCGTGAATCTCCTAGTTTATGAAAATCTCCCTGGAAACGGTGCAGCATCGGATTACACCGCCGATCAAAAGGGAAACCGGAAAAGCCTGGTGCAGAGTTATCAGGCTGATCCTTTATTGCCACCCGGAGTGAAAGACATTATCAAAAAAGGTAAGCCAGCCTGGGCTGCTATCTATACCTACGCATTTGAGAATACGGTACAGATTACGGAAGCAGGTAAGGCAATAAAAAGCCAAAGCGGCACTTCGGATATTGGTCTTAATTACTATGTTGCAGTTCCTGCTAGATATCCCATTTATGACCAGAAGGGCAAGTTACGCAGCCTTTTGATGGTAGATTTGCTGCTAACAAATGTGAGTGAATTTCTTCACAACCTGAAAGTTAGCCCTTCCGGACAAGTTTTTATCATGGAACGCGATGGCTTGCTGATTGGCAGTTCCAGCACTCAACCAGTTGTACACAAAGTCAATGGTGAGACAAAACGCCTGAGTGCGCTAGAAACCCCAGATCCATTGATTCGCGCCGTGGCAGAAAAATTAAAACAACAATTTAATAATTTCACAACCCTTCAAAATACTCAAGAACTTGAGGTGAAATTCAACGGGCAGCGCCAGTTTATTCAGGTAACTCACTGGCGCGATCGCTTTGGGTTAGACTGGCTGGTGGTTGTCACCGTGCCGGAATCTGATTTCAATTCTCAAATTAATGCCAACACTCGCACAACGATTCTCCTGTGTCTGGGAGCATTGGCAGTAGCAACGATTTTAGGGATCTACACCTCACGTTGGATTACTCGTCCGATCTTAAAGTTGAGCCAAGCATCCGAAGCGATCGCGACTGGACAGTTAGACCAAACGGTGGAAACGACCAACATCAAAGAGTTAGATGCGGTAGCACAGTCCTTTAACCACATGGCTTCTCAGTTACAAGATTCCTTTAACGAACTGGCGCAGACTAACGCCGAATTGGAAAATCGAGTTGAAGCAAGGACGGCAGAACTTTCACAAACTCTTACTGATTTGCGGCGTACTCAAGCACAAGTGATCCAAACCGAAAAAATGTCCAGTCTGGGGCAATTAGTTGCGGGAGTAGCCCATGAAATTAATAATCCGGTCAACTTTATTCATGGCAATGTCACCTTTGTCGATGAATATGCTCAGAATCTTCTAGAGTTAGTGCAGCTTTACCAGGAGGAATATCCCCTTCCCACACCTGCAATTGAAGCCAAAATTTTTGATATGGATTTAGAGTTTATCAACGAAGATATGTTGAAGTTACTCTCATCTATGAAATTGGGGACTGAACGCATACGAGAAATTGTTAAATCGCTAAGAACGTTCTCTCGATTGGATGAAGCGGACATGAAAGAAGTGGATATCCATGAAGGAATTGAAAGTACGTTGTTGATCTTGCAACATCGCCTAAAACCAAAACCAGACCGCCCAGCGATTGCAGTGATTCGAGACTATGGAAAGTTGCCCCTTGTGGAGTGTTATCCGGGACAACTCAACCAAGTCTTAATGAATATCGTGGTAAACGCGATTGATGCACTGGAAGAAACCAAAGCCAATTGCACCTATCAGGAGAAAAAAGACCATCCCGATCAAATTACTATCTCCACTTCAGTGATTGATTCGCAATGGGTGCAAATCGCGATCGCAGATAATGGCGTTGGTATTCCAAAAGACGTTCAGCAACGGATATTCAATCCCTTCTTTACAACTAAACCGATTGGGAAGGGAACGGGGATGGGGATGTCCATCAGCTATCAAATTATTACGGAAAAGCATGGCGGCAAATTGGAATGCTTCTCCACTCCTGGTGAGGGAAGCGAGTTTGCGATTCAGATTCCCATCCGTCAACAAGTCAGCGCTGCTGTCTAACGGCATTGAGGGGATGCGAGACGGACTGAGCAAGCTTAGGGGTATAACTATGAATGAATGCCAGCGCGATCGCTCTAACTTCATCAAGAATGCGATCGCATAAATCAGTTTTTGCTGCACGCACTCCTGTACTTCCTAACCTCTAGTCGGGTAATGCGAGTCCGGTTCGAGGATCGCGGATATAAAGCCCTAGAACTAACGAATCCATAACCGTATCCCACACAGGAATCAGGCGATCTGCATCGTCCACCCAGTAGTCAAAAGTAATCAGACACTGAACACCAGAACCTAGCCCAATACAGATTCGGGAATAAGCTTCGCGCTTTTCTTCAGGATCAATAAATTTGAATTGAGTCCAAACGATGCGGGCAGTTTGGCGCTTGAGTTGAATAATTTCCCCTTGCGCGATCGGCTGACGCTCATCATCTTTAACCACCTTCCTTAATAGCGGAACCAGCGGAAAATCTGCCCAGTTGCCAGGGGGCAATAAATTAAAAGAAGCTTCTAAGCGAGCATCATCGTTCGGTGGCTTTTTGTCTAGAAACCGGAATGACTTCTCATCCGGCTCAAAATGCCAATCCTCAGGGACATCGAAGCGCAACGCCCCTCGTCCTGCTACGAAGATCCGATTTCCTGGCTTTGATTTCCAGTTGTGGTCTTCTTTTAGCTCTAAGGTTTCCTTAAGCCATTGGAGATTGTGCTTTTTCTTCTTAGACATAGCCGCCCCAGTGTTGACCTCCCTTTTATTTTGCCGTAGGTTGGTTTTAACTGTAGATGTTTGTTGGTGCCATGTCTGACGACAAGCCGCTCAAGCGTCTACTCTCATTAACCTACCCTAAGCTATTCAAATACTTGCTCAACGTGGAAATTGCCGTGTTTTGGTGCGACTGTATCCTTGAATATAGGGCATGGCTCTCTCCTGTTGCTCCCACACTCGATCCTAACTCCTCCACCGATGGCGGCACACATGAACGCTGGTATCTAAGCCGGGACAAACCAATGGGTTGCTTGGGTTCGTTCTGATTTTATTTGTCAGAGTCCTAATGAGAATTAGGTTAAGGTCGCACGCTAACACAGCGCCTTGTTAGCCTGCTGTTATTCAACCTTTGCCTCCCATTCCTGCTTCAAGATGCCGTATACGAGGGTGTCGTGCCACTGTCCCCGGATGCTTACATTCTCTCGCAACCGACCTTCTTGGCTCATGCCAAGCTTCTGCGCCAATGACACCGCCCCTCTATTTTCAGCGATACAGTGTGCATAAATGCGATGCAGGCGAATCTCTGTAAAGCCAAAGCGCAGTAGCAGGCGACCCATCTCAACCGGATAATTTCGACCCCAATGCTCAGGAGCCAATTCACACCCAATTTCTGCTTCTGGGGCATCGGGATAGCTCTTACGGATGCCACAGTTACCAATCAGCTTCTCCTGTTTTTGTAGAGCTATTGCCCACTGATACCTCCATCGGGGCTTCTCCTGCTGCCACTGGAGGAAGCGATTAACGAAGGCACGAGCGTCCGCCTCAGTGCGCCCGGATGGATAAAAGCGTTGGTATGCAGGGGTGGATTGATATGCTAAAACGGCTGGCCAGTCGCCTTCCGTAAATTCGCGCAGCAGCAGGCGATCAGTTTGAAGAAGCATGACTAAATTCCGAAGTTAAAACCAACTTCAACTTCAGTTTACCTGCCACCAATAACCTACGGCACGGCTCAACGCAGTAGGCAGGGGGCTAATTCTTATTTATGCGATCGCAACCATGAATAAAAGATAGCGATCGCTCTTTTGGGGTGTAGAGTCAAGGCGGCAGATATCTTTTTACTTTAAACTGACAAATCACGTTCCGTCAGGTGCAGGCGGATTGTTAGACTGGTCGCAATCGAGAGCTAGCATACCATTCTTGGCAAATACACTGAAACCATCTAAAAATTCGATGGCTGCTTCATTCTCTGCATGAGGTTGATTTTGCTCATCAAGCAGCACTTTATGTGGACGTTGACAGGTGAAACAGAAATCTTGAAATAAAAATGTCCAACCACACTCAGAAACGTATGTTCTGAGTGTGTGCCATAAGTCTTCTTCTATGAAGCATCCTAGCTCAGAGGTGCAGAAATCTAGCAATCCACAAATACTACATTCTGTATCTGGTGAAACCAAACCTGTGGTCAAATAGAACCAAAATTGCTCAATTTGCCTTTGATGATTGGGTTTACCGGATTTCCAGATTAAAGATAATTTTTCACTATCACGTAGGCTTAAAGGTATCAAGCTATTGAGTGGGGACGAGAAACTAAATTGTTTATGCAAACTGTTCCATAGCTCAATATCGAACTGCTGTCCCACAAGTTCAATCAGCGGACAAACAATATGTCTACGAAAAGAATCACGAAAAAATCCATGTTTGATTAATTGATTTTTAACTTTTCTAATGATGTTGTTCAGCTTACGTTGATTGAATAAGTTTGCAGCCGGATGAATATGGCTTATAAAGCTGAGGTTGGCTACACTACGCGGACTGTCAAAATAGTATATGTCCGGTATTTCTGCGTTTGATATTTTCTTGTAAACTGCCTTGATTGCGGAAAAGGCTCTTGTTTTATCAACTGGCTGGGTTGAGATTGCCATTGAATACCATTTCATTCGATAGTCAGCAATCAGAGCTTTTTGCTGTGCTGTCAATTCAGGAATCTTTAACATCCCTTAGCATACTTAACTGGTCTGAGAGCTTACTTTTACCTACAAAGTTCTCACTCTAACTATTAACTATACCGCTGCGATCGCCTCTCGACGTGAACAGCGTTGTCTAGGCTTGTAAATACGAGATATGTAGAATCCCACCGATCGCCGAAAAGCCTGCACGAGCGTAGATCCGTGCTTCTGCTTCATGGGCAGCCATTAAAAAGGGTAGAGAGATACCCGCAGGCTTCCTGTACCAATCGAGTTGTGAGCGCTCCTGCCACACCTCGACGGCGGAAAGCAGCACGTACACCAATACCTGCAATCTCTGTTGTTTGATCGCTCGGTACAGAACATACACCTGCTCCTATAGGCTCACCCGTTGCCGCAATCCTAGCAAGGACAGCGATTCCACCTGCTGCAAGACTGTTTCGGAGTCGGGTGACAGCTGCGGGGTCTGGTGTAGGATCACCGTAAGCTTCTTGCTGAACTGTGACTATGGAGAGCAAGTCAGCATCAGATGCTGGCAAAACCAACTCAATACCTGGAGGTATGGGAAGGATCTGTTCTGCTCCAGGAGCGCACGTCATGAGCGGCAGATGACCCTCAATGCGAAAACCCAAATCGATCAGTACCCCTTCGACGGCAGGCGCTAACTGCGCGATATACTCCAAGCGCGGCTTCCGCAAACGTTTTTCATAAGCCGCGATGAGGGCAGTCACGTCTGCGGGTGAAGGTGTGGCATGGTCATCGGGAATGGCATAGTTGAGAAAAGGATTGTCATTGGAAGGGGTGAAGGTGGCGAGAAACGAACCTATTCGTTCTGTGTCGCGTTGGTGACTCGCTGCAACTCGTAGAGATGATTGAATGCGCGAGTTCATAAAACTGCCTTTATTACGGAGCGTATGGCAAGGGTTCAGAGCTTTAACTTAGCATTGAGCGCTAACATACAACTTTGAAAGGCTGCTCCCACCTATAATTTAACGCGATCGCTTCTTGTCAGCTACGCGAGCGCAACCATGAATAAAAGATAGCGATCGCTAGCTTCTCAACAGTCATCTGCAATTCTCAACCGAATGTCTCCAGCACGTTGACGCGATCGCTCATACTAGAATTCAGGCACCAGCATTAGTTGGAGTAGCCCCATGTCTGGAGCAAGAACTTACAGAGCTTGTCTTGCAAGTTGTCGATGAGCGATCGCCTAGCATAGAGTTATACTGCCTTTTAGTTATTACCCATGAACTCAGTTCAAGAGCCTATTAGTTTAAGCGTTTCCTCAGCATCTCTTCAGCTAGGAGAAAAAGCAATTCGGCTAGAACTTGCATTACAACTATACACGCGGAAGATTCTAAATTTTGACCAGGCACAGCATTTAGCAGATGTTTCGGCACAAGAGTTTCAACACGTCCTGCAACAGCAAAATTTGTTAGATAAAGATGGGATAAACAGCATTCATCCTTTAGAAACGGGAAAACTTTACGAAGTATGGATACCCTGTGATGCACCGGAAGCAGCAAAAACCTTGATGCAACTTTTGGCAGCAGAGCAGGATCAGCAGGATGCCTGAAGCACAACGTTTTTCATTCCATCAACGGGAGTTGCCTTATTTGCCGTTGCGATTGAGTTATCAAAACACTTCTGTCGATTTGGAGGCGTTGCTGGATACAGGTTCAACGGTGAATGTGTTGCCTTACGAACTGGGATTACAGTTGGGAGCAATATGGGAGCAACAGACGGCAGCATTGCAACTGGCGGGTAATTTAAGTAATATCGAGGCACGAGGCATCGTCTTAACAGCGATACTGGGGGAAATTCCCCCAGTTCGTTTGGCATTTGCCTGGGCACGCTCGTCGAACATTCCAGTAATTCTAGGTCATGTAAACTTTTTCCTAGAATTTGATGTGTGTTTCTATCGGGCTGATGCTTGTTTTGAGGTACGGCGTAGGCGGGAAGCTTGATGTAACAAACCATTCTACGAAAATGGCAGTTGCTTTGCTAATCCAGAGTAGCTCGATGCGATCGCTTCCTATTAAAATTCAGACACCAGATATTGTTACGGATTTGCTGCGGCAAAGGTGTTGCATTGTGCAGGATCTCCCGTCTGAATACCCTGCTTAAACCAGCGAACTCGCTGCGCTGAACTGCCGTGAGTAAAAGAATCTGGGACAACACGCCCTGTTGACTGACTCTGCAAACGATCGTCGCCAATACTGCTGGCAGCATTTAGCGCCTCTTCAATGTCCCCTGCTTCCAGAATTTGCCGGGAACGATTGGCATGATGCGCCCAGATGCCAGCAAAACAGTCTGCTTGCAACTCCAACCGGACTGAAAGTTGATTCGCCTCAGCGCGACTAGCTTGACGCTGTAATGTACGAACTTTACTCGAAATTCCCATTAAATTCTGCACATGATGCCCAACCTCGTGAGCAATTACATACGCCTGGGCAAAGTCTCCGGGTGCGTTGAGTTTATACTTCAAATCTTGATAAAAACTTAAGTCAATGTAGACTTTTTGATCGGCAGGGCAATAAAACGGCCCAACAGCAGAATTTGCAGAACCACAAGCCGACTGTACCGAATTTGAGAAGAGAACTAACTTAGGCTCGACATAGTTTTCTCCGTTTTGGCGAAACAGGGTACCCCATGTATCTTCTGTATCCGCCAAGACAACCGAAACGAAATCAGCCATGCGATCGTTCGCAGCAGATGATTGTGTTCGAGGAGACTGGGAAGAAGTGCGATCGCTCGGTACTTGTTCTTGTCCTTGCTGCAACACTGCACCGGGATCTCCTCCCAACAGGGCAACAATCACCGCCAGAACGATTGTCCCAATGCCACCCCCAACTAGAGGGCCAGAAACCCCACCCCCGCGCCTGTCCTCAACGTTGCTGCTTTTACGACCGAATTCCCAGCGCATAGCTTCAAGTCTCCAAACTACTCAACCCAGCAGAAGTAAGTAAGGTGCTATTTCACCTGACCCAAATTTTTCGATAATCCACTAAAAATATTAGCGATCGCCTTCATCTAGATCCTCTACCAGAGGGACGGCTCTAATTTATAGCTAGTCTTACTTAGGGAAGGCTGAATCGTGGTCAAACAGTAGGGGAGGGGCATGGCACTGACGAGGTTGTCACCCCGTCAGGTAATCAGCTTTATTGATAGGTTGAAAGCAAAAAGCGATCGCTTGCGTGAATGAAGCAAGCGATCGCTCATATCGGTGGGTTTTGGCTGCATGGAGGCGAAGCGTGCGATCGCTTGCTTAAAAGATTGCCAGGTTATCTAATTGCAAAGCGGGAAGCTGGGAAATAGAAGAGACTTTGAAAGTTAGATTGCCGTTCCGCTATCGGTTCTGGTGCATCGTCCCAAAGGCTTTCGTAATAGAAGAAAGTTACACCCAAACCGCGATCGCGAGCTGCCCGCACTTTAGATTGAATCAGTTGCATCGCAACAGGCTTCCTTCTTAAACCTGTGAGAACACCAACTCCGGTTGGTATTTTTTGTTGCACTTCTTGAATTTCCGGGCGGGTAAGCTGGTCGAGAAAACTTTGCAGATTGGGACGATAAACTTGCACAATTAACTCGTCAACGATATCTTTTCGCACCCAAGTCAGCCAATCTTGCAGATAAGTATTGTAAGCGGTGACGTAGGGATTAGGGGCAACAGAGAAAATGGCGTTGGGTTTTCTCTCTTTTACGGCTTTATTGAGTTGTGTCATGAATGCCGTGATTTTATCTGCACGCCAGCGCACCCATGCAGGATCTTTGGGATTGGAAGGCGCATCTTTCTTGGTTTCCTGTTTGTACAAAGCAAGCGTGTAGCGATCGTAGCCAAATTCATTAGGCAAACTGGTGTGATCGTCAAACTGAATACCATCGGCATCATATTTAGTTACGACTTCCAGCACCAGATCGGTGATGAACTGCTGCACCTGTGGATGGAAGGGATTAAGCCACACAACTTCACCCGCAGCGCCAATCCAAGTTTGGCTACCATCACGGCGTTGCGTAATCCAATTAGGATGTTTTGATGTCAGTTCCGAGAGCGGGGGAGCCATGAAACCGAACTCAAACCAGGGAATCACTAGCAAGCCTTGGCGATGGCCTTGGGCAATCAAGTCAGCGATAATATCTTGACCCTGTAAGCCTTTGCTGACAGAAGATTGAATGCCTTCCCGTTCTGCTATCGCACTCTCGTAGAGCGTATAGCCAGAATTCCACACTACAGGATAGATTGTGTTGAAGTTTAGCTGCGCCAGTTGACTGACAGCATTTTGCAGTTTGGGGCGATCTCTGAGGATTTTAGTGTCATTGTTGGTCATCCAAACCCCGCGAATTTCCTGAAAACTTTTCTGAGGGGTGGCTTCTGGTATTGGGCTTTCCTCGATTGCTTCTGGTTCTGGCATTGGGCTTTGCGCGATCGCAGAGATGGGGTGGCCAGCCAGCAATACTGCGATGAATGATGCCAGAAACAGTAACAAGAGATACTTGAGCGATCGCCACCAACCTCTAGGGATGAAATGCAATTTCATAAGTTTGAATGATAAGTTAGCTGTCCGATCGCTTAGCGTAGTGATGAAATTAACGATTAATAGTCTACAGGTATTTATATATACTAAAAAGTTTATTATTAACAGGAATCATTCAATCAGTAATCTGGAATTGTTGTATTAGGAAAACTGAGGCATCAAGGTATTTTAAGTAGAATCACGGATAACCTTAATTGAAACTGAGGATTAGCTATCGTAAGGTTGCCAAAACGCTGTTTTTGGTTGCAGATGAATAGTTTACCCATGCGGATATCCGCAAGCGAGAGAACTTCGCTTGCAGATGTCACCGACTGGCAACTGCACGACATCTAGAGAGCAAGGTGCTATCTCACCTAACCCAGACTTTCCAAAATCCATCAAAGATTATTAGCGATCGCCTTCACTAAATCCTTTCCCAGAGGCAGTTGAAGCTATAGTTCTTGTTCCAACTCGAGCCGTCCTTCCTCACTGTCAACATCGAGAGGTTTTGTTCGATAACCGCATCCTAATATCTCCGCTATCAAAACATCCGCCTACTTTACTGATTGTGTCCATCGCATCGCCCCGTTCTTCCTCCACATCCATCAGTGCGATCGCGCCTTGGGCTAGCAGCTTCGATGGCAGTTGTGTCATCTTGTTAAATATGCCGATATCACAGATGCAAATAATTGATATTAGGGAATGCTGAAGTGGCTAATCCAGAGCATCTTGCTGAGCTAAACAAAGGGGTTAAAAGCTGGAACCAATGGAGAAGAGAAAACCCGTGTATAATTCCCGACCTCGCAAAAGCTAATCTCAGCGGAGCTGACTTAAGCAAAGCCGATCTCAGCTTAGCTGACTTGAGCTTTGCCGACCTTAGAAGCGCTAAGTTCAACGGAGCAAGATTCAGCGGCACTCGCCTCTCGTCAGCTAATCTTAGTAAAGTTGATCTGAGCAACGCGAACCTCAGCAAAACTGATTTGAGGTTTGCCAACTTCAGCAACTCTAATCTGAACAGCGCGAACCTCAGCAAAACTGATTTGAGATCCGCTAATTTTAGCAGTTCCAACCTCGGCAAAGCTAACCTCAGCGGAGCTAACCTTAGCGAAGCTTATCTCAGAAAAGCCTTTCTCCAGGAAGCTAACCTTAGTAAAGCTGTACTAAAAGCAGCCAAGCTCAGCTTCACCAATCTTAGTAAAGCCAACCTAAGTGAAGCTGATCTCAGTTTAGCTGTCATGGAAGCAGCTAATCTTCAGAATGCTGATCTGAGCGCGGTTCAAGTATTGAAAACCGATTTCATGAGAGCAAATCTCACTGGAGCTTGCATACAAGATTGGAATATCAATAGTAAGACAAATCTGGGGAATGTGCAATGTGATTATGTTTACCTCAAGAAGGCTTACAGTTTCGGGTTTAGCAGTCGCTACCCTAAAGATAGGACGTTTCAACGTGGAGAATTTACGAAACAATTTCAGCAAACCTCGGAAATCACAGAACTCTTTTTCTCTAATGGACTCACAGAATTTTTCCAGTCCTTCCAAGAGCTACAAAAGCACTATACTGATAAAGTGATGGCTATTCAGGAGCTTGAGCCGAAAAATGATAGTGCGATTGCTGTCCGCTTAGAATTCTTACCGACAACTAATAAAGAAGATACTAAAAATTTCTATGAAGAACAGCTTCAACTTGCTAAAGTAACTTATGCACTCCAGGCAAGTACTCAAATGATCGAGTTGTATAAACGACAAAATACTGAACTTGTAGAGATAGCAAAACTCCAGGCTGCCAATTCTATCAATTTTAATTTGGAGGCAACTGCCATGTCGAATGCTGAGGGATTTACCAATAACTTACAAGGTGCAAATATCGCTAACTTTGCTAACCAGATAAGTGATAAGGCTTGCCAACAAGCCAATCAGTATAACTACAGCCCAGAAACTAAAAGCCTTGCTGACGCAGCTAAGGAAATTCAAGCGCTCCTAGATCAACTCTCTCAAACCTACTCTACCGATACCCCAGTAGCAAAATTCGCTTTGGCAAATGAGGCAATTCAGCTTATCAATGGTAATCCCTCTCTTGCTCAACGCATCCTTAGCGCAATTAGTGCCGGAAGTACTTCTGCACTAGAACAGTTCCTCAATCATCCGGCAGCCAGCTTTTTCATTAGTGCGCTCGAAGACTGGAAAAGAAACCGTGTACAATGATATGGCATTCTTACAGCAATAAGCTCCAAGAGTCATAAATGAACAGATTTAAGCTCCCAAAACGCTAGTTCATCAAAAGATATTTATTGATAAGGAGTAATTTAATGAAAGTGCTTGCGGTCTACCACAATAAAGGTGGCGTTGGAAAAACCACAACAGTCATTAATCTGGCTGCGGCACTAAGTAAGAAGAATAAGAAAGTTTTAGTAATTGATTTGGACAGTCAAGCTAACACAACTTTTGCAACCGGATTGGTTAAATTTCAATATGATCTAAATGACACATTGAAAGAGAACTATATCTACCAAGTAATCGCATCAAGAAATGATTATTCAATCGCAGCGGTTGCTCAAAAATCGGAATTTTCAAAACCACCTTTTGATGTAGTTCCTAGTCATATTGATTTAATGGAACATGAACAAGAATTAATTCAGCAGCCACAAGCTCTCACTAGAATTTTAAAAAAGCTGGTTGATGTTCGTAGTCAATATGATGTGGTTTTAATTGATACGCCGCCATCACTCAATCTATATGCGCGAATTGCACTGATTACAGCAGACTATCTGTTGATTCCATCCGATCTCCGCCCTTTTGCTAATGAAGGTTTACGAAATGTTCGTCGTTTTGTAAACGACGTGAATGAATTTCGAGATTCAATCAAAAAAGAGCCAATTGAGATTCTTGGTGTGATTGCCTCTAAGTTAGGAACTGCGCCAAAATTTGTAGAATATACGCTACCTCGAATGATAGAAATTGTTGAGCAGCATTATGGTTTTCGAGTACTGAATTCAAAAATTTTTGAGCGTCGCAAAACCTCTGAAGCAATTGAAAGAACAATAGAGGTTGGTGATCTGATAATCCCTGACCCAATTTCTATCTTAGATTACGACCCTAAATCTCAAGCAGCGGAGGAATTTGAGAAATTAGCGCAGGAAGTCATGCAGCTTGTACGCATCTAGTTAGTTCAAGGCAATAAAAATGGATCTTTTAACCTCAATTGTTGACCTCGACAGTATCCAGATAAAAAGCCCACCATTTGATCCTGTACAAAAAGCTGCTCAAATTGAGGCTTTGGCAAATACGATTATCGATTTAAGTGGCTTAGTCAATGTGCCAGTAGTACAGCAGATTAGCATCGATGACTATGAACTGATTTCAGGCTATCTGGAATATTATGCTTACCTCAAAGCACGTGAACTTAATCCTCGTCTGCCTGAGCGTATCACGGTCTTTGTGTCCAACACTAAGAACCAAGCAGCTATTCGTCAGCAATTAGAGATATTGAAAGTAATTGAAGATACTCAAGAAAAACCATCTCAGTCTACAATTTTAAATAAGTCTGAAATTGATTTACAGATTAAGAATATAGAGTATTCCATCAATAACATTAATCATAATTTTTCTACGGCGCTTGAACAACTTAAAATTGAATTACTTGCAGAATTTGAGGCAAAATTACCTCAACCTATACCTCCTCTGGATGCGTTTAATCGCATTTTAGAACCACAAATTGCCCTTCGGGTACAACACAAGCTGGAATTTCTAGGTGCCAACAAAGCAAAAAAAATAATAGCGCAAGCACAAGAAGTTAGCAAGTGTAAAAATCATAAGCCTTTCCAGAGTTTTAGCGAGATATCGGAGATACTGAGGGAACAGCAGAAAAATAGATCAGTCAAGCTAATATCTGAAAACAATATGCTGAAATTTATAGACCGTTGGCATGATTAGCAGCTTGTATTCTTAGATTCCCATTGCTTATGCAAGCTACCTAAGATTGGAGAGCGCTCACCCATACTATAATTCCGACACCAGCATGGGTTTGAGCAGCCCATATCTAGAGCAAGAACTTAAAGAGCTTAAGATTGCCAGTTATCTGTAAGCGATCGCAAACATTCTTCAACAGAGCGAGCGCATAGATTAGCTTTTGCTGTACGCAGACACCAGAGCGATCGCTAACCTCTCAACCGCTATCTGCTATTGTCAAAGCGATCGCAAACATTCTTCAACAGAACGAGCGCTTGTATGGTTTATTTTAGGGCGTTTAAGATGAAAGGGTGAACACGTTAATGCTTCCCTGAATGCCTGGGAAAGCATTACTTTTTCGAGCTAGCCAATTCTCCATCACACAACTTTACTCAAATATTGATGAACAAACTGAACGCAAATTGAACCTTCGCCCACTCCCGAAGCTACCCGCTTCACCGAACCATGACGCACATCGCCCACTGCAAAGACACCGGGAATATTCGTTTCCAGCAAAAACGGATCGCGATCCAGCGTCCATCCCTTCGGGCGATGTCCATCCTGTTTCAAGTCTGGCCCAGTTATGATAAAACCGCGCTCGTCTCGCTGCACGACGCCATCTAACCACTGGGTTCGCGGTACTGCGCCAATAAAAATAAACAGGGAAGTCGCCCCAACACTTTGCATTTCCCCAGTCATAGTATTGGCGATAGTAAGACCTTCCAAACTCGTCTCGCCTTTTGCCTCAACAACGCTGGAATGCACCTGTACTGTGATGTTCGGTGTCGCCTCAATCTGGTCAATCAGGTACTGAGACATACTCTTAGTTAGAGAGTCGCCCCGCACCAACATCGTCACCTGGCGGGCGTACTTAGAAAAGTGCATCGCCGCTTGTCCGGCTGAGTTTGCCCCACCAATGATGTAAACATCTTCATCCTGACAAGATAGCGCTTCTGTCTGGGCTGCACCATAGTAAACACCTGCCCCAGTCAGACGGTCAAGCCCAGGCACATCAAGCCTTCGCCACGACACGCCAAGCGCCAGAATCAGGGCGTGACAACTAATTTCGCTACCATCTGCGAAGGTAATAAAACGATACTGGTCTTGGACGCGAATGCCTGTTACTTCTTGGGGTGTGAGAATTTCCACGCCAAAGCGTCTCGCCTGTGTCACTGCACGCCGCGCCAAATCGCTTCCACTTAAACCGACTGGAAAGCCGAGATAGTTTTCAATGCGGGAACTTGTCCCTGCTTGTCCACCTGGGGCTTCTCGTTCCACCATGACGGTGTGCAGCCCTTCGGATGCGCCGTAGACTGCTGCGGCTAGGCCTGCGGGGCCGCCACCAACGATAATTAGGTCATAAAATGGCTTTCCAGCTTGCGTCTGTAACCCAATCTTCTCGGCAACTTGTATGTTTGTTGGCTTTTCAATTCTCGTACCGTCGGGGAAGAGTACGAGGGGCAGGTGTCGCTGATGACAGTCGGCGTAGGTAATGAGTTGTTGTGCTTCTTGTGATAATTCGATATCCAACCATTCAAAAGGCACTTGATTTCGAGCTAGGAAGTCTTTAAGTTGATGGGAATGGGGCGACCAGCGGTTCCCAATCACGCGAATGCCTTCAAAGGGCGCCCGGAAGCTTGCCAGCCAGTCATCGAGCAAATCGTCTAGAACTGGATACAGGCTTTCCTCTGGCGGGTCCCAAGGCTTCATCAGGTAGTAATCGATCTGGGTTGTGTTGATGGCGCGAATGGCTGCATCCGTGTCTGCATAGGCGGTGAGCAAGGCGCGTTTTGTATTTGGGAATAGTGAGAGTGCTTGTTCGAGAAATTCTACGCCGGACATTTGCGGCATTCTTTGATCTACTAGAAACAGTGCGGGGGATTGGTTGCGGAGTTTCAATTGTTGCAGTGCTTCCAGTGCTACTGCTCCCGACTCGGCACGCAACACGCGAAAGCGATCGCCATATTCTCGCTGTAAGTCGCGGGCGATCGCTCTGAGGACTTCCGGATCATCATCAACTGTCATAATTACGGGTTTAGCCATAGTGCGATCGCTTTCTCCCTTTCTGTTGTTGGTGGTGTATCCTTCAGTGCTTTCGCTGTCTAAAGGCGCGGTAGCGTTGCGGTAATGAAGAGCCAGCAAATACGCTCCCGTCCAGTTTTTACAAGTTAGATGTAACTGGGTCAATATCTCTCTAGATAGAGATTAGGAAATGAATTTTTTTGAGTCAACAGTTGAGCGTAGCGAGATAGGCTTTTACCGAGCGCATTTCTGATTCCTATCAATTGGGATCAGGCGCGATTGATAAATTGAGCATTAGCGTAGCAGCTTCGCTATCCCCCTCAATCCTGAAATGCGATCGCAATTAAGTCAAACACATCCAGGCAAGCAAGATTTTGGGATGATGGATAGTATTTTTCCAATGGTTCAGAAAGATTTATCCCTCCAATATCAAGCTCAGTAATTTGACAGACGCATCAGATAAACAGCGTCGGCGACACTTTAAAGTAATCGCCAAGCGCCTTGGCTTGTGCCTTACTAATTGAGCGCTTGCCATTCACAACCTCGGACACTACGCCACTCGATCCAATAACACCCACCAAGTCAGCTTGACGAGTGCCACTGGATTCCAGAATGTGTTGGAGGATTTCATGAGGTGCAGCTTGATCCATCGGATAGTTCTGTGCCTCATACGCTTCAATCAACATCACTAGCAACTTGTGCAAAGTTCGCTCCTCTGGAGTTCGGTTTTTTGCAAACGTAAGCCTTTCTGTCACTGCCAAAATGCGAGCGTACTCCTCTTCTGTCTCAATCACTTTGGGAGCGACTTCTGCTAGTAGATTGCGATAAGCGGCTTGATCAAAAGTAAGGGTCATTTTTCCAGTTGCCCTTGTCGTATTCGGCATGAGTTAAAAAATATTTGTAGAAAACCGTTTGGTCTTCGTAGTCCATACCGACAATCAGGCGATAGTCATTGCCTTTGATGTTGAAGACGGTGAAGTTCCCAACTGCTTCAGCATCTCGGTAAATCTTACGAACGTCCTCCAAGTTCTGCCATTCTGCCTTGTTAACGGTTGCGTACCATGCGTCGATTTGCTTTTTGACATCGGGGTACTGGGCCGCATCAACGCGGAGGTTGCGAATCGAAATTAGGTGCATTTGTCTTTACTTTCATACGCAATAAGCAAAAACACATAAATTTATACTCTCATTTTGAGAGTAGTTTGTCAAGATGGAATGGCTCCATCTATGAGTTTCAGAGATCGGGTGCAAGAGGGATAGTCGGAGAGGAGTGCAGTGCGATCGCGCTAGTAAAGCCAAGCAGATCGAATATCGCCTGTCGGTTGGGTTAGGCATTGCGAAACCTAACATCTACTAAAGAGCGATAATAATTCTTAAGTGATCGAGCAGGCTGCCGATGATTAACGTGATCGTTAAACCCGATGCCATCGAATTGCCAGCAGGGGCAGTGGTAAGAGTCCCTGGAACTTGGCAGGATTATCAAGCAATGCTTGAACATTTAGGCGATCGCACTTCCCCTCGCATCAAGTACCGCGATGGAGAACTATTACTGATGGTTCCTTTGCCTGAACATGGTAAGCAACTCGACATTATCGTGGATATGGTAAAGGTGTTGCTACGCCACCGGGGGCTGAGGTTCGATTCTTACCATGAAACCACGATGGATTTGCCTGAGCATAGTGGTGTCATCCCTGACCATTTTTTCTATATCGGTGAGTTACCAGTAGTAGGAAAACGTCGAATTGACTGGAGTAATGATCCTCCACCCAATTTGGCAATTGAGTGTGATATTACTTCATTCACCAGCGTTAATGATTATCTGCCCTATCGAGTCAGTGAACTCTGGAGCATCCGCCGACAGAAAATTGAAATTTACCAGTTTCAAGATGAGCGCTACATTTTAGTTCAGCAGAGTCAATTTTTCGGTGGATTTGACTTAAATGCCATCTTTACCGAGTGCATTTCTGATGCCTACCAATTAGGATCTGGCGCGATTGATAAATTAAGCGATCGCTATCCTCGTCAATGCTGAAATGCGATCGCTGCATTTGGCGTAGATATTGGACGGGAGTAGGCGTTGGCTTACAAGAGCGTCAACCCAAGCTACGGCGGTAGGCGATCGCACTAGAATTATTTTCATGAGTATCTGTATCTATTGGAGTGGGAATATCCCTATTCTCGCCAACGCTGAAGTGCGATCTCTGGGACTGAAATATCTTTCCCTAAAACGGTAGGAGTTTTTGTTGAGGTTCAAGGGTTACTTTCATTTTCTGTATTATTTTCTACATCTTCCTTAGAAGCTGGAAGGGCTTTTAACTCGTTTCCTGAGATGCTTTTCCTTGGAGTTTTACTGAATGTATTTGAAGCCTTTTTAAAAATTTCTTGAATATTTGATTCCTTACAAATGATTCTTTCAATCTGCTCACTACCTGCGGCTAGCTCTTCAAATTTAGGTATCCAAAATTCGTGTATATCAGGAACAGCCCCAACGATGTCATAAGGGGTCTTGCGGCATCATGGGGTAAAATGTAGCAATCGCTACATTTTACCCAAAAAGAACAATGGACTTTCATCTAGATACCTTATTAAACTTACCGAACGTTACGGTTTTCACCGCTTATCAAAAAGAAGGATTCTTCATTCTGAAATTAGAGTTGTTAAATGAAGGAATTAACTGCCCATTTTGCGGACACTATACTGATAAGTTACACCAAAATCGACCAAATTTAGTCCGAGATTTAGCCATTTGTGGCCAAGGAGTTTACTTAGAAGTCCCTCGCCGCCAATTTAATTGTGTTCAGTGTAAAAAATCACCAACGGAACGGCTACCATTTAAAGAAATGGGACGTAATTACACAATTCGTTATGAAAATTATATCTACGAA
>NZ_JACJOK010000018.1:0-47049 GCF_014695505.1 Trichocoleus sp. FACHB-90
ACGAGCTGCTATGAATGATCTCTACATGGTTTCTGTGTTGGCTGCGGCTCTCCCAAACTTACACCCTCTGCCATAATCCCCATGTCAATAGAGTTTGAGACGCGCTAACCCTGCTATAAATCTGCAATTATTTCAGCACTTGAAAAAGGTGAATTTCAAACCTGGGAACAAGGAGCATTTAAGAATGCACTCTCAGAACATCAACAAGCAATTATCAAATGGGTACATCAAGCTTGTGAATTTTTCGAGCAACCTCAACCTGCTAATTTATGGTTTTCATTTCCTGAACCTCCAGAAGTAGTTTTACCCAATCAACCAAGCACTTCAACTCAGTCGAGTGGTGTTGCTCCGATAGCGCTTACAACCGGATTAGGTTGGCTTTTAGGAGGCCCTGTGGGAGCCGCAGTAGTTGGAGGTGCTACTTATCTTATTAATCAAATGGCACAAGACGGCGAAAACTCAGAATCATCAGCTTCTTATGTAAATCAAGTACAAGAAGCTTATGCTGAGGCGGCGGAAGATTATTTACTCCGCTTCAACATTCAAGCTATAGCAACGCTTCGCCAATACGAAGAAGGCGCAGAAAAAGTTATTAATTGTCAAGTAAAGGAAGAACCATTAAAGCTGACAAATCAGCATCATCAGTTGCAATTGTTAAATACTTTATTGGATGACCTGAATCAAGAATTAAATCGGGTAGCGCAAAATTAGATAGCCTGACGACTGTAGACGCAACCGCAAAAACAAAACCTGCCTCCGCAGGCTATAGATATTTTAAGATCGCGCATCCCCTTTTTGGTTGTGTAGCATCAGGCTAAGGCGGTGCGGGGAGCGCCATCACCTAATTGGCTACAAACTGGTGCCATATTATACTTATTTAAGAGCAGAAATTAGGAAAGACTTTCATGCAACTCCGGTTGAGATGGCTATTATCAGTTATAAGTTTTATCGGTACTTGCGCTTATAGCATAAGCGGAGAGCCAAATTCTGTACAAGCTGCTCAAACTGTTGTTGTAACTAAAGGCTCCTCCACGGAATCAATAGATATAGCCGATCTGCGAAAGGTTGCGGAAACCGGAAAAGTTCCACCCGATCTTCAACGTTTTGCTCGTCAACTGTCTCCTCAACAACGCAGCCAAATTTTATCAGCGCTACGGGCAAAATTTGACCTGAATGTTGTGGGCGTTAGTAGATTACTTGATACTGAGATTGGCAGAACGCTGGCTTCAGCTTTAGCTAGTGCGACACAGCGACGGGATAATGTGGGAGTGCTAGATGTGCGATCGGGACTGGTGCTGGGAGCTAGAAAACCTGAGGGACTATCTCTGCTGAGTTTTGTCGAAGCTTATCCCCGGCAAACTATATATATTGATTTAGATCGGGCGTTCAGGGTAGTAGGAAACTTTAACACCTCTTTTTGGCAAACTCAGGCGTTTATGGCAGCGATCGCGCCCCAACTGGTTCCTAGGCGTCCCCAGCTAAATTTACCTTTTGACCCCACCAAAGCGGGAAGCGCATCCGTGCAGGTGCTGAACTTGAAACTAAATGATACACAGCGCCGCCGGGAAATTCCAGTTGATGTTTACTGGTCTGAAGCTGCGTCTTCCGGCAAACCGATCGTAATTTTGTCTCACGGTCTGGGTTCAGTTCGCACAGATTTGCGCTACTTGGCAGAACATTTGGCATCATACGGCTATGTGGTAGCGGCTTTAGAACATCCTGGGAGTAACGAAACTCATGTAAGGAATGCACTTAAGGGCAGAAATCCCCTCTTATCAGCACAGGAATTTTTAGATCGCCCCAAGGATATCAGTTTTGTCATCGACGAACTAGAGAAGTTGAACCACAGTCAACTTAAAGGTAAACTGGCACCAGATCGCGTCCTGGTAATTGGGTATTCTCTGGGGGGTTCCACCGCTTTATCTATCGCTGGTGGTGAGTTGCAACTAACTGAGTTAAAACAGCGCTGCAAAGGTAACTTGATTTCCTTCAGTTTGGGGGAAGGTTCTCAGTGTTTTGCCAGAGAACTTCCGGAAGACCGCTACCAACTGCGAGATCCACGGGTTAAAGCAGCGATCGCTCTCAACCCCACTACCTCGCTTTTATTTGGCGAAACTGGTTTGGCCTCAGTCGCCGTTCCCACACTCGTTGAAGCTGGTTCCGCCGATAAAACAACTCCAGCTTTAACTGAACAGATTATCGGTTTTGGGAAAATACCATCCCCTAAATGGCTCGTCGGTTTTGTTGGGGGAACCCATCTGAGCGTAAAAGATCCTAGCACCACCCAAGATCAAGCTGGTCAACTGAATACATTTTATACAGGCGGTGAAGTAGTTGGGGAGAAAGCTGTTGATATCCGCAACTACACGAAAGCGATCGCGCTAGCAATGGCAGCACAACTCACAGACGAAGCTGCCAATTACGCGATTTTTCTCACGCCAGAATATGCACAGTTAGCTTCCACAGATGCTTTCCCCATTCGTCTCGTTACGGAAATTCCACCAGAGGCACAAGAAGTAGTTAACGATTTTATTCAGAATCAAAAGTAATATCTCGTTCCTGGGCTGCGACCAGAAACTTTAGCCAGGGACTCAAGTCCCTGGCTAATAGCTTAAGTCGGTTTTAACCGACTAATTGCCATATCTCTAGTCCGTTTTAACGGACTTTTGCTCTTACCCAGAAACTTTAGCCAGGGACTCAAGTCCCTGGCTAATAGCTTAAGTCGGTTTTAACCGACTAATTGCCATATCTCTAGTCCGTTTTAACGGACTTTTGCTATTAGCCCGGAACTTTAGTTCTGGGCGGGTCAGGTACTTTTACTCTTCACTCCAAATTGACGTATTTCTCCAAGTCTTCAATTTGAGGATCTGGGAACTGATTCAGGACTCTCCACAAAACCGTATAACTGCCATCAGGACGGCGGTTGACGGGACGGAAGGCAACCAGCGCATCACTGCTGGGTGTTTCTAAAATTTGGTCGAGATAGCGACGTTGCTCTCTGTTAACTGTCCCACGATTGAGAACAACTTCTGGCACCTGAAACTGAACTAACCGCATTAAATAAGTGTGGTTCAGAACCACTGGCGCGTCGGGAGAAAGGCGATTTATTGCCGATTCCAACGCTGTCGTTTGTTGCACTGGTTCGCTAACACTAACTTCACCTAGTTTGCCAGTGATGAAGCGTTGTCGATCTACCTGCAAAGCTGCAAGCTCATTAGGGGGACGATAATTTAGGAAAAACTGGCGCGTTTGTGGCGAGAGGGCGCGAACTTTCTTTAGTGTGGGGTCGAGATTTTCTAAAGGCACTTCCCCCAAATCGATCATAAAGCCGTAATCCAGCCCGCGTTGGGCAATCTGGAAGTTGCCATTTTCCAGCTTAACTGCAAATCTGGGGGTAAATTCATCTTCCTGAGAGATGCGCCCAGATGAGGGAGTGGTCTCGGCAATATCACCGCCAATTCCCCGCAGCAAGGGAGGATAGGCGAAACGCTCTGCTACTGTGGGAATTAGCCGATTTTGCATCGGTTGGGAGTTGACAATTCCACTTGGCAAGACGCGGGCGATGCCAGTGTTTGGTTGAGAGAGAAAATTTTCGTACTCTTGAGGTTCTTGCTGATCAAGCCCGTAGGCGTTGCGTTCCTTGAGTTGCGCTGTTTCGCCTGCATCAATAAAAGGAGTTGCTGAGGGAAAGGAAGCTACTGCTTGGGAGAGTAGCTGTTTGGCAGATGCTAGCGCCGTAGTTGCTTGTTGTGGGGGCGCGATCGCAGGTGCAATCGGGGGCTGATAGCCAGAAATCGGTGTTTTGGCGCTTATGCCCACTAGCGGCGGTTCTGGAGCTACGTAACTTGTAGGGGGGGAAGGCAACTTCTGAGGAGGCACTGCCAAAATCGACTGTTGGCTCCTAGATAATGTTAAGGGATTGTTTGGTGTCAGTGTCGCCTGCCGTCTTTCCAGCACTGGGCGTAGGGGCATCAACTGGGCAGTTGAAGCATAGAGAGAGCAGTATACCTGCGCCTGTTCTACACTTAAATCGGAGCCTGCTGGTGTTATGCCGCCGTTCGTGCGGGTACACAACAAAGCAGGATTTCGATATTGACTTTTAAGAAAGCGTTCTACTTCTCCTTGGTGGAGAGTTATTTTTCCCTCGGCTACAAAAACGCCGTAGGGATCGTCCGATGCGATCGCTCTTTCAATGCGATTAATTAAATTTATCTGATCCTGTACAAGTCGTTGCGCTTCGGGCCAGAAAGTTTGAGCCGAAGTTGATCTAAACGAACTTTGCTTAACTAAATTCGGCGTTTGAATCTCCGAGGCTGTAACAACCCGCCCCGACAGTAAACTCAGGAAAGAAGAAACAAAAATTAATAAAAGGTAGCGCATCTGCAATTTTCCATTCCAACGAAATCAAAACGACACTCAAGTAAACCTAATTTATAATTCCCACTTTTGCTACCGAAATTAAAACAGTGCATCGCTATGCTTGAAAAACACCTGACGGCTAAAATCGCCGCTATATATAGCAATCCTATTTGAGTTGTGAGGTGCCAGCCCTTCTGATCCGCGACTTCTTAAAGAAGTCGCGGATCTCGCCTTCACGAGTCATTTAGGACTGCTATAGGCATTTTTGTGAATACCTACATCCTAGATAGGCGTAGGGCGTATATTTGCACACGCTCGTTGTTTTCCAATTCAACTTCTGCGTTATCAATAAATTTATTATTCAATAATTATAATCTCTTTATTACTTGCCCTTCAATAATTTTCTGACTAGATCCTTATCTAACAGTAGACAATTAACCTGGAGATGCCCTTGCTAAAGCAAGTATTTTTTGTACTAAAAGGTTATTTTATAAAGCTTAATTTGTTTAAGGAAACATAACACTATTAAAGGTTTAAAGGCAACTACCTAAAACAGGAGATTTTTAGGCCTTAAGGAAGATAATATTTTCCTACCTAAGACAGATAAAGGTTGAGTTTATATCTGAAGATTGATGGCATAAATTTAGATAAATTCCAAAATTCAAGGTGTAAGCAATAAAAAGTTTGTTCTTGTTCTTTAGTGACATAAAGCAAGCTGTTTTAATAGGAAATAGGAGGAATCATGGTAGGACATCATAAGCGTGCTGTAGGTGTATTTTCAAACTACCGCGATGCAGAAGTAGCGCTCACTGAGCTGAAGAACTCTGGCTTTCCTATGGACAGAGTTTCTGTGGTAGCACAGGACGCAAAGAAAGGAGGCGACATTGCTGGAGCTGATGTAAGCAATAAGGTAGGCAATAAAGCCGACGAAGCCGCAAAAACGGGTGCTGTTACAGGCGGTGCTTTGGGCGGTTTGACTGGCTTATTAGTAGGCTTAGGTGCCTTAGCAATTCCTGGCATTGGTCCGGTGATGTTAGCAGGAGCTACAGCCACCACCATAGCCACAACCCTGTCGGGAACAGCCATTGGTGCAGCAGCGGGTGGTCTATTAGGCGCCTTGATTGGTTTGGGAATTCCTGAAGAGCGAGCCAAAGTTTACAACGATCGCGTATCCAGAGGACATTATTTAGTGTTGGTGGACGGCGATGATAATGATATTCGTCGTGCTGAAGCGATTTTGAGCCATCGGGGAATTGAAGAGTGGGGTATTTATGATGCTCCTGGCACTACTGGTACCACCCATAATACAACTGCTGTCGATCCTAGCCCCACGTATTCGACTCCAGTCGTTGATCCTACACCTAGCACAGATGCTCCAGTTCAAATTATTGACCGTCGCGAACAGACCCTATAAACGCATGGGTTGCAGGTGCGAGTCAAAATAGAGACTGAGGAGACGGGGATAGTTAGAAGTTAGGAGGCGAGGAGTTATTAATTCAATCATTACTCCTAACTTTTCCCAGTCTCCAACTAGCGGGAGGAAATAAGAATCGTGCTTACTCAGCAAAAACGTGCATTTGGTGTTTTCTTAGACATTCAGAATGCAGAAGGTGCTATTGAGGAAATGAAAGCCGCTGGCTTTCCGATGAATCAAGTTTCTACCATCAGCAAAGAGCCACAGCAAGTGTCGCCGCCACCGGAAAATAAGGCGCAAGAGGGAACAAACATTGGCGCGATCGCAGGTGGTGCAGTTGGGGGTACGGTCGGTTTAGCTTTTGGGTTAGGCACCCTGGCAGCTATTCCCGGTGTCGGCGCGATCGCATTAATCGGAGCAGCAGCAACAGCCTTGGCAACCACATTAACCAGTGGTGTAATTGGTGCTACAGCAGGTAGCTTATTGGGTGGATTAATCGGCTACGGTATTCCGGAAGAACAAGCCGCAATTTACGAGCATCGCATTCATAGCGGTGAATATTTTGTGATGGTAGAAGGCACAGAAGCCGAGGTGCGTCAAGCGGAAGCTATCCTCAGCCGTTGGAATGTTCAAGAATTGAGAATTTACGACGCAGCAACACCACCACCGCCAGCTATAACTAACAGAATAGAAAGACAACTTTAAACAAGGCAATCCTGTAAAAGGTAAAAGGCAAAAAAGAAACAACTAAACTGAAGGTTGGGTTAGGTCGCCTTAACCCAACCTTCCATATCCATCTGTTAGGTGTGGCTCCGGCTCAACCCAAACTTACAAATAACTGAATTTCAATTTTTAATTGTTAATTCCTGATGCAGTGGTAGACTAAGCCAAAAAAATTGCACAATAGAGGCAGTTTATAAATGTTGCTGCAAGACAAATGCCGAGCTTACTCGCTGATGCCAAAAACTTGCTCGCCGATCTGGTCGCTCGTTACTCCTCCCGCGTGGATTATTTAGCGATTCGACTAGAAGAAGCCGAAGGAACCGATATATTTTTGCGAGGCGACAAAATAGAAACCCTCACAGAAGGCATCTCCATTGGTGGACAAGTCCGGGCTTGTTACAAAGGAGGCTGGGGCTTTGCTTCATTCAATCAGCTTTCTACCCTAGCAGAACGGGTGGAAGAAGCGACAAGCGCGGCTCGGATGATTGGCGATGAAGAAACCCTGCTGGCTCCCATAGACCCAGTACAAGCTATATGTAAGCTGGCGTTGACAGGCACAGATCCGCGACAAATTTCCCTGAAAAGCAAAAAAGAATTGTGCGATCGCTACACCTCCATTCTCAAGAGCGCCAGTTCTTCAATTACCACCACCTCCATCCGCTACAGCGACACATCCCAGCGAATCATCCTCGCCACCTCTGAGGGAACGATGATCGAACAATCCTGGGTGGATATGGAAATGCGCTTTGCTGCAACCGCCCGTAATGGCGAAACTGTGCAAACCGGACGCGAAACCACAGGTTCCCGCAAAGCCTACGAAGATTTAACCAATCTTGACGAGCAGGTAAAAAGTGCCGCACTCCGAGGCGTGGATGCCCTTTCACTACCCCCAGTAAAAGGCAACACTTACACTGTAGTGATTGACCCCATACTCAGCGGGCTATTTGTCCACGAAGCCTTTGGTCATCTCTCAGAAGCAGACATGGCTTACGAAAACCCCGACTTACTGGAAGTCATGACCTTGGGACGGCGATTTGGGCCAAAAGAGTTGCAAATCTTTGATGGTGCCGCACCTGCTGGCCATCGCGGTAGCTACTTATACGATGATGAAGGGACACCAGCCACCACAACTCAGCTAATTAAAGATGGCATCTTAGTCGGACGGCTCCACTCCCGCGAAACCGCCGGGAAATTGGAAGAAGCCCCCACAGGCAATGCTCGTTGTCTTAACTACCACTATCCGCCCCTCGTCCGCATGACGAATACATGGATTGAGCGGGGTAAGACACCTGTGCAAGATTTATTCACAGGCATCAAAGAAGGCGTTTATGCTCGCAACTGGTTAGGAGGGATGACAAACGGGGAAATGTTCACTTTCTCCGCCGCTGAAGCCTGGATGATCCGCGATGGGAAAATTGCTGAACCAGTTCGAGATGTAACGCTTTCCGGTAACGTCTTCAGCACATTGGCTGATATTGAAGCCATTGGTGATGACTTCTACTGGGATGAATCCGGCGGTTGCGGCAAAGGCGGACAAAATGGTTTACCTGTAGGCTGTGGCGGCCCAAGTCTGCGGATTAAAAATGTCATTGTCGGGGGAGATGCGGACTAGAGTTTTGAGTTTTGCGGAGCCGGAGACTTCCGTTGCTCGGCAGTTTTGAACCTAGAGAATTTTTTCTTATAGGGGTTCTTAGGATGCAATACACTCTGACCCCCAGCCCTTGAAGGGTTGGGGCTAACTCCCCTTTTCTTCAAGCAGGGCGGGTTCTTAATTGTCATCCTGAAAAAAAATGGAGCGTGCGCGATGTCAACAGAAACAAAAACCCCAAAGGTAGTCGTCGTTGGTGCAGGTTGGGCAGGTTTAGGCGCTACCTACCACCTAGCAAAACAAGGCTACGACGTAACCCTTCTAGAAGCTGGTTCTTATCCCGGTGGCTTAGTAGCAGGTTGGAAAACAGGGGCGGGGCGTTCTGTCGAAGCTGGTATTCACGGCTTCTGGTATCCGTACCGAAATATATTCTCCCTAGTAAACGAATTAGGGCTAAATCCCTTCACACCTTGGACTCGTTCCTCCCAGTATTCCCCCGCAGGATTAGAAGTTGAATCGCCGATTTTTCAAGATTTGCCGCGACTACCTACGCCGCTTGGGACTTTTCTCTACACTCAGTTTAAGCGGTTGCCGTTAAGCGATCGCATCTCAGCTTTACCTCTACTCTACGCCGTCCTCGATTTTGACAACTCTGATGAAGCTTGGCGACGCTACGACAAGGTGACAGCAAGAGAACTCTTCAAAGATTTTGGTGTTTCGGCACGACTTTACCATGATTCCTTCGAGCCGATGCTGCTGGTAGGCTTATTTGCTCCCGGAGAGCAGTGTTCCGCCGCCGCCGCACTGGGTATGCTTTATTACTTCATTTTGGCTCACCAACCCGATTTTGATGTTGTCTGGTGTCGCGGAACTGTCGGAGAAAAGATATTTCGTCCTTGGGTGCAACGTATTGAACAAGCGGGGGCAAAATTACTCGCAAACCGTCGAGTAAGTGACGTAATTGTTGATAGCAATAATCAAGCAACAGCTGTTGTCTGCGGTGATGAAGTTTTTGAAGCTGATGCAGTTATCTTTGCAGTTGGTATCAGCGGCATGAAGAAGATTGTATCAAGTAGCCCTAGCTTACAAAGTCGTCAAGAATTTCGGGATATTCACAATTTGGGCGCGGTTGATGTGTTAGCAACTCGCCTCTGGTTTGACCGCAAAATTAATATTCCTCGTCCTTCCAATGCCTGTTTTGGTTTTAATGCAACAACTGGCTGGACATTTTTTGATTTGAACGGGCTGCATGATGAATACCGCGATGAACCGGGAACAGTTATTGAGGCTGATTTTTATCACGCGAATCAGTTTCTCCCGTTAAGCGATGAGGAAATTGTGCCGCTAGTTCAGCGCGATTTAGCAACTTGCGTGCCAGCTTTTCGCGAAGCCAAGGTAATTGACAGCAGCGTTATTCGTCTGCCTAATGCAGTTACTCACTTTCTCCCCGGTAGCTATCAGTATATGTTAGCTGGAGTAACGAGTATCAATAATGTTTTTATGAGCGGCGATTGGATTGTTACCCGTCACGGTTCCTGGTCGCAGGAAAAAGCTTATGTAACAGGTTTGGAAGCAGCAAATTTGGTAATTTCCCGCTTTAGTAGTGGAAGTAAGGCTTTGATTTTACCAGTAGAAGCAGATGAACCGCATATTCAATTTGGTCGATCAATTAACCAAACAATACGCGGTTTCGGTAAAACTTTCTTACCTAATTGTTGGCTACCTTAGCTAAATTCTATTGTAATGTACCTAAAGCTGTAGGTATTGGCGCAGAATGTTTTGAGCTTGCTGTAATAGTTCTGCTTCTAATTCGCCTACCCGTTGAATTAAGCGCATTTTGTCAAAGGTCATAGGTTCGACGCACACCAGCAGGCTATCTACAGATAGCCCATTTTGTGATGATGAGGATATTCTCACCACCGCAGGCGAAATTCGAGGGTCATCAATCCGTGCTGAGGTAAAGGGCAAAACCTTTACCTTACTACGCTGTGCATTAAATACGCTACCAGAAATTATCAGCGCCGGACGGGTTTTTCTAATCTCTGTACCTACAGATGGATCGAAGGTCACAATCCAGATGCTTCCCAGTCCGTAATCACCGCCGTTTGCCATTCGCTCTCCCAACCTAATTCCAGTTCATCTACCAAAGAACAAGCTGCTGCCAGTGCTGCATCTTCTTGCTGCTGTCGCCATTGTTGCAAGAGAGATTCAATTAAAGCACTGCGATTTTCAACTTTTTGGTCGAGGTAAGTCAGCAATTCCTCTGGCAATGAGATAGATATTTTAGCCATATCCTACCTAGAGTCATACTATAAGTAGTATAAGTTGTTTAGGGCGCGATCGCGTTTTTATGGGAATGCGATCGCTTTTCACCAGAGATACACAATTGCCCTACAATATTACAATCATCATTCCGCCTTGCGAGAGCCTTGATAAGTAATGAAACAGATGATACACGGGAATAGGCTTAATAATTTTACTATTACCAACTCTGCACAAGCCCTTCATTCTTCAGTAGCAAGAACGGCTCTCTACGAAAAGTTTAAGGCAAAAATTATTCCTAATCCTTGTTTGAACAGAAGGTTGGTTAGTTTTCAGTCCAATAAGGAAACTCCATTTTATAGCTGGTTTAAGTATAAAGAAGGATTTTCAGAACGATTAGTTACGTATCTTCTGCAAAACTTCAAGCGACAACCAGGTATTTTGCTCGATCCATTCGCGGGATGCGGTGCAGCTTTATTTGCTGCAAGTTCTTTGGGGTGGCAAAATATGGGAATTGAACTTTTGCCTGTCGGCATTTATGCAATCCAATCTCGAATTTTAGCTAATAAAATCAATATTAAAGAGTTTAATTTGGTAGTTGATGAAATAATAAAAATCAACTTTGCCGATTACTATGACCCCTGCTACCAAATCAAGCACATTGCGATTACTCGTGGTGCGTTTTCCTCTAATGAAGAAAACCAACTTATTGGTTATATTTCCTATTGTCACAAGTTGGTCACAAATGACGATATCCGCACTTTACTTTTATATGCCGCTTTTTGTATGCTTGAGGATATTAGCTATACCAGAAAAGACGGACAATATTTGCGTTGGGATGCCCGTTCAGGTCGTTCTCAGGGAAAGCAAACCTTTAATAAAGGAGAAATATTAACTTTTTCTGATGCAATTTCCCAAAAACTTAAGCAGATAAGATCAGATTTAGATGTCTGCTCAATCCAACTAGATTTATTTGGCGATAGTCTAGTATCCGAATTTGCAGCCATAAAGCCTGGTCATGTTGAAAATCCGGAGCCTATACTTTATCAAAAATCTTGTCTCGAAATTCTTCCCACTCTGCAAGAAAACAGTATTGATTTTGTAATAACTTCGCCGCCTTATTTGAACCGATATGATTACACTCGCACGTATGCACTTGAGCTAGTCTTTCTGGGGTGCAGTGAAGAGAAAGTAAAGCAGCTACGTCAGGCAATGCTTTCATGCACTGTGGAGAACCGAGATAAACGCACTCAACTAGAGCAGTATTACACAGGTATAGGACGCGCTCAGGAGTTTTTGAAAATCGATTCCACCTTCCAACAACAAACCGCGTTACAAGAAGTTTTGACAATTTTGGAAGCTGCTAAAAAAGAAGGGAAATTAAATAACGTCAACATTGCCAGAATGGTGCATAATTACTTTTACGAAATGTGCTTTGTCACTTATGAATTAGCTCGAAGCCTTAAGCCGGGGGGCATAGTGGCAATAGTAAATGATAACGTTCAGTATGTTGGTGAGGAGATACCTGTAGACCTTATTTTATCTGATATGGCAGAGTCTTTCGGGCTGACAACTCGATACATTTGGACATTGGGTCGTGGCAAGGGCAATAGTAGTCAGCAAATGAGAGATCGAGGTCGCGCCGAGCTTCGGAAATGTGTATATATTTGGGAAAAAGCAGCGATTACATGACATCAGATGAAGCCTCACTCTTAGCTGAAGCAAATCGTATAAAGTATCGACTACGATCAACGTTTTTTTATCGCAAACTCAAGGAATACAAGACGCTATCTTTCCGCGATAAAATTGATCAAATATTACCCGCAAAGCATCTATACAGTTGGCAATGCTGGGCTGATTGGGGCATTGGCGAGGATGCTTTTGCCTACATCAACGAGCATGATAACTTACAGCTCATTCAAGTATTTTGCCACCCCAGGTTAATTCGCGAACACTCTATACTAATAGCCTACTATCGTAATATTGCTGCTCTTTCCCAGAAAGCGGTTAAGTGTTTAGTAGATATAGATGTTAAAGAATTTGAAATTGATGAAGAAAATCACTGTCTTCTAAATGAAGACGAAGCCAAGAGACTTGCCCAGCTTTTTAATGAACACATCTCGCTCATCATTGATAGCTCTATAGAAAGTCTTACAGAAGATGAATTATATGGAATATTGCTGGCATCAACGGGGACGCAAATTGACGGCTCGTGGCGTAATGCTATTGGAAAAGAAGCAGAAAAAGTTGTTCAACGGCTTCTCGTGAAAGAGGCTAAAGAGCGCAACTTTCTTGCAGCTCTGCTCCCACGTGTGGGTACGGCAATTGAATTATACAATCCTGAGAAGCTTGAGGAACAGTTAGGAAATATTGAGCGCTATCGGGGTGTGAGGTTAGTTAATCAAACCTCAATGCTCTTTTCCAGTGAGCCTGATATTTCACTGCTGGGTAATCAGGGTACAACAGTTGGTGTAATTGAGGTTAAGGGAGGCACTGACCCCGCTGGCGCACTTGAGCGTTACGGTGCAGCAAAAAAATCTTTTGAGGAAGCTTTTCGCAGGAACAGTCAAGTTAAAACTATTCTCGTTGCTAGCTGTATTACCTCTGAGGTGCATACTCGTATTCAAAATGATTCAACAATCTCTACCTATTTTAACTTGACTGAAATTCTGAGCGAAGACTCAACAAAATACAAGCAGTTTGTGCAAGAAGTCTTTTCTATTCTAAGGACGTAAGCAAGGAATTAAACCTGCAACTGTATCAATAGTAGAGGTGCAAGCTTTTAATTATAGGACGCGATCGCGTCTTCTCCTCATTAACGCGCTCGCATCCTCATTACCCACTCAACTTGATATCGTGGTAGAAAACGCGGGGTTGAGTCCTATGGTGACGACAGCGAAAACCACTCAAGGGCGGGGTGTACTTAGAAACATCAGTTGGCAAACGTTTGAAACTATACTTGCAGAGATGGGAGAAGATCGTAACATTCGACTGGCTTACGATCGCGGAATGCTGGAAATTATGACCCCCCTGATGCCTCATGAGCATAACAATAGACTGCTTGAACACTTGGTTTTCGCTTTAGCTGAGGAACTGAACCTCAATCTCAGAAGCGCTGGATCTCTCACTTGTAAGCGTCCAGATCTTCAGCGGGGTGTTGAACCAGATTCTTGCTTTTATATTCAAAATGAACCGCTAATCAGACAGAAAAGGGATATCGATTTAACGATTGACCCACCTCCTGACTTAGCAGTGGAGGTGGACTATACCAGCGCTTCTGTTGACCGACTTTCAATTTATCTGGCTTTGGGTGTTCCGGAAGTTTGGCGTTACGACGAACCTGTAATGCAAATTTATCAATTGCGAGACGAAGTGTATGTTCCTTGCACTGTCTCTCCTACTTTTGCAAATCTACCCTTAACAACAGAAATTCCAGGGTTTCTGGAAGAAAGTCTAAGAATTGGGGAAATCCCCATGATTCGGTCTTTTCGCGCTTGGGTGAGACAGCAAATAGAGCATCGTGACGACAATCGTTGAGAAGAATCGAGAACGCGATCGCTCGAAAGATTTATTATATTCAAAGTTTAATTATCTAGAGCCGATGTCTTATGCCTAACGTTGAGGAAGACGAAATCCGAGAGAATCGCATTGCAATGGAGATCATCGTCGATGCCTATGACGAGGAAGAACAGGCGATGGGATGGTACTACTACCTTAACGATAATCTTAACTTCCCCTTTAAAGCTAAGTGGGTGAGAAAGGGACGCAAATCATCCTCACCTGAAGGTAAAGAAGTTGAGGTGGTGGAAATGTCATCGGAGGATGAATGCTCGCACGATATGTTTGTAGAAGTGCTTTACAAAGATGCTACAGGTGAAGATACGTTCTCGGCTCGTTTATCTGATATAGAACCGATTGATGCTGATAGCGAAACCTTGGAAGCAATAGCCGATTGGCACTATTGGGTTGGCAGAGGATACGAGTTTTAAAGGAGTCGTTTTAATGGCAGTTTATCAAGTCCGGTTGGTGAATTCGGCACTCAATCTCGACCGCATCATCGAAGTACCAGACGATCAGTACATCTTGGATATGGCTGAAGATGCGAGGATTCGATTACCTTCTGGGTGCAAACAAGGGGAATGTTCGGCTTGTGTCGCCAAGTTGGTGAGTGGTGAAGTAGACCAAAGCGAACAAAAGTTTCTGCGTCCAAAAGAACTAGAGGCTGGGTATATCGTTACCTGTGTGGCTTATCCCCTGTCGGATTGCACTTTGGAAACCCACCAAGAACAAGTTTTGTATAAATCGGCTCTTTACTTTAAGCCTGAATGATTTTTGTTATTACTGGGACAATTATCAAAAGTCCTAGTGATACAATTCTTTTTAGACTAATTCTTTTTATCTATCCCTTAAATTTAAAATCTAAAATAGTATGCGTCGCTTACTTTACGAAAACTCAGTTTCCTATAAAGGACATCTAATCATCCCGTTTGTTTTTGGGATGGCTAATGGTGATATCTACTCTTATACATTACTCTCTGAATTGGGACATAAAGGTAAATTCCATAAGGTAGAAAATCCTGCTGGCATCTATTCAAGTCGCATTGCTGGCATCATTGATTTTGCTAAAGAACATCTGGATGAACATTCAGATATTAGCAGTATGGGCGATTATTTTAAGAGTAGATACGTCTATCGTGAGAATTTGATAATTGTCTATCAATTATCAGAAAAATATTTTTATGACCATTATAAACCTGAAAGTTTAAATAATGTTGCTGCACCCAAAATATTTACAAGCGATCGCGAGTGTATAAACTGGATAAAACAGGGACTCGATAGTTCGCAGATTAATCAAGAAGTATAAGCTAGAAACTCCAAACCGCAAAGCAACGAAACCCAACACAATATCAGCGTTTGTTGGGTTTCGCGTCGCACGAGACTAGCTTACAATTATGGTTAATTAGAGGGTTATGCTGTGCCGTGACCTGCCTAAATATCTACGTTTTGTTTGGAATTGGAACGCGCCTGTTTTACCATTTCAATGAGTGTATGGTGAGCATCTTCGGCATCTTTTAGCGCATGGTCGAACTGAATGCGAATTGGCGTAGCATCATCATTCATTTGGGCAATTAGATTCATTCCCAAAGAATCAATTGATAGCATTTCTGCTGCGATCGCATTGGGAGTATCGCCAAAAGTTTTAGCGTAAAGAACTATTGCATCTGCATGGTCATCGTTCATGTGTTTGCAGATGCGATCGCTTATTTCAGCAGTTATTTGTTCAGACATTAGTTAAATTCCTCTTGTATAATAATATCCTAGCTCCCCTGATTAAGACCTGTTGGGGGGATCTCCTTGACAAAATCTGCAACTACGGTGACAAATTTAGCCGTAGATTCATAGGGTAAAACATTACGGCCTGACATTTTGACACCCTGACCGTTCGGTAAACACTTCAGATAGTCAGCTATTCGTTCATCTGGTGTTTCCCCTTTTCCAGACTGACTGATACTTGATGCAGTGTCTCCTACGACTACTAGAGTAGGTTGGGTAATGGATGCGATCGCATCCTGATAATCCTGTCGCCAAAATCCCGCCAAAAATGAAAAAACAGCATAGCGACTATCTGGATTAACCGCACCTTTCACCAGTGTATCCAACCACTCCTCATCTACTGAATCCTCATCAGCAAATAATTGGCGAATCGAGAACGAATCTAAAAACTGCGGCCGTCGCGCATAGCGGTAAAAAGCGCTACCAAAAGGAGATTCTAACAGATTCCAAACTATTTTTTTCTTCAAACCTTTTGAAGGTTTAGTAATGACCGCCCACGCCGGAGGCCCAGCCAACACCAAACCTCTAACCAAGTTAGATTGTAGGCGAACTAACTCAATTGCTACAGGTAACAAAGCACCTTGCACCACTACAATCACAGGTTTTTGTACCACTGTTTGCAAAAAATGTTGCAACTGTTCAGCCCAATCTGCGGGATTATAAGCAACAGGCGGCATATCGCTTTCACCGCATCCTAATAAATCAGGATTGTAAATTGAATTTTGGCAATCTTTTTCATACCATTCGCGGCAGAATCTATCCCAAAACTTGCGAGATAACCCGACACCAATAGGATGAATTAACAGCAAGGGAATTCCGTTATCTGTTGTTTGATTAATTGGATTATAAATTTCGTAAGCACAGCGATGATTTTTCCAAGTATAAAACTGTGTTGGAGAAACTGCCACATTCTCAGTAATCATTGAATTTTCAGATACTGATTGCATAATTTTTTGCGTCCTTTTGGTTGAAAAACTCACAACTATCGTTCGTAAGAGTAAATATCTCCAGGTTGCTTAAACAAAGCATCTGAACTCTGAGAAAGTAATTGTAAATCTTCTTTATTTAGACTCCAACTTAAAGCTTCCACATTTTTCTGTATCTGCTGACGATCTGTAGTAAAGCCAGAGATTACAGCAGCAACACCAGGCTGTTGCTTAACCCAATTTAGCGTAACTTGGGAAATAGTCTTATTGTATTTCTGCGCTACCTGTGCCAATGTCTCCAGCATTTCCAGTACAGGTTTCCAACCACCGTGCGCTCTAATCATACTATTGTAATAGAAGCTACGAGCGTGAGATAATTCGCTTGGAGGTGAGGTGACACCTCGAAACTTTTCTGACAAGAAACCGCCTGCTAAAGGGCCATATGGCAACAAAGCAATATTGTGCTTCAGGCAAAGCGTCTGCATTGAGTTTTCAACACGTCTGTCAATCAAACTATACTGAACTTGATGACTGCTGATGGGGGCGTATTCTACAGCTTTTTCCAACATAGGAGTATTGAAGTTGGTGACACCAAGCTGGCGAATTTTTCCCTGTTCTAATAAATCCTTGAAAGCTGCAAAAGTAGAGGCAAAATCTAGCTGCGGGTTGTGCCAGTGGATTTGCACGCAATCCAAGGTATCCTGTTGCAAATTGCGGAGAGAAGCTTCAATTTTGCTTTTAATTTGTGCGGGAGTGGGGACATTTCCGAAAAAGACAGCTTTAGTATAAATTGTGCGATCGCGTCCTTTCAGCAAGCGACCAACAACACTTTCACTCCGTCCATAAATGTCTGCTGTATCAAAAGTATTAATACCCAAAGCTAAGTAAATGTCCAGCGCACGGGCAATGTCATTTTCTGAAATTTGTTTCCAACTGCGGTCATCGAGTTGCCAGCAGCCGACAATTAAAGATGTATTTGAAAGTAATTCTTTATTGCTCATGCCTTATAATATATCAATTACACTATTATTTGTGGATGAATTAACTGATACCCTGCGTCTTTTATCTTTTGATTAGAAACCAGGGCATTGCATGGTCGAAGACTCTTAAGAGAGGAATCCCATAAAACTTTAGGTGAATTGTGCTTTTCGCACATTCTATCCAGCAGTTCTCTACTTGTTAGATGGGCATCATCTACTAAGTTATAAATGCCTTGCAGTCGGTGCTGACGGACGAATTCTATACCAGCAACGATATCATCAAGGTGAATCCAATTTGTAATATCTTCTCCGCTTCCAGGTCTGGTTGTTCCAGGTGCATTGCGAAAAATCTTCACCAGTTCGCGACCAGAACCATAAATTCCACCCAAGCGAAGAATACAAACGCCTACATTTTCAGTTGACGCTGAGAGTAATACTTCCTCAGTTTGAGAGAGAATTTTACCAGTATAATTTTTAGGCGCAACGGGTGATTTTTCATCTACTAACGAGCCATTTCTATCGCCATAGACAGAGTAGCTTCCCGTGTAAATTAGTTGTCGCAGCGAACCTATTTGGGGTAAAATTGAGACTGAAGTTTGAGCTGTTTCCAGATAAGTTTCTTCGTACCCATTGGCACTCTTTGCACCAACACTCAAAAGCGCAGCATCCTGGTTTTCCAACACTGACTTTAAACCTTCTGGATCGTTGCCTTTAACTACTACAACTCGTTGGGCAACTGCTTCCAATTCTGAAACTTTTTCCGGAGTGGTTGTGGTTGCGGTGACAACAAAACCTGAATTTTGCCAATATTGAGCAACTGCTTTACCAACGTAACCACAGCCAATAATTGCTACGTTCATGACGATTCCGATGTGAATAAATCTAGTGGTAAATGCCCGTACATTTCGTTAATTCCTCCGTCATATGCAGACTGGCAGGAAATTAGGACTCCGCGATGTTCCCCTGTGTAAGAATCAAGATAACATAAGCCTGTTTTTGGGTTGAATTTGATGTAAACAGAGCCATCTATTGCGGATAATTGGGGTACTTCATAACCCAATGCTTCTGCATAAGTTTTCAAAGCCAAAATACCCTGTTCTGAGGTGTCGGCGCAAATTCCTAATATTTGATTATCGCAAAGCTCTGTCACCAAAAGTAAAGCTTGACGAATTGAGTCTTTGGTTGGTGCTGATTCACTGAAGCTCTTTACACAGTCGAAAGCCTTAAGGATTTTATGCGCTTCTTCAACAGTGAGATTAGCCGGGTTTTTTAGGGACATAAATTTTACAGTTATTTTGCTAACTCACGCTCAATTGCAGCAATCAATTCTGGGGACTCTGGCTTAACGCTACTATTAAATCTGGCGACTACTTCACCCTGCTTGCTGATTAAGAATTTCTCAAAATTCCAAGAAACATTTCCTATAGGTTCAACTGCATTGGTGAGTCGATTATAAAGCGGGTGCTGTTGGGAACCTTTGGCGTTAACTTTGTCAAACATCTCAAAGTTAACGCCGTAGTTTTTCGTGCAGAATTGCATAATTTCTGCGTTGCTTCCAGGTTCTTGCGCTCCAAAGTCGTTGCAGGGGAAAGCTAAGACGCGCAACCCAGTATCTCGATATTTTTGGTTTAACTGTTCCAGTCCTTTGTATTGAGGCGTGTAGCCGCAATAGGAAGCCACATTTACTATTAAGAGTACCTTTCCGGCGTACTCGGAGAGTTGTTTATCTTCACCGTTGATGGTTTTTACTGCGATGTCGGAAACTGTGTTGCTCATTTTGAATTTTCTTCCATTTTGTATTGTCGTAGCACACTTAGAATAGTGCATATTTTGTAGGTTGGATTGAGGCACTTCACCCAATAACTCACGCTTGTTTACTGGATGTTGAGTTTCAAAAACCTTACCTACCTCCAAGATTGTAAGGGTTTTGGTGCGTTACGTTGCACTTACGCACCCAACTTGCTTAGGTATTATCCGTTAATTTAGCAAGTAAGGATTTGTTGGGTTTTGCCATCGAAACCCAACAAATCCTTGTGGGTATTAGGTTGCGATCGCAAAACCCAATATACAATTCTTCTTACGCTAATCTACGTACTTGTTAGCGAAATCACTGAACTTTTTAATACTTGCCGGACACGGAGATAAGCTGTCGAAAAACTTATCGGCTTGGGAAAGGACTCGACAGATACACCTATCTCTAATTGAGGCAACTTTTGTGAATATAAGTTTTTTCAAGAACAAAACGTGGAAATTTTTGCTGGCGTTTGCGATCGCGTTCGTTCTATCATTTGAATTCAACACCGTCGCCACATCCCAAACCACTCGGATTCTACTCGGTTATGGTGGCGGCGCTAGCTTAGTCCAAGGTACGTGGACAGATAGCCTGGACATTTCTAAAGAAGCAGGCTTACCCAAACCAGATATGCAGCAGATTTGGGTAGGTAAGGGATGGGAGCCAATCTGGTATGGTTGCGTCTCAGGTCAGACTACTTGCACAAGTACAGCTAGGATGAAACAAGAAGGTGTCATCCCGGTTTTTATCCTTGACTTCATCACAGCCGATGCCCAAACTAAAAAAACTTGGGCGGAAATTGAAGCTAGGAAAAGTTGGTATTTTTCCGAGTTAGACCGCTTCGCCAAGGAAGTGCTAGCTAAAACCACAGGACAAGTATATTTAGTGCTAGAACCAGAGCATAACTTAGTGGGAACCCTCCGCGACCCCGCCTTAGTATCATCTGGTTGGGATGCGAGTATACCGCAAAATTTTGGTAAATTGATGGCTGAAGCTGCCCAAAGACTACGCAACGCAAGTCGGTCTGTCACCGGACTGCGGGTGAAAGTCGGTTTAGCTTTTGGTGACTTCAACCCCGGAACGGGTGGTTTAGACAAATTTCTAACCACCCTGAGTGCAGCAGCACCAGGAGTAGAGTTTTTTGGCTTCCAAGTGACGCAGGGGCCGTGGCGTAATGATGGCAACGGATGCCAACGCTTAACCCCGGATCAAGCTAAGCTTTATGATATGCCTGACCGGATAATCGAGATTGCTAACTTCATCAAGACCAAATTGGGAAAATCGTCTATGATAGACTACCTTTTCCTGATGGCAGATCCAAACACGGATTGGGATAATGGTGGAGCTTTAGTTTATCAGGAGTTGCGATCGCGTCAGCAAGAATTGCTTAATGCGGGATTATTTGGTTTGATGCACTTTACCCAAGTTGATACGCCACTATCCGAACCCAATGGTTACTGGTGCGATGGTGAGAAGTACAGAGGCATTATCGCACCCGCCGCACATCTGGCAGACTACAGTTACCAGCGACCTTTTTATCTCAAAAAGATGGGACAGGCGTTAGGGTATTGGATAGCAAATCGGTAAAAATTAAAACACTCGGCGATTGGAAATCGCGGCTACCAAGTCCGTGTGCGCGGACTCAATTCCGATGAATTCTTGATGGTGGGTTTTGTTCAAGAACCAGAATAACTTGTGAAATTACAAGTTTTAACTGGTAACACCCGATGTGATGTAATGGTACGATATCGCCTACGTTTGAGAACCGAGCGTCAGGCGATATTCGTCTATAAGAGAAACCCCTTTAAACAGAGAGTTGCAATTCTAGAGGCTTAGACGGGATGATGTACATTAATTCTGCGCCGTCGGGTTTAGACTCTCTAGAGGGAGTTAATTTCAGCCAATCATGGAAGCTAATTCCCAATTGCGCGATCGCTTGTATTTCTGTCTGATACGCTTCAAAACGGCGATTAGTTTCCACCATAGATTCTATTACTTCCAACACTTCGGGAAGACGTTTATCAGCCTCTCGCTTCAAATCTTCATTACTTGGGCCAAACCAACCTCCTGCAACCTCAACGCGAGTTAGAATTGCTGCTGGTAACGATTCAGCCCATTTATCAGGTTCTTTCGCCATCTTGAGGAAATTCTCACGTTGAAGCTCAAACACAGCATTTTCATCCAAAGCTGGGTCAATCCACTGGTAAATTCGGGTTAGTCGCCGCAAATCTATCTGACCTTTGAACTGAGGCTGTAAGCAGGGCAAGCGCATCTCAAATGCTATTGACAAGCGGGTTGAGAGTTTTCATCAATTTGGGTTAAACAAGCAGCCAAAATCTTGAGCATGTAATTATTATCCATAGCAGCTCGGTTCGATTTTTGACGAGTACTACGTCGAAAAGATTGTTCTCGATTTAGAGCATTAAGCGCAATTCGCCGTAATATAGCTAAGTTTTGTGGAGCATGCCCTGTACGAACACGGCAATCATCTTCTTTGAAAGTGACATCTAGAGTCCAATGGAGACCATTCTCAATGCCCCAGTGGAATATGACCCCTTTGAGTTAAGCTTTGCTGTAGGAATTTCATCGCCTCTTAGCTAATCTCGACCTACTCTTATTGATTTCCAATCCAACAAGTAGCTCTTAAATATGAGTTTTGAAACACAACTATTTTATGTGTGGCTCCTATTTGCCAGTATTTTTGTCTTCTGGCGCATACTTACTCATCCCCTCGAACGAATACATGGCGCGGTTATGGATGGAAACCTGGAAGCGGTCAGAAAGTGTTTAGAGAAAGGGGTAAACGCAGATACTCACAGAAGCAATGGTGTAACACCACTTTATCTAGCCGCTTCTGGAGGTTACAAAGAAATTACAGAGCTTCTTATTACTTATGGTGCTGATGTTAATCAAGGACTCAATGAAAATGGAGGTAGGAATCCGTTGTTGAAAGCAGCAACAGAGAAGCACTCCGAGGTCGTTGAGAGCCTTATAGCTCATGGTGCTCTTGTAGGAATTCATCTGGCTGCTTTTTGGGGAGACTTTACTACAGTGAGAACTTATCTAGAATTGGGTGACTCTATTAATACGATTAATAGTACGCGTAACGGAGGCTTCACTCCACTTCACCTAGCGGCTTTAAGCGGCCATCGCGAAATAGTAATATTACTGCTGAACCAGAGTGCGAATATTAATCACTATACTCCCGCTAGTGATACTCCTTTACATAAAGCTGTAGAAGGCAACCAACCACAAATAGTAGACCTATTAATCAATCAAGGTGCAGAGATTAATCGTATTGGTAATGTAGGCGCTCCACTGCACCTAGCTATATACAAAAATAATATTGAAATGGTGGCTTTACTGATTGCTAAAGGTGCAGAGGTTAATCAGCACGATGGAAGAGTAGATACTCCATTACATGACGCAGCACAATATGGATACACAGAAATAGCAGAACTCTTGCTAGAAAGTGGCGCACAAGTGAATGCTCGCTCGAAATTTCAAGCTAAGACGCCATTACACTACGCAACTTGGCGAAAGAAATTAGAAGTCGCTGAATTACTGATTCGTTATGGTGCTGATGTTAATAGCAGAAGTTGGATTGGCGCTACTCCTCTTAGTTATGCAAACGGTTATCCAGAACTGACAGTGTTGTTATTGAGCAATGGTGCAACGGATTTTGGTTCAGTAGATTAACCTGAGTTCTCACCGATGCAGTAGGGAATGTTACGACTTTTGATTATGACGAGTTTGGTAATGTAACGAGCGTTAATAACGAGCGTTAATAATGCTTTGGGTCACGTTACTACCTATACCTATGAGGCGCAGGGTAAGCGCATCTAAATTCGGGTGTAAATATGATACTAGAGAGATGCAATCTACCTCGAAGGGTGAGGCGGTTTCATGACAAAAAACTTAGACTCAACTACACCAGGTGAGCGCTCAAAATCAGTAAGTGCAGCAAGCGCCATAGCCCTAACTGAGCAGATGCACTCGCTGTTTAGTGAAATTAAAGATCCTCGTGTACAACGAACTCGCGCCCACTTATTGGTAGATATTCTAATCATTGGCATCCTGTCAGTGATAGCAGGAGGTAAGGGGTGGGAAGACATGGAAACATATGGTCTGAGTAAACAGGATTGGTTGAAACAGTTTTTAGCCCTACCCAATGGCATACCCTGCCCGGATACCTTTAGAAGGGTGTTTGAACGCATTGACCCCAAAGCTTTTGAGCGGTGCTTTCAGAGGTGGGTACAGTCAATAGTTGAAACGTTAGGGGCACAAGTAATTCCCATTGATGGCAAAAACCTCAAAGGTTCTTATGACCGAGAACAGAAGCAATCCGCCTTACACCTAGTTAGTGCCTGGGCAAGTGAGCATCGTCTTGTTTTGGGGCAAGTAAAAGTAGCTGATAAATCAAACGAAATTACAGCAATCCCTGTACTGTTGGAATTGCTTGATTTGGCTGGATGTATTATCACGATTGATGCAATGGGAACACAAACAGCAATTGCATCTCAGATTTATAATGCCAAAGCTGATTACGTTTTAGCTCTCAAAGCCAACCATCCTACACTTTATAAACAAGTAGAAGCATGGTTTAAGCAAGCTCAATTACAGGATTTTAAAGGCATTGAAGTTAGCTACTCACAGCAGGTTGAAAAAGGGCATCATCGCATTGAAAAGCGTCAAGTCTGGTGCGTTCCAGTTTCTCAGCTACCACCCCTGCATAACCAGGAAGATTGGGCGGGACTCAAATGTGTTGTCATGGTGGTGCGAGTACGTCATCTATGGAACAAAACCACCCATGAAGTACAGTTTTATTTGACCAGTTTGGAAAGTGATGCCCACAAATTAGGACAAGCTATCCGTCTCCACTGGGGCATTGAGAATGGTCTCCATTGGACTCTAGATGTCACTTTCAAAGAAGATGATTGCCGTGTTCGTACAGGGCATGCTCCACAAAACTTAGCTATATTACGGCGAATTGCGCTTAATGCTCTAAATCGAGAACAATCTTTTCGACGTAGTACTCGTCAAAAATCGAACCGAGCTGCTATGGATAATAATTACATGCTCAAGATTTTGGCTGCTTGTTTAACCCAAATTGATGAAAACTCTCAACCCGCTTGTCAATAGCATTTGAGATGCGCTTGCCCTGAGGCTGTAAGTAAGCGGCTGGGTTAGAAGTAAGTAGAAGCTCAACATATTTATGAATACGAGAACGAAGAACTTTCGCGCCTTCTTGGAAGCGACTTAGTGCTGTTTCGGGTTCTCCTAACTCAAGATGACAACGTGCTTCAGCAATATAAGCTAGAGATAAGGTCAAAAGATATTCATCAGCGATCTGGCTACCTTGCTCAAGTTCTTTGTCTGTGTAGTCAGTGTAAATATGTTCAGCTTCTAGAAAACGGTTTATAGCTTCAATCGCCATACGTTCTCTGTTTTCCACTTTGGTCATCGTAAAGGCATTCATCGCCAGACCAATAGCAGCTTTGAAATTAGCATAATATCCAATGTCAATTTTGCGGTTAATTTTGTTTAACAGTTCCTCACTCTGTTTTAGTCGTTGTTCCAGTTCGTTGAGACGCTGGTTTAATACAGCAAATCCCATCACTGAGACACCTAGATTTAGTACGCTAGCAGCAGAAGCCACTTGCAAAATTCCTTGAACCTGTTGCAAACCCTGCTGAATATTTCCTACTTGTTGCTCAATTCCACCCAAACGCTGGTTAACATCAGCTAATCCTTTTCCTGAAACAGCGGCGTTAGCCACTGAAGCAACCAAACTCCCTCCAGAGAAAATAAGGTTGAGTAAATTCGGAGAAGAACCAGCTGGCGTTGGTATTTGAGAAGAATTTGCTCCCATGTCACGCAACCACGTAACAACGTGTTTCGTCCCCACTTCCCGGATCACACCCCCAACGCGCTCAAAGGTTCCATCTGCAAGTCCCTTGGCGATCCAGTCAGCAAGCATAAACGTTGCTGTAACTGTCAAACTCATGATTTTCTCCTGGTTGCTAAAACTTAAGCAGCGCGATCGCGTCCTTTCTCAGTATTCCCACCAGGCTGCTAGAGCTAACAAGAGAGGTTGCATTGAAAGTTTAGACTTGCGATCGCACGGAAACGACATTAGCCTCTTTTCGACCGTAGACCCCAAGTGTATGCAATGCCTCGTTCCATGCAATCAAAAAGCCCCTACCGCTAACCAAAATTAAGGTTGCAGAATTTTCTTTTAATAAATGAAACCGCCCTGCTTCCCTTGAAGAGAAGGGGCTGGGGATTAGTTTCTGTATTTGATACAACTGAGAAACCCTATAAAAGCGGATCTTCTTGTGCCGTTGCTTGTAGTCTGGATAATAGACAGGATGTAGTCTGAACCTATCCGCTTTTTTGATGCCCATGACTGAGCAACGTAATGCTGACTCGCCTTCAGCTAATTCTCAGCAATTGAGTGAACCGACTGATGTAACAACTGGGTCAGTCGATGATTCCCCGATAAACCGCATTGCAGGTGTCTGGAACAACGCAACAACACGCTTGAGGCAACTCCTACCCATAGAAGCGGCTCAGAAGGCTGCTGGGTTGTTTAGCGTCAGCGAAGATCGAATTGCAGAGATTTTAGAGAGTGTTCGAGCCGAATTACCAACCACAGAAGCCCTGTTGATTGGTAAGCCCCAAGCTGGGAAAAGTTCGATTGTGCGAGGACTGACGGGCGTTTCATCTGAGATTGTGGGCCAGGGATTTCGTCCCCACACCCAGCACACCGAACGCTATGCCTATCCTTCTGACGATCTGCCGTTGCTCATTTTTACAGATACAGTCGGGCTAGGAGATGTCAATCAGGACACTCAGGCGATTGTGCGGGAGTTGGTGGGAGATTTGCAACAGGAAACTCACCGCGCCAAAATCTTGATTCTGACCGTCAAAATCAATGATTTTGCCACCGACACGCTGCGACAAATTGCACAGAAATTGCGTCAGCAGCATCCAGATGTTCCCTGTCTGTTGGCTGTCACCTGCTTGCATGAAGTTTATCCAAACGATACCGCCGATCATCCTACTTATCCACCTGACATTCAGGAGGTAAATCGAGCCTTCGCCGCGCTCCAGCAAGCCTTTTCCGGAGTGTGCGATCGCGCAGTATTGATTGACTTCACTCTAGAAGAAGACGGCTACGATCCGGTATTTTATGGCTTAGAGGCGCTCAGAGATGCTCTAGCAGACCTACTCCCGGAAGCTGAAGCCCGTGCAATTTATCAGTTGTTGGATAAGGGAGCTAGCGAGAAAATTGGCAACCTTTACCGGGATGTCGGACGACGCTATATGTTGGCATTTTCCATCATGGCAGCCACGGTTGAAGCTGTGCCACTACCATTTGCCACCATGCCAGTGCTGACTGCTTTGCAAGTATCGATGGTGGGTATTTTAGGGAATTTGTACGGGCAAACCGTGACTCCTTCGCAGGCGGGCGGTATTGTCAGCGCGATCGCTAGTGGGTTTCTGGCGCGGGCAGTCGGGCGAGAGTTGATCAAATTCATACCCGGTATCGGGAGTGTAATAGCCGCTTCCTGGGCAGCTGCCTACACTTGGGCGTTGGGCGAAGGCGCCTGCGTCTACTTTGGGGATTTAATGGGGGGCAAGAAACCAGACCCTAAGAAAATTCAGTCTGTTATGCAAGAAGCGTTTAAGACAGCCCAAGAACGGTTTAAGGGAATCAAAAATTGAGACAACTGCCATGCAATAGTTATGTAATTTGAGCCAAAGCTTGCTCATCCCCTAAATCTTGCAAGAATCGGTTCTTGTCAAATGTATACTCTTGACCCAGAAAATCTAGAATTTTTTCTGTATCATATTCGGCATTTTGTAAGCAAGTTGAAGCCCCAGGAGAAGGCGTTATGTTAAATACTATATTTTCTCCTAAAATTTTAGCTTCTCCCAGCTCAAGGCGCTTAGTCTTAAGATTCACAATTTGAGGTCTAATTCCTCCATACCCTTTAGCCAGCTTCAAATCGCTCAATTGTAATGAAGGAACAATTTTTTGAACTTCTTTTAAAAATAACCTCCTGCCAATTAAGGGAATATCGTAAACATAATTTCTCAATATATATTTCAATATCACCTTATCTGAAAGGATATTGAAAAAGCTTAAAAAAGCATTAATACTGAGTCCCGCTGTTCTAAAATAGTCAAAAATACTAGCATAGTTACGCCCCTCTAACTGAAAAGTAACTTTGGCAGTTGGGCCAAATCTAGTCTTACTTTGATCGTGAACTTCTGAATCTCCATGAATAGCTGCAAAAGGTATCTCTTTCATCTGCACAGTATAGACTTTACCGTTTAAAACCCCTGGTGCAAGGTAAAAATTCCCTGCTACGTTCAGGAGCGCATAATCTTTCCCATATCCTAAAGATTTGGCAAACAGTAAACTATAGGCTGCTGCTGTAAAAATAACCACCTTAGCAACCACTACTTCTTTATCAGTTTGAATCCGATATAGTTTTCCTTCTTTTTTGATATGTTTAACCTTTGTTTCCATCATTAAATCAATTCTTTCTTGAGCCTTATTAATTGCTCCTTCTAAAAATGATTGGGATAGCTTCTGAAAATCTATCGTGTAACCTTCTTCAGTAAACAAAGCCAAGATTTCTTCTTCAGGCGCTCTATCGTTTACTAAATTAGGTTCTATAGATTCAATTTCTTCTTTTACAATCAATTTCAACTTGGGAAACAGCGACTTAAATTCTTTGTATCTTTCTCTAAGTTCTTCAATTTGTTCTTTTCCTATACCCAAAACCATTTTGTGGTATTTGCTGTAGATTTCTTGCTGCGGATCGTTTCTCAAAATATAATTTTTAACTAAGCTTGAAGCTTTGTTGACTTTTTGAGCTTTCTCTAAAGTGTAGTTAGTCTCTATGTCGCCAAAATGAAGTGTTTGACTATTACTTGTTTTATGAGAATTTTCTAATGCAACTTCTGAATTCTTTTCTATTAAAACAATGCGGTTTATGTTGGTATAGTTGCTTAAGCTATATAGTAAGGCGGTTCCAGAGACTCCCCCTCCAATGATAGCTACTTCATAGATGCTGTTCTGAGCTTGCATAGTTTCTCCAAAATGTAACGAAGAGTAAGAAAAGACCAAGCAAAAAAGGAAAAAATCTAAAATCTAGATAAGTTAGATTAATAGTTACGTAACCTAAACTAAATAGCTAACATCCGAAATTATGCTAAATTAAAAACTTATTGGGTTGTAAATTATGTTACATTTTCCAATCAGGCTTTATAGCCATTATTTTTAGAATAACAGTCTCTAAGATAGGATAAGTCACTCCACAGTTATAATTGCGCTCATTCGCCAGACAGAAAACCCGCGCTAAATCGCCCCACTTGCCAAGTAGTAGGAGATTTTCGAGCTTATGCGAGAAAGTCACTGCTAACTTCAAATATTCTAAAGCGCACGATAGGCAAACTTACAACTCAATTGTCAACAGTTGTTCACTATCCAGTATTGAGATAGTCCTATCGCTACTCCAGTTTGCAGTGAAATAGGCGCGCTGGCGTAAGAGTGCAGCTAAAACCAACTTAGAAAGAGCGCGACTCTGTTCGTTCACCAAAAGCGATCGCTGCTGACTTTTTGACACAGGCGATCGCGCTAAATTCCTTAAATTCTCGCCTCACTCGACTAGGGTGAGACTGAACGAGCGATCGCCCACTACAGTGCTGTTTAGATACTCTAAATGACGCTAACTGAATAGGCGCGAATTGCCGCATCCACTGTGGCAATTGTCAAACCATGCTCTACAGCTTGACAGATGAGTATTCTATCAAATGGATCTCGCTGTAACAGGGGTAGATTGGCAAGTTGAGCAACACTATTTTCATCTAGATGAAGACTGGCGATGAGATGGAGATCGCGCTGTTTGGGTAGATAAGTTTCGGGAGACTCTGGCAGTGGTAGCTTGCCTAATGGATACTTGATAATTGCTTCCCATACTGAGACAACACTCAGATATACCTCATTGTCTGAATCGCGGATACTCTCAAGCAGGTCATTTGATAATCGGCGATCTCCACTGATGAACCAAAGAAACACATGAGTATCAAGCAGTAGCTTCATGTACCCTCAAATGCGGTCAGAATGTCTCTGGTAATGGAGTGTCAAAATCATCTGGTACAGTGAACTCTCCAGCACAAAGAGCAAAAGGTCGAAGTTGCTTAACGGTTGGTGAAATTGGTCTAATTTCAGCAACAGCCTTTCCTGCTTGCATGACAATAACAGTCTCACCTGCTTCGACTTGGTGAAGGTAAGTTGCAATATCTCGCTGAATTTCCTCAATCGTTACCGTTAGCATAAGGTCACTGTTGCACAGGTAATGGAAGCCCGCTCCCAGCTTAGCTTAACGCCTATCCATCCCAACGCCATACTTGTACTCAAGTTGGCGTTGGGATGGATAGGCGGTCAATCGATGGGGTTCAATGCCCCCTTGATTGATAACTTCCTTATTAACTCACGAATAACTTCACTCTGCTGTCTTTTCTTGATTTCGCAGTATTTTTTTAAGTGAGCTAACTCTTCATCCGTTGCCCTGAAGTTGACCTGATTCATTGTTCTTGTTGTATAGCTGTATGCTACAATTATGTCATGAGAACAGCCTATCAGTACCGATTACGTCCAACAAAACAGCAAGCCGCAGACATTGATAGATGGCTATCAATGCTCTGTAGCCAATATAACTATTTGTTGGCTGATAGGTTTCACTGGTACGAGGAAAATCGTTCACCTGTCAATGCTTGTCCCTTGGTGTGCCATTTACCTGAGTTAAGGGACAACCCCGATTATTTCAGTCAAAAGAAAACGTTACCTCAGCTCAAGAAAACTCATCCTTGGTACGGTGAAATTTATTCTCAAGTTCTTCAGGATGTCGTCAAACGAGTCAAAGTAACGTTTGACAGGTTCCTCAAGGGTGATAGCAATGGCAAGCGAAGTGGCAAGCCAAGGTTTAAACCTCGTAACCGTTATCGCACCTTCACTTATCCCCAGATGAAAGAGGGATGTTTGCAAGGCAATCTAATTAACCTGCCGATGTTCGGAAAGGTCAAGGTTATCTTGCATCGCCCTATCCCATGTGGTTTCCAAATCAAAACTGCATCTATCACTAAAAAAGCAGACGGCTATTACTTAACACTTTCCCTGGAAGATAAAACTGTTCCAGGAATTAAGCCCGACTTTGACCCAGACAAAATCACTGGAATCGATGTTGGTTTAAAGGAATTTTTGACAACCTCTGAGGGCGAAACTGTTGCTATCCCTCAGCACTACCGCAAGTCTCAAAAACGTCTGCGAGTCCTTCAAAAGCGCGTATCACGCCGTAAAAAAGGAAGCAATGGTAGGCTTAAAGCCATCAAACAACTAGGAAAGCAACATAAGAAGGTTGCAGACAAACGAAAAGATTTCCACTTCAAAACAGCTAATTGGTTGTTATCAAAATATGACGTAGTTGCTCATGAGGATTTAAACATCAAAGGTCTTGCTCGTACTAGATTGGCTAAATCTGTATTGGATGCTGGGTGGTCAAACTTTCTGTCGATACTGACAAACAAAGCCGAGAATGCTGGTTTGTTGGTTGTCCCAGTCAGCGCCCATAATACTTCACAAAATTGCTCCAATTGTGGCGAGAAAGTACCAAAGAAGCTGCACGTTCGTTGGCATAACTGCTTCCATTGTGGGTGTAGTCTAGAGCGAGATCATAATGCAGCCATAAATATAAAAAACAGAGCGGTAGGGCATTCCGTTCTTAAAGCCAAGAGCCTCCTAAGCAATAGCCGGATTGTCTTGGAAGCCTACACTGTAATCTCTGATTCAGTGTAGGAGATGTCACCTCTTTAGGACGTGATCGCAGGCGATCGCACGCTTCGCCTACGTGCAACCAAAACCAATTTAAACCAGCGATCGCTCTGTTAGTTCACCAAAAGCGATCGCGCTTTGCTTCCTGGTACAAATACTTGGACGGGAGTTCATCACAAGAACGATTTAAGGGAATTAAACCTTAACAAGTATGTTCTGACCAGCTACTTTCAAATCTAACTATATTGGACAAAGGGTTAATAACAATCCAACAAAATCCAGAATGCTCAAAACTAATTCTGCTCAAAATGCAGTGCTAGCTTTATTCCTACTCGTCTCTGCTGCCAGCATTGGTATCGCTGGCAGGTTGTACATACCAGGAGCAGTAGGACAATTCCTCTTCGTCCTGACGAGAGTTTGGATACTGGCACTACCCCTGATATGGTTTTTGTGGATCGATCAGGGGAGAGTCGTCCTGTCTGTGCCTTCGCGACGGGAATTCCTAGCTGGAACGATTTTAGGAATGCTCATGTTTGGTATTATTCTCGGTGCTTACTGGATTGTTGGGCAGCGCTGGATCGATTCGGTCGATGTTCGAGCAAAAGCACAACAGGTCGGCATTGCTACCCCCACCGTTTATCTGATCGGTGCCTTCTACTTTACTGTAATTAACTCGCTGATCGAAGAATACATCTGGCGATGGTTTGTGTATCGCAAATGCGAAGTCCTACTTCCAGGAATTGGTGCGGTATATCTCGCTGCATTATTTTTCACGCTGCATCATATTATTGCCCTGACAGGGTACATCGGGAACGGGCTTGTTGTGGTGTTAGGTTCCCTGGGAGTTTTCATTGCTGGTGCTGTGTGGTCATGGTGCTATCTGACTTACCGTTCCCTGTGGTCGTGTTATATCAGTCATCTACTGGCAGATCTGGCGATCGCTCTGGTTGGCTGGCACCTCCTCTTTGGGTGAGGCGATCGCGCTAAATTCCTTAAATTGTCGCCTCACTCGACTAGGGTGAGACTGAACGCGCGATCGCCACTGCGCGATCCATCAGTTCAGAAGCTTGTCTATCATCTCCTGCCTTAGCCAAGTTACGGACAAGTAGACTTAATGCTTCTACTTTTACGCCGTCTCTATCTATTCTTTCAAGCATTCTGAGACCCATATCAAACTGGTTTCGCTGTGCATAAGAACGAACTACCTCAAGCCACAATTCATCTTTAACACCGCTTAAGTTTATTGGCTGCATTGTCTGATTGGATGCCTTATCAAGAGAGGAAATTGAGCGGACTGCCAAATCCAGTTCCCCTGCCTGAATTGCTGCCAGAATCATTTCGTTGAGAATCTGTGCAGGACTCTGCAATTCAAGCCCAGAAATCTTTTGAGCTGTTTGAATTGCCTGCTCATGCTGTCCTTTGGCTGAATACTCCTGAGCAATATACATCAGTGCATTACTTTTCCCTCCCCCGAACGTTCCTCCCAATTGAAAAGCTCGTTCAAACTGTCCTGCTTGTGCATAGAATTGGACGATACTAGGCGCGATTTGTGCATAGGCGTAATTGAAGTTGGCGAGAAGGTAAATTTTTCCAGTCCGAACCTGTTCGGCAATTTCAACGGCTTGCTCGATTTGTCCTATCTGTAGATATCCCTCGACAATGCTTGCGACAAGACTTTCTGCATCTGTCGCTGTCGAAACCAGCTGATTGGCTTGAGGTAAATTTTGAGGCACTAAGGAATTGCGATCTAAGCCAGTCGGATTTTTCGGGCCAACTTGGCGGAGACGTTCGCTAATGCTCCTAACTCTAGATACTGCTTGGCCAAGTCGCTTGATTGCTTTGTCCTTCTCACCAAGTTGCGAATATACATTTGCAACCGCGACTAATGCCTTACCCTGCTTGATTGGATCGGCAATTTCTTGCACAAACCCATCCATTTGTTTTAATAAGCTGGCTCTGAGGGTAGAAACTTCTGTGGTTTCTGTGGTAGCAATCTTGTTACAGGTTTCCATGAGCAGAGCCAGTTTTTCCTTACTCAGAACTTCCGGGATCATCCAGAATAAATTGGAAGTTTCTAGTTGTAGACAACGACTCAATAGCTGAATAGCTGGTGCGTTTGGATTTCCCGGTGGTGATGGTGGATTTTCTGGTTTGTACCCCACCTGCGCCACTAAATTCTGAAATTCGCTCGCTCGTTCCGGCTGACCAATGCTCTTGTAATGATTAGCTAGGAAATGCCATATTTTCCCAGCTTTATCGGTTTGACCAGCCTGATTATATCGGTTGGCTAGGGTTGCTAAATATTTGCGAAGCTCTGTGGCTCGGTCATGTAATTTCACATCATCTAATTGATATGGCAACTCCAAAAGGATGTCAATACCAGAATTCTCTGCATATGCGCTATCTTGCGGATTAAAACCCTTCTCTCCGGTTAATCCATCGGCAATTGCTAGTGCAACATCATATCGCCCTGCATAAGCATGCAACGAAATGGCCCCAATTACCCAAGCTGGTGGGTCATTCCGGCTGGAGGAAGACTCCTCAGCTTCACAAGGTTGCCTGATCGAAACAGCCTTGTGAACTTGCGAAAACATAGCCTCGCTACGTGCCTGCTGCCCTAGAAGAGCATACTGGCCTGCCATATCTGTCAATAGCCTCAATCTGGGGCAAAGTCCGCCAACTGTTTGGCTGACTGAAGATACCTCATCAAGAAGCCGTGTAGCAGGCTCAAGCTTGCCAATGGAGATGTAATCTGCTGCGAGACTTGCTAACAATATCGCCTCGCCGTAAATCAGATTATCCTTACTCGGTCCAAATGCTGCTGTAGGATAAGCGAAAGTCAGCAGCACTGTTGTCAGTAAAATTTTCAGTTTCATGTCAACGCCCCTTTAGGAATATTAAACTTACGCGATGTGCAACTTTAAGAAAGCCCCCATAAATTGGTGGATTCTGACTGTAAAGTTGCATACGGCGTTAAACTTCTATCACTATTCTTTGGCGCATCTTTGGCTAAGGCGCACATCAACTTGTTCCAAACGTCGTTAAACCACCAACAGCGATCGCATACGCTGATTCCTCATGTTATCCCCCATTATGGGGTCTAGCATCAGAGGAATGTTAGGGACAATAACGGTATAAGAAGTCTAATCGAGGGGTGGGGTAATGATGCGATTAAAGGTGTGGCAGTGGGTGGTGTTGGCAACGCCGATTGCAACGATCGTCGGTTTCTTGCTGGTATCGGCAGGATTGCAGATTCACCAGTGGCGTATTAATTGGATTTGGGCTGTATTTACTCTCGTATTCGTGGGTTGGCGTTGGCTGCTGGTGAAGTGGACTCGACCGGCGATCGCGCAGATAGAATCTGTAATAGCGGAAGTTAGTGCAGAACTGGAATCTGGTAGAGAAGACACAGTACGGCTAGTAGAGGGAAATGACACCGCTAGTCGAGTAGAAGCCGGGTTCCAAGAGATATTGAAAGCCGCACAAAGCGATCGCCCAATTTGGGAAGATTGGCAAACTTTTTGGCAGCGATGTCAGGATCTTGTCAGTGCGATCGCTCATGTCTATAATCCGGAAGTAAAGTATCCCCTACTCAACATTTACGTTCCTCAAGCTTTCGGACTGATTAGGGGAACGGTCGATGATTTGGATCGGTGGATACAGCAGTTATCCCCTGCCCTCGCTCAAGTCACGATTGGGCAAGCATACGAAGCCTACGGAGTTTATCGCAAGCTGGAGCCATCGGCTCGGAAACTTTGGCAAGTCTGGAACTGGGCGCAGTGGCTTTTGAACCCAGCGGTGGCGGTGGCAAAAGTAGCCAGCCAACGTTCCAGCAACCAGGCAACTCAGGAGCTACTGGGAAATTTGAGCCAGATGTTGCGGGAAGCGGCTCTCAGGAACTTATGCCGGCAAGCGATCGCTCTCTACGGCGGCACTACCCTGCCAGCCTCAGAATCCTCTGCTGCACCGACGCTACCCAAGGCAAAGACCCAAACCCTGAGAGAAATCTTAGCTCAAGCAGAACCTGCGGAGGCGGTTGAGCAAAAACCTGTCAATATTCTACTGGCGGGACGAACTGGGTCTGGAAAAAGCAGCTTGATTAATACGCTGTTTCAGGCAGATCGAGCCGCCGTGGATGTGTTGCCCAGCACTGATAAAATTCAGAATTACCAGTGGCAGCTCCAAAATGGAGAAACGCTAACCCTTTGGGATACGCCCGGTTACGAACAAGTGAACCATGCGGATCTGCGGGAATTGGTGCTTGATTATGCCACAAACGCGGATCTGCTGTTGTTGGTAACTCCAGCCCTCGATCCGGCACTGCAAATGGATGTGGACTTTCTCAAAGATATGAAAGCAGACATTGCAGACTTGAGCGCGATCGCAATTGTCACCCAAGTAGATCGGCTGCGTCCCATCCGCGAATGGAATCCGCCCTACAACTGGGAATCAGGCGATCGCCCGAAGGAAATTTCTATCCGGGAAGCCACCAAGTATCGCGCTGAACGTCTAAATGATTTCTGCAATTTAGTTTTACCTGTTGTGACGGGTGACATCAAAACAGGTCGAGTCGCTTGGGGCATAGAGGCGCTATCTTTGGCACTGGTGGATGCGATCGCACCTACCAAGCAACTCCGCCTTGCCCGCTTTTTGCGTAACCTAGAAGCCCGCACTGTCGCCGCTGCCAAAATCATCGACCGCTACACCTTTCAGATGACGACAACTCAGGGACTGGCTGCACTGCTCAAAAGTCCCGTTCTCCAGTTCATCGCTACGCTGACAACCGGACGACCAACCCTAGCATATCTCCTGGCAGAGCAAATTCCCGTGGAACAGTTGCCCGTCGTTCTTGGCAAACTCCAGATGGCGTATGATCTGTTTTCGTTGTTGAAGCCGGGGGAAAACCTTCTTAACTTTGACTTATTATCCCTTTGGCCCTTGTTGCTGGAAAACGCTGCCTCACCCGACCGCAACGCTTGGGCATTTGGTCACGCCTTAACGGAATATTGGAGCCAGAATCTAACTGTTGAACAACTCCGGGAGCGGTTCGAGTATTATCTGAATCTATAAATGAGATCAAATTCGGATTACCGATATATGTCGGCAACATTAAAAAAATTGAATGCTGCCGATATCGCCTGCGCGCAACTTGATAACCTTATGGTATAAGCGTCAAGCAACACCGTCTACCGCCATGAAACGATCTGCACAACAAATTACAGTCGGGCTTGGGGTAACACTGGTGCTTATCCTCACCAATGCTGTAGTATCCTATCGCAACATTCTAAAGGTGTTTGAAAATGAGCGGTGGGTAAGTCATACTTATCAGGTTTTAAATGAACTAGAGGCGACACTTTCCACCTTAAAAGATGCCGAAACCGGACAACGCGGCTATTTAATTACGGGAGAAGAACAGTATCTGCAACCATATCAGAGTGGGATCGCCGAAATTAATACTCACATCAAATCTCTCAAGCAATTAACCGCAGATAATCCACAACAGCAGCAGCGCATCCTGTCCTTGGAGGGTGCGATCGCTCTTAAACTAATCGATCTCGAACAAAAAATCCAATTACGGCGAGAACAAGGCTTTGAAGCTTCCCAGCAGGTTGTCCGAACCAACCGGGGTAAGCAAATTATGGATGGCATTCGTCAGCAAATCGCTGACATGAAAAATATAGAAAATCAACTTTTGGTTTCTCGGATTAAAGAATCAAAAGCGAGTCTCCAACGAACCATACTTACATTTACCCTTGCCACCTTTGTCAGCTTGGCACTGCTGAGTTTAGTGTACTATCTGATGCGACGCGATCGCGCCCTACGCCAACAGGAAGCCCAAAAGCTGCGCCAGAAGAGTGAACGCCTAGCCTTAGCACTAGACGCAGCCAAAATGGGATCGTGGGATTGGAATATAACCACTAATGAGATATTTTGGACAATCTATCACGAAATCATCTTTGGCTATGAACCAGGCAAGCCGAACCGAAGCTACAAAGAATGGGCAGACCGCGTTCATCCTGAAGACCTGCCACGAGTTGAGGCGGGCATACAAACATCACGAAAAGATCAGCAGGACTTTCAAACTGAGTATCGTGTCCTTTTGCCAGATGGCAGCATACGCTGGGTAAATTCTTTCGGGCGGTTCCAGTATGATGCCGAGAACCATCCTAACCGGATGGTCGGGATGCTCAATGATATTACGGCTCGCAAACAAGCAGAAGCCGAAATTAGACAGCTTAACGAAACTTTGGAGGAGCGGGTAATTGAGCGCACTCTGCAATTGCAAGAAGCAAACGACGAACTACAAGCCTTTGCTTATTCAGTTTCCCATGACCTCCGCGCCCCTTTACGAGCGATGCAAGGCTTTGCAGAAGCTTTGCTGGAAGACTACGGCGATGTTCTAGACAACCTGGGTGAAGAGTATGCCCAGCGCATTGTTTCTTCTGCCCAGCGGTTGGAAAATCTGATTCAAGACTTACTTGCTTATAGCCGACTCAGCCGCGCTGACTTGCAACTGAAGGTGATAAATTTAACAGATGTAATGAAAGAAGCGATCGCTCAACTAGAAGGTGACTTAAAGCAACAGCAAGCTCAAGTTACAATTACTTCGCCGCTACCAGAAGTAATTGCTCATCGCCCTACTTTAGTTCAAGCGATCGCCAATCTCCTGACGAATGCAATTAAATTTGTCGATGTGGGCGTACAACCAGAAGTGCAAGTCAGCGCTGAAATGCGCGGTGACTGGGTGCGCCTCTGGGTGGTAGATAATGGTATTGGTATTGCTCCCGAACACCAGCAACGCATCTTTCGCGTTTTCGAGCGCCTGCATGGAATCGAGACTTATCCCGGTACAGGAATTGGTTTAGCGATTGTCCGTAAAGGCATTGATCGCATGGGCGGACAAGTAGGAGTAGAATCCAAACTTGGACAGGGAAGCCGCTTTTGGATTGAATTAAAAAGAGGGGCTGGGGATTAGGGATTGGGGATTGGGGATTGGGGAAGAGGAAGAGGAAGAATCTTACCCAGTACCCAGTACCTAGTCCCTAGTACCTAGCCCCCAGCCCCCAGCCCCCAGTACCCAGCCCCCAGCCCCCAGTACCTAGCCCCTAGTCCCCAATCCCTAATCCCTAGTCCCCAGCCCCCAATGACCACAACACATACCATTTTGCTAGTAGAAGATGACCCTAACGACATTCTTCTTACCCAGCGTGCCTTCCGCAAGGCGAATTTAGCCAATGCCTCAATGCAAGTCGTCAGTGACGGAGATGCTGCCGTTTTCTATCTCAGCGGTAGCGGTGAATACGCCGACCGAGAGCGTTATCCCATACCCACGCTAGTTTTATTAGACCTGAAATTGCCTCGCCGCTCAGGTCATGAAGTTCTGGCATGGCTACGGCAGCAACCCGAACTCAAGCGTCTGCCCGCGATTATCTTAACTTCCTCTCAAGAAAATATTGATATTAATCATGCTTACGACTTAGGGGCTAATTCTTATTTGGTTAAACCTATTGGTCTTACCGCCTTAATAGAAGTGATGAAAACCCTCAAGTTGTATTGGCTGCTGTTGAACGAACAGCCAGAAATTCGACTGAGTGGAGTCGAGTAAGGAAAAGGGAAAAAGCGAAGATTCTTTTTTTGGCATGATTGCCTTTTGCCTTTTTTGTCCCCAGTCTCCAGTTTCTAATGCTACATTTCCATTTAATCGATGATGACCAGAATGATAGGGTTTTAACTACTCGCGAGCTAAACCGAGAATTTTCAGACCTGCGGATCACGGAAGTTGCCACAGCAGAGGATTTGGCACAAGCAATGGTTAGCGATCGCATTGACCTGGTAGTTACAGACTATCAGCTACGCTGGGACAATGGTTTAACAATTCTCAATATTATTAAATCCCGCTATCCGGACTGCCCTGTAATCATGTTCACCAATACCGGGAACGAAGAGATAGCGGTAGAAGCCATGAAAGCTGGCTTAGATGATTACATTATCAAATCTCCCAGGCACTTCGTCCGCCTTGCAGTTGCCGTGCGTTCAGCTTTAGAACGAGTGACGGCAAAGCGTCAGGTAGCACGTCTGGAAAATCGTCTTCAGTTTCTTCTGAATCAATTAAACGTCGGCGTGTTTCGGACTACTCCAGAAGGTCGTCTGCTAGAGAGTAATAGTGCATTCATGCGTCTGTTGGGGCTAAGTTCGACAGCAGTAGAACAAGGGATAAATTTGCGTTCGCTTTTGGATGACTTTTGTGGAATAAGTGTCCAGCCTGCCTCTGAATTAGCGGATGGCGAGCATCATGGTCGATCCACTAATATACCTACGCTCCAAAATTGTGAAGTTCAACTGCCACAAGCTGATGGTCAAGTGAAATGGCTTTTACTGACTCAAACTTTGAATACCCCTGAAGATGAGACTTACATAGAAGGCTTGCTAGAAGATATTACTGAGCGTAAGCAGGCTGAAAATTCCCTACGACAACTCAATGAAAGCTTGGAAAGTCGAGTCAGGGAACGCACCGCCGAACTGGAGGAAGTCAACGCCTCACTTAAGGAGTTTGCTTACTCTGTTTCCCACGATTTGCGTGCGCCCTTGCGGGGCATTCAGGGCTTTGCTCAGTTACTGTTAGAGGATTATATACCTCAACTTGATGCCACCGCAGAGGACTATCTTCTTCGCATTGTGGCTGCTTCAGAGCAGTTGAATACCTTGATTCAGGACTTGCTGAGCTATAGCCAATTGAGCAGCGCTATCATTACAGCTTGAGCCTGTTAATCTCTCCTTTGTTGTCGCACAAGCGCTGTCTCAACTGGAAAGGGAACTTAAAGAGCGAGATGCTCAGGTAAGTGTAGTAGAGGCATTACCTGTAGTGCAGGGTAATCGCACTACGTTACTACAAGTTGTGGTCAACTTGCTCTCAAACGCCATCAAGTTCGTAGCTCCTGGCATACAGCCGCAAGTGCGAATATCAGGAGAAACAGAGGGAGAATTTGTACGCCTGTGGGTAGAAAATAACGGTATCGGTATTTCCAGTGAGAAGCGATCGCAAATTTTCGGAGTTTTTGAGCGGTTGCACGGTGAGGAAACTTACCCCGGTACTGGCATCGGTTTGGCAATTGTCCGCAAAGCAGTAGAACGGATGGGGGGTAAAGTAGGGGTAGAATCCCAGGTTGGTCAGGGCAGCCGCTTTTGGGTAAGGTTACTCAGAGAGAATAAGTGACTACTGGAGATTTACAGGGGGCAATTAACGACTCAGGAAAAATGAGGAATGATGAACTATAAAGGATAAATAAAAAAATTTCAGCATTCAAGATTCGTTATTCCCAGTCCCCAGTCCCCAGCCCCCAATCCCCATGTTACGCATACTACTAATTGACGATAATCCAGACGATCGCATCCTGGTTACGCGGCAACTTCAGCAAGAGTTTCCCCAGCTTGAATTTACTTCGCCTATTGATGCCAAAAGTCTTGACAAAGTGCTACAAATGGGCAATTTCGATCTAGCAATCGTAGACTACGAGCTGGGCTGGACTGATGGCTTGACACTTCTAAATGCTATTAAAGCTTTGTATCCAGACTGCCCAGTAATTATGTGTACTGATAGCGGCAGCGAGGAAGTTGCTGTGGAGGGGATGAAGTCCGGGTTAAGCGATTATGTCCTAAAACGAAAACCTCTGCATCGTTTAGCGATCGCTGTGCGGGACACTTTGGAAAAGCAAAAGATGCGTCGGGAATATGCTGCCGCTGTTGAGGAATTGCAACTGAGTGAGGAGCGGCTGAGATTGGCGCTCTTTGCTGCCCAGATGGGTAGCTGGGACTGGAATATTTTAACAGGTGAGGTGATTTGGTCTGAGGATTGCGAACGGTTATTTGGTTTGGCTCCAGGCAGCTTCCAGGGAACTTATGAGGCATTTCTCGCCTGCGTTCACCCAGAAGACCGAGAAGTAGTTGACAAAGGCATAAGCAATGCTTTATCAACCAGAACGAACTTTAACCAAGAATTTCGCGTTGTCAGGAGTGACGGTAGCGTTCGCTGGCTGGTAGGCAGAGGTCAAGTTTTATCCGACGAAAAGGGTAAAGCTAGGCGGATGATCGGGGTTGATGTGGACATTAGCGATCGCAAGCAGCGGGAGGTAGAACTGCGGCAATACGCAGAAGAATTAGAGGTGGCAAATCGCTTAAAAGATGAGTTCCTAGCGATCGTTTCTCACGAACTCCGCACCCCTTTGAACGCAATTTTAGGTTGGACGCAATTGCTACGCAGTCGCAACTTCGATGAAGCAACCAGAAAGCGCAGTCTGGAAGTTATTGAACGCAACGCCCTCCAGCAGAATCAGTTAATTGAAGATATTCTGGATACTTCTCGCTTGATGCGAGGACAAATGCAACTACAGATATCACCTGTGAATCTGGTGGGAGTAATTGAAAATACTCTCAATACTGTCCGGTTATCAGCCGAAGCCAAATCAATCAATTTTCGATTTTTGATTTTGGATTCTCCCTTGGGTTCAGGGGATGGGAGAGTGGAAGATTCCCCAGTCAAGAGTCAATCCCCAATTCCCATCAATTCAAAATCCGATCCGCCCCTTGTCGAAAATCCACAATTCGTGGTGATGGGCGATCTGAATCGCTTACAGCAAGTTGTCTGGAATCTATTTTCTAATGCCATCAAGTTTACACCTCCAGGCGGACAAGTAGAAGTCCACCTTTCTTTAGAACATGGGGAAATAGAAAGGCAAAAGGCGATTCCCTCAACAGAGGTTCAAAAAGAGGAAGGTAAAAGCCAAAAACAAGAATTATTATCTTCCCCAATCCCCAATCCCCAATCCCCAATCTCCTACGCCCGGATCACCGTTAGCGATACAGGTGAAGGCATTAGCGCCGAGTTTCTCCCGTATGCTTTTGAACGTTTTCGCCAAGCAGATAGTACCACTACACGCTCGCGCAATGGATTAGGTTTGGGATTAGCGATCGCTCGACAACTGGTGGAACTGCACGGCGGGACTATTTTTGCAGAAAGTAAAGGAGAAGGACAGGGAGCAACGTTTATCGTCAATCTCCCCATAATAGATGCCAGGAAAGCCAGCGAACCGAGAACAGACAATCCAAAACCCAAAATCCAAAATTCAAAATTACTTGATGGGTTACAAGTGCTGAGTGTTGATGATGACCCTGATACGTTGGATTTGCTGGTAATGATTCTGGAAGGGGAAGGTGCGAAAGTGACAGCAGTTTCCTCTGTGGATGAAGCTTTGCAAGCTTTGGAAAAATTCCAGCCTGATGTACTTGTGAGTGACATTGGAATGCCAAAGGCCAATGGTTACGATTTGATTCGCCAAATTAGGCTCAAAGAGAAGGGACAAGGTGAGATGTTAAAAGCGATCGCGCTGACGGCTTATGGCAGGCAAGAAGACAAAATACAGGCGCTATCCGCAGGCTTTCAGATGTACCTGCCCAAACCAATTGATCCTGATATTTTGGTGAATGCGATCGCGTCCCTGGTTGGACGGGCTAGGGGCTAGGGATTGGGGATTGGGGATTGGGGACTGGGGACTGGGGAAGAACAAAGATTACAGATTAGGATGTATCGGAGAAAAAGGTTTTGAGTCTTTAGAATTTTATCAAGATAGCCTTAAGCTACTTAAGGCAGCTTATCGGTTGGCAGATAGTTTGCCAGAGCGCGAACGCTATAATTTGAGCGATCAATTGCGACGATCAGCCTGTAGCCTGGTATTGAATATCGCTGAGGGCTATGGACGCTATCACTTCTTAGATCGTTTGCGTTTTCTCTACATTGCTCGTGGTTCCTTGGCTGAAACCAAAAGTGCTTTCATCATTGCTGAAAGCGTCGGATACTGTACTACAGAACAATTAAGCTGGGTTAGGCAGATCCAAGAGCAAATTGAAAAAGCTCTTAACGGCTACTGTCGTTTCATCCGCTCCCAACAACAAGGCGGTGAAGAATATGGAAACCAGTATATTCGGGAGCAAGGTACTAGAGAAAAGGGACTGGAGGCTGGGGACTAGGGACTAGGGACTAGGGGCTGGGGACTAGGGACTAGGTAAGACTTTTTACCAATCCCCAATCCCCAATCCCCAATCCCCAATCCCCAATCCCCAATTCCCTAATCCCCAATCCCCAATCCCCAATCCCCAATCCCTATTCACTACGCGCTACTGTCTTTGAGTTGCTTACCTGGCGATATTGCCAGAATTCCAGGCTGAAGATACAGGTCATTAACCACACTATGCCTGCTGCATACCCAGCTAAGACATCAGTGGGCCAGTGGACACCTAGATAAAGCCGACTCAGACCAATGCTGAAAATCAATGCAACTGTGGTGATGATAATCAAATTGCTCCACTTGCCGAAGTTTTTAATCAGCAAGTAAGCGATCGCGCCGTAGACGACCATTGAAATCATTGCATGACCACTGGGAAAGCTGTAGTAGCGGACATCAACGATCCGATCCCACAGCGCCGGGCGATCGCGGGCAAATAGGTCTTTGAGCAAATAATTTAAGCCAACGGCACCCAAAGAGGCGATTCCGAGGGTTGTCGCTTGTGACCGATTACCTCGCAGCAACAACCAAGCCGCGAAGCCGAGACAGATGATTAGCAGCAACTCCGGTTCGCCGAAAAAGGTGATACCTGTCATTACTTGATCTAGTAGCGGCGTATGCAGACGCTGGAGAGCCAGTAAAATTGCCGTGTCGATAAATTGGCTTTCTTTGTCTAAAACTTCGTCAGCGATCTGGGCAAATCCCCACAGCGCCAAGGCTGCAAGCAATAACCCTGCTGCTCGAATTGTAAATATCAAACCAAACAGCCGAGAACTCATCCACTGCGGCAAAGCTGAGAAGATATGCTTGATGATGTCCTTCACGATTTTTTAACGTTCCAGTCTTTTATAGACTAGCCCAGGCTTGGGCAACAATGTCACTAAGCCAGCTTCTTTGCGCCGGATCTAGCAGACCATCTTCTGCTAGCACTTGGGCAGTTAACTCGTCTAAAGACTGCCCTTCTTGGCGGGCAATATTTATCACGCCTGCGATCGCGGCTGCGACTAACTCTTCATCGACAGGCTTTTGACGTAAATCGACAATTTCTTGGGGACTAGCTGGGATGGGATAATTCATGGCGTAGGGACGGGAAATTATGGATTAGGGACTGGGGAGGAGGTGGCAAAAAACAAAAAAATTCTTTTTTTTGTCTTTTGCCTTCCTAGAAACTGGCTCCTCTACCATGCGCTCAGGGCTTTCGTCAAGAGCGGTTTCCCGCCCGTACAACAGTTGCACCCTTTACATTAAGAAAATGAGCTTTGTGTAAACTTTTTTAATCAATTCTAAGCAATTCGTATCCGGAAGTTTAGCGCACTTTGACACCTGTTTACTCTGTCTTCCTCAGTAAGAGGTTCCCTAATGGAGATCACCAATATGAGAGAAATTTGTTACTTAGAAGTTCCTACCCCGGATACAGCCGCCGTCCGTGTCTGGTTACAGCAGGAATTCGAGCATCTATCTTTGGGTGAGAAAATTATCACATCCGATGGTATTAGGCTGCAATTTAGGGGTGGTGGCAACACTAACAACACCGATACAAGCGAAACGGCGAAGATTCCGCAAACCGAACTCTCGATATTTGTTTGGTCAGTACAGCGGACGACTTACCTGAAGGTTTTTCGTTGGGGCGATCGCGTCCCCAATGAAAAACAAATCCTGCAACAACTCAACTCAGGCCTGAGACGCCAGTTTCCCCACCAGTACCCAGAACCACCAAAGATTGATTTGTCGCAGCAATCTATCTTCGAGGCTTTGGCTCCCTATTACCCAGAAACAGTCAGATTCTTTCAGAAAATGCCCAATGGCGAGTATGACCTTAACCGCGTCTACTGGTGGGAGCAGCGTTGGCGAGAAAGTGTCCGCAATCCGCAGCAAGCCCGTCAGGTAGTGTTTTCAGATTCAGGGGAGACTGGGAGAATCCCCAATCCCCAATCCCCAATCCCCAATCCCCAATCCCCAATCCCCAATCCCCAATCCCCAATCCCCAATCCCCAATCCCCAATCCCCAGCTACGACTTAATTTATGTCGGTGGTGCTTTGGGTGTCATCCACGCGGCTGTTATGGCTAAACTCGGCTATCGGGTGCTGCTGCTGGAAAGGCTGCCTTTCGGACGGATGAACCGGGAGTGGAATATTTCCCGCGATGAGTTCCAAAGTTTAATTAATTTGGGTTTGTTTACCCCTGCGGAGTTTGAAAGCATTATCGCAGCAGAGTATGTAGACGGGTTTAACAAATTTTTCGATGGTAACAATCCGCTTAAGCTGAAAGCACAGATTTTGCATACGCCAACGGTGCTGAATGTGGGTTTGGATTCGGAGAAACTGCTGCGACTGTGCGGGGAAAAGCTGTTGGCTTCTGGGGGCGAAATCTGGGATGAGACGGAGTTTATCCGGGCTGATGTTGGGAAAAAGGAAGTTGTAGTTTCGGCGAAACATCTACCTAGCCAATCGCCGCGACAAGCGGCTGGACGGTTGCTGGTGGATGCGATGGGTACTGCGTCACCGATTGCGTGGCAGCTGAATGGCGATCGCGCTTTTGATAGTGTCTGTCCTACGGTGGGGGCTGTCATTGCCAGTGGTTTTGAGCCTGGGGTTTGGGATTCCCAGTATGGCGATGTGTTGAACAGTCACGGGGATATCTCGCGGGGACGACAGCTGATTTGGGAGCTATTCCCGGCGGAAGGTGAGGAAATTACTATTTATCTGTTCCATTACCATCAGGTGCATCCCGATAATCCCGGCTCTTTGTTAGAGATGTATGAAGACTTCTTTACAATTTTGCCGGAGTATCGTCGGTGCGATATGGAGAAGTTGGTTTGGAAAAAGCCGACGTTTGGGTATATTCCGGGTCATTTTAGTGTGGGAGGTAGCGATCGCACTGTCGCCTATGACCGACTGATTGGCATTGGCGATGCGGCTTCTCTGCAATCTCCTCTCGTATTTACTGGTTTTGGCTCTTTAGTCCGCAATTTGGGACGTTTGACGGCGCTTTTGGATACTGCACTAAAGCATGATTTGTTGAAGGCGCGTCAATTAAACCAGATTCGCGCTTATCAAAGCAACGTCTCAGTCACCTGGCTCTTTTCCAAAGGCATGATGGTTCCCACGGGGCGTTATTTGCCACCTCAACGGATTAACTCGATGCTGAATACCTTTTTTGGACTTTTGGCGACGGAACCACCAGAGGTGGCAGATACTTTTATTAAAGACCGAGTGGATTGGCTGACCTTTAATCGCCTAGCGCTAATAGCTGCTTGGCAAAACCCCTCTTTGCTGCCCTGGATTTGGGAACTTGCGGGGCCAAAGGATATCCTGCGTTGGCTGGGCAGTTACTTCAGCTTTACTCTGAATGCTGTATATCTCTGGTTGCTGGGGGGTTGGTTCCCCGGCTTCATCCAGCGCCTACAACCTTGGCTGGAAGACCGATATCCGGCTTTGTGGCTGTGGTTGCTGACCCAGAGTTATGCGTTGAGTGCTGAACAGGGTCGTCGTCCCAAAAGCCAAGAGCGATCGCCCTGGAGAGGCGAGAGGCTGTTAATTAAGAATTAACGCAATATGCAACTTTTTCTTAAGCTCCTCTTGGAAAGGGGGGTTGGGGGAATGGAAACGTTAAGACAACTTTTTCTTAAGCCCCCCTTTTTTAAGGGGGGTTGGCAGGGTGGTTTCATGTTAGCCAGAGAAAAACCTGGTGAACCTGATTGGCAAGATCGCGGATACAATCGGGAACAGTGCGACAGCCTAAACGACGGGCTAAAGTAATCAGAAAC
>NZ_JACJOK010000019.1:0-164640 GCF_014695505.1 Trichocoleus sp. FACHB-90
TTGGGTCGCCAGTATTTAGGGAAAACTGCCATAAGGAGTCGCCATTGGATGCAAATTATGAGCTTGATTCTCATTAATATATAAATACTGAGTATTTATACTCAATATTTGAACTATGATTCACTTCTACACTTAAAGCCACTGTCTATGTGACAGTTGTGGGTGCGGAATGTGGGTTAAAAAGAAGCATTTCTGAGTGCGAAATGTTACAGACAATACCTTTTCAAACACGCTCTTAGCCTTTACACCCTAGTAAGGAATGGTTGAAGAAGGTGAAACTAAACAACACTTATAAATTCGTTGGGTTTCGTAATCACTTAACCATTTCTACGAACTAATCAGGTTTATAAAACAGCAACAGCATCCGTTGTTCAAACGCCATGCTCCCGCGTACAACCGTGGTTTCCATTCCCTACGCTAACGTCGGTGTTTTGAGCTTCTAACCGAACCCTATGACCCAGAGTCTGTATGCGGAACTCTCCCCCTCACCCTATGCGAACAGTATTAGGACTGGTAGCAAAATTTACACTCTGTGATAGGTGTTATAACTATATGGGTGCTGCCTACGTCCTTACTCTCCATCCTCCAGAGGGAGGATGACTACCAATGGGATTATGTAATTTAGTCTTGTAAAACTATTCATCAATTTGGAGTTTTCATGTCAGAGCTGATCCAGGCCGTTCTCGACAGTGATGAAAAAAGTGATATCCGTCAGTTTATCAGCGAGTTACGTCAACAGGAAAAGCGATACTTACTGCGTAACGATATCGTTAATGCGTTTGGAGAATATTGCACCAAGCACCAGAAGCCGGAACATTTTTACCACTCTTCCCATTTGGGAAAACTGATTTATTACACCCAGGAAATTATTCAGGAGGAAGGAAACTTTTGCCTGATTGTCCGTCCTACGATTGCTTCTCAAGAAGTGTATCGGCTATCGGAAGATTTGAGCGTAGACCAGATGACGGTGCAGGAATTGCTGGATGTGCGCGATCGCTTGGTTAACCGCTTCCATCCCAGCGAAGGCAATATCCTCGAACTAGATTTTCAACCGTTTTACGACTACACCCCAACAATCCGCGACCCGAAAAACATTGGGAAGGGGGTGGAGTATCTCAACCGATATTTATCTAGCAAACTCTTCCAAGACCCCAAACAATGGCTGGAGAGTTTGTATGAATTTCTTAGCGTCCACTCCTACAACGGACTGCAACTGCTGATCAACGGGCGGATTAAATCGCAGCAACAACTCTCAGATGGGATCAAGAAAGCGATCGCCTTTGTAAGCGATCGCCCAGCCGAGCAACCTTACGAAGAATTCCGCTATGAGTTGCAAGTCCTGGGTTTTGAACCCGGATGGGGTAACACCGCCGGACGTGTACGGGAAACTCTAGAAATCCTCGATGAACTCATCGACTCTCCCGATCACCAAACCCTAGAAGCCTTCGTTTCCCGCATTCCGATGGTCTTTCGGATCGTCTTGGTGTCTGCTCATGGTTGGTTTGGACAAGAAGGAGTTTTGGGGCGTCCGGACACTGGCGGACAAGTAGTTTACGTCCTCGACCAAGCTAAAAGCTTAGAACAGCAACTACAAGAAGATATCACCCTGGCTGGGTTGGATGTCCTGGGTGTAGAAGCAAAAGTAATTATTCTCAGCCGTCTGATTCCTAATAGTGATGGCACCCTGTGTAACCAACGTTTAGAAAAAGTTCACGGCACAGAAAATGCCTGGATTTTGCGGGTGCCTTTGCGGGAATTTAATCCCAAGTTGACTAATAACTGGATCTCCCGGTTTGAGTTTTGGCCTTATCTGGAAACCTACGCCATTGATTCAGAAAAAGAACTGCTGGCAGAATTTCAAGGCAAGCCAGATTTGATAGTTGGCAACTACACTGATGGCAACATAGTTGCATTTTTGTTAGCACGTCGCTTGAAAGTAACTCAATGTAACATTGCCCACGCGCTGGAAAAATCAAAATATCTTTTCAGTAACCTTTACTGGCAAGATTTAGATGAGAAATATCATTTTTCCCTACAGTTTACCGCTGATTTGATTGCGATGAATGCGGCGAATTTTATCATCAGCAGTACCTATCAGGAAATTGTGGGAACGCCGGATAGTGTGGGACAGTATGAGTCTTACAAGTGTTTCACCATGCCAGATTTGTATCATGTGGTGAACGGGATTGAGCTATATAGTCCTAAGTTCAACGTGGTACCGCCTGGGGTAAACGAGAGTTACTATTTTCCATACTCGCGCATGGAAGATCGGGTGATGAGCGATCGCGATCGCTTGGACGAATTGCTCTTTACCCTTGAAGACCCAGAGCAAGCTTTTGGTAAACTTGATGACCCCAGCAAACGCCCTCTTTTCTCAATAGCGCGTCTCGACCGCATCAAAAACCTCACAGGTTTAGCAGAATGTTTTGGTAAAAGTGAAGCATTGCAAGAACGTTGCAACCTAATTTTAGTTGCAGGTAAATTGCGCGTTGAAGATTCCAGCGACAACGAAGAACGCGACGAAATTGAAAAGCTTTACCAAATCATTGAACAGTACAATTTGCAAGGTAAAATTCGCTGGTTAGCCGTCCGCCTCTCGAAAACAGACTCTGGTGAAATTTACCGAGTAATTGCTGATCGTCAAGGTGTCTTTGTTCAACCAGCTTTGTTTGAAGCCTTTGGTTTGACAATTTTGGAAGCAATGATTTCCGGTTTACCAACTTTTGCCACGCAATTTGGTGGGCCGTTGGAAATTATTCAGAATAAGTTTAACGGGTTCTACATTAACCCGACGAACTTAGAAGAAATGGCAGAAATTATGCTGGAGTTTGTCTCCAAATGCGACCAGAATCCTAACTACTGGTATGAAGTTTCTACGCGGGCTATAGATCGAGTTTACAGCACCTATACGTGGAAAATTCACACCACCAAGCTGCTATCTCTAGCTCGAATCTATGGTTTCTGGAACTTTACCTCTAAGGAAAAACGGGAGGATTTGCTGCGTTATCTTGAGGCATTGTTCTATTTGATTTACAAGCCAAGAGCGGAAAAGTTGTTAGCAGCGCATATGGAACGATAAAAAGCTAGTAGGTTGGGCCCTTGGAACCTTAGCCAGCCTACTACAACGATTCAAGGGTTGGGTGCAACACATCTGTAGGGACATGGCATTGCCCATCGGTGTAAATTTAAGCCCTGGCGAATGGAATTCGCGGCTACAAAAACGAAGTCCGCCTGCGCGGACTAACGGATCAAGATTCTTATAACCCGCGCAGGCGGGTTTTGTTTGTATAGCTGCGGTTACCCTACGGGAAGCCGCTATCGCGTCTACAACCGCCAAGCTAACGTTAAGCTGACACCAATGGGCATTGCCATGTCCCTACCAAGGTAGGCCGAAGGTCAGAACCGCGATATATAGTTCTTCAGTTTTGCCTTTTAATTAATTCCCTGCGTCCGCCAAATTTTAATAGTTCTGTCATAACTACCACTGGCGAGAGACTTTCCATCTGGACTGATAGCTACCGAATAAATCGAGCTTGAATCACCTGAGAGAGTGCTAATTTGTCTCCCTGTTTTCCAGTCCCAAATTCTGATTGTGTTGTCCTGCGAGCCACTAGCAAGCGTATTTCCATCGGGGCTGAAGGCAACAGAATAAATCATGTCTGTATGCCCCCTAACGGTGCGAATCAGCCGACGTCTGGAAAGATCCCAAATTCTGATCGTTTTGTCAAAAGCTCCACTGGCGATGGTCTGTCCATCTGGACTGAAGGCAACAGAATTAATTGTATTTGAATGACCGCTTAGGCTGCCAACTAATTGACCAGTAGCAAGATTCCAAATTTTAACGGTTTTATCTTGAGAGCCACTGGCGAGGGTTTGTCCATCGGGACTGAAAGCAACAGCTTCAACCCAATTTCTATGCCCTGTGAGACTGTAAATTTGTTCGCCTGTACCAACATTCCAAACTTTGATTGTGTCGTCTTTACTGCCGCTGGCGATGGTTTGTCCATCGGGGCTGAAGGCAACTCCAAAAACTGAACTAGCATGACCCCTCAAGGTGCGAATTAACTCACCAGTGGCAAGATTCCAAATTTTAATTGTGTTGTCCTGAGAACCACTGGCAATTAATTGCCCATTTGGGCTGATAGCGATCGCATAAACAGGTTTAGGATGTCCGCTAAAGGTGCGAATTAACTGACCTGTGGAAAAATCCCACATCCTGATTGTGTTGTCAAAACTGCCACTGACTACATTATTCCCATCAGGTGTGATGACGACGGAGTTTACCCAATCGGTATGTCCTCTGAGGGTGCGTTCTAGTTGAGCGTTTCGCCAGTAATCAGCAATTGTTGAAACAGCTGTATCAGTTGGGGCTGCTTGTGTCTTGATGTCGCCAAGTTGGATCATAACGCCAGTAGCGATCGCTGTGGCAACCACACCCATAACACTAATAATCGTTTTTGTTTTTTGAGCAGAGAACATAAAAATTAATTACCGAGTAACGGGAAGAATTGTTAGACATCAATTCTCTGGTCGTTTCCTAATATACATGGGGAAACGCGGTCAGCAAAACTGTACTGGAAAAATTGTGCTGATTTTATGCCCAAAGATAGATACACAAACAGCCGATTCATACAGAAATAAAAGCGCGATCGCCCCTATAGTTATAGAGCGATCGCTACCTGTAAAAGTTCCATATTCAGTTTTGGGTTGGAGGCGACCAGGAGACATGGGAGAAACAATTCCGCCAATTCCCCCACTCCCTAATCCCCTTAGTGAGGCAACTTGCTCAACTCGAACCAGGTGCGAGAACCAACAATTCCGTCAGCTACCAAGTTACGAGAAGTTTGGAAAGTTTTAATAGCATTCTGGGTAATCGGGCCAAATATACCATCAGAATTCAACTGTAGGACTTTCTGAACAGTTTTGACAGCCTCACCACGGCTTCCCAACTGTAGAACAGGCATATCAACGGGCGCGCCGGAGAACAGACCTTGCCACGTCTTAGCACCAACAATGCCATCCTCTACTAAGAATACGCGGTGCTGGAAAGCTTTAACGGCATTTTCTACTGGCACATCGAAGACTTCATCAAAGGGAGTGGCGTAATATCCCCAGCGTGCTAATAGTTGTTGCAATTCAAGCACTGCGGAACCGCGAGAACCCCTGCGAAGAACTGGTTTTTGGATAGCAGTAGCGGCAGCAGCTTGGGGAGTCATGGCTTCAAACTCTTTTGCAGATTGCATAATTAATGTTCCTTGAGGTGTGTTTCTACTCTTCCAATGTAGTTTTGAGAGCCAAGGTACACCTTCGCCCTGTTAGGTGTATTTAATCTCACCTTAACTATTCACCCATTAGGATGAGGTAGGAACCGTTACCTACAAGTAAGTGATTAATTGAAAATTGGAAATTTCAGTAATTTGTAGTAGCTCGTCCCGGCTAAAATGCAGGGCTGAAAAGCTGGAAAAGCTTACATTTCCAACTTTTCAGCCCCAAGAATACCCACTAAATTAGATGCTTAAACGCTACTACTACGTTCTGAATCTACAAGTTGCCGAATCTGCACAGAAGTTAACTGCTGCACATTGCTGAAAATTGCCGCAGCACCAGCAGCCTTAAGAGCATCTGCATAGGCATCACTTTGTTCCTGGGTTTTCTGAACGTGTGGCGGCAAAATGCCCACGCCAATCCAACACCGCTGTGATTTAAGCGATTTACTAGAAGCTGCTTCGCATTTACGCGCTTGTATTACTGTGTACAAATCAGCTACCGTATCCCCTACATAAATAACTGGCGTGTCGGGGTTAACGGAAAATTGCTGTTCCAACTGTTGTACAGCTGCCAACAGCCCTGTAGGATCGGGTTTTCCCGGAGCATCCTCCATCGCAATTAGCAATGGCGACTTCAAGCCCAAGCGTTTGCTCAAAACATAAGTCGCTGAACCACGGGTAGCACCGCTAAAAAAGCCCCAAGGTATTCCTGCTGCTGTCAGTTCCTCTAGATAACTTGGCTGCATGAGTAGCGGTTCATCGCAGATATAACCTGTCCAATTTTCCGGATCTGGCCCTCGATACCGGGACTGGAAAAAGGCAACCAGAGTGTCGTAGTTGAGTTGGAGTTGCGATCGCGTTGCGGTATTGCTCTCTTGGGATTGCTTTGTCCCCTGAGCCTCAAAGTATCGATAAACTAGCTCTTGCGACGCTTCCCAATCATTATTCCAAATTCCTTCCAACTTCAGCTTGTCTATATCCTCTGGAGTCGGTCGGTAGGCACCGCCAGTAAAATGCTCCACCGTATCAGCAAGCGCTCTGCGGTAAGATCCCCCGACATCGCGCACTACACCGTCAATATCAAAAACAACTAAACTGGGACTGGATTGTTCTACCACTCTTACCGCACCTTATAATCTTTTGCTCATGCACTATATCCAGGGTGTAGAATAGTCGTTTGTACAGTATTCAACAAGGCTGGGACTTCCCTGGAGGTGTGATTGTCGAGGTTTATTTTAAAGGTTCTCTGGCTGGAAGAGAACGTTGCATTAGCCGTTGACCAAGTAGTAGGCAAAGGCACCAGCCCTCTAACATCTTACTTTTTCTGGCCTCGGAACGATGCTTGGGAACAGCTAAAAAATGAGCTGGAAGCCAAGCACTGGATTTCTGAGGTTGAGCGCGTCGAGGTTCTAAACAAAGCCACGGAAGTAATTAATTACTGGCAAGACGAAGGCAAACGCCGTTCTATAGCTGACGCTCAGGCGAAATTTCCGGAAGTTGGCTTCACAGGTAGCGCCTAAGAGTTAGCTAAAGGCGAATTAGCCTCTTGTTTGATACTTTTGTCGGAAGTTGCCGAAGCGCGATAAGTTGAGGAATAGGGCTAATCGGTTCTGCACAAACAGAGTTTATAAAACCTAAGAGGGTAGCAGTTTATTAAAATGCTGACCCTCTAAATTTTTAATTTGCTTGTTGGATGGGAATCTCAATCCAAAACTGAGTACCTTTGCCTGGTAGGGAAGAACACTGGAAGACACCGCCGTGTTTTTCCACCACAATTTGATAGCTGATGGATAGTCCCAAACCTGTTCCCTTACCAACTGGCTTAGTGGTAAAAAAGGGATTGAAGATTTGCGATCGCACTCCTTCTGGCATTCCGGAACCATTATCGGAAATCTGAATGAGTGCGCGATCGCCATTTCGCACTTTGGTACTAATCTGTATCGTAGGTATTGCTGATTGGGCAGACTCTTCTGCCAGTCCCACATCAAGAGTCCCCATTTCCAGAGCGTCAATCGCATTGCTGATGACGTTCATAAACACTTGATTGAGCTGACCAGCATAGCACTCAACTAAGGGCAAATCGCCATAGGTTTTCACAACCTCAATACTGGGAACGTTACCCTTCCCCTTAAGTCGATGTTGCAAGATTAACAGCGTACTGTCTAGACCCTCATGGATATCAACCAGCTTCATTTCAGCTTGGTCTAGGCGAGAAAAATTGCGTAGTGACAGCACCAGCTGCCGAATGCGATCCGCCCCAACCTTCATCGAGGAAAGCATTTTGGGTAAATCGTCAGCCAGAAATTCTAAATCAATTTCCTCTTGCAGCTTGAGAATCTCAGAGTCAGGATGGGGATAACGCCGCTGGTAGAGATGCAGCAGATCCAGCAAATCTTGTGCGTACTCACCAACGTGAGCCAGATTCCCGTAAATGAAATTGACCGGATTGTTAACTTCGTGAGCTACACCCGCCACCAGCTGTCCCAAACTTGACATTTTTTCTGTCTGAATCAGCTGAGTTTGGGTTTGCTGTAGTTCTTTGATAGTACAAGAAAGTTGTTCTGTCTGCTCTTGGGTTTGAGCTAGGAGTTCAGCTTGCTGTATAGCTATGCCTAGTTGAGCAGCAATCTGGTTGACAAAATCAATAGCGGAGGCATCCCAGTGCCGGGGTTGGGAGCATTGATGGATACATAGCAGTCCCCACAGTAATTCCCCTTTCAAGAGCGGCACTACCAAGTTAGCTCGGACTTGGAATTGCTCTAGAAGCTTGACATGACAATCATTTAAGCCTGCATTGTAGATGTCATCAACTATCTGAATCCGACCTTGTTGATAGAGGTGAGCATAGTGTTCAGAAAAATGACGATCGTAAACTTTCGTCCCTAAAACCGGCTTAAACTCTGGCAACACGTCTTCTGAAACAAATTCATCATTCTCCGAACCAGAGGCTGAATATAAGCGAAATACAGCTACTCGGTCGGCTTCTAGCAGTTGTCGAACTTCAGTAGTTGTTGCCTTGAAAATTGTCTCCAGGTCAAGGGATTCTCGAATTTTGGTAACAACCGCAAATAATGCTTCCTGTTGTTCGGCAGCTTGCTCTAGTTGTTGAGCTTTTTGGGTGGCAATGTCAGCAGCAGCACGACTTTGTTGGTAGAGTTCGGCTTGTTGAATAGCGATCGCTGCTTGATCTGCCAGCTGTTGCAGTAGCTCTATTTCAGCCTCCTGCCAAATCCTCGTGTTAAAGCACTCATGGGCAATGAGCAGTCCCCACAGGTGATCGCCCATCCTAATCGACACGACTAAGTTAGCTTGAACTTGAATATTCTGTAAAAACTTTATATGACAGGCATCTAAATCTGACTCCAATACGTTGTTAATAGCCCGAACTCGTCCCTGCTGGTACCGATAGGCGTAGTCTAAAGGAAAGCATTTATCGTCATATATATCTCCGAGAATTGAGGTGCCATTGTCTTTCACATCTTCTACGACCACTTGCCCCTGGTAGCCTCTGGTGAACTGGTAAATCACCACTCGATCTGTGGTTAGCAATTCTCGGACTTCTCGCACGATGCTTTTTAGAATGGTCTGTAAGTCGAGCGTGCTACGAATTTGATCTGTAACCTGCTTCAAGACTTTGGCAAAATCCAACGATTGTTGCAACTGTTGTGTGCGCTCCTGTACCTGACACTCCAGGTTAGTATTCAGAGTCTTCACCTGCCTGTACAGTTCATACTGCTCAATTGCCATTGCGAAGTGATTGCCTAAGGCAGCAGCCAGTTCAATGTCTTCTTTTGTCCACTCGCAAGCTTGACCTTTTTTCAGCTCTAGCCAAGCTTCAAACGAGTTCCGGGGTTGCCACTGTCGGTCATCGGAATCAAAACGTCCCGCCCACAAAGTTTCCTTTTCAATTTCATCTCGAAATACGCTTAAGTAACCAAGAAACTCTTGACGATACTCCAGGGGTATAACGATCATGCCTCGAATCTTTGTCGGGCGGAATGCTGCTGCTAGCACTCGCAGCCCCGGTTCTTTATATATATCCCTAATTGCTACCGGGCTATTGCAGGCAGGATCTTGTAATTTAAAGTATTGCTGCCATACAAGACTCTCTTCGAGCAGGGAATCTTTCTTGAGTCCTACTAGCATCGGCTGAGCGCCACAGGTAAACTGTTTACCTCCAAAGCTGGGGTTTTCTGCGGCTATGTAAAGTCTGCCACCGGAACCCTTAAAGGCGGCAACGGTTTCTATGAGAGCTTGTTGCACCTCAATCGATGGTAGTGTATGCAGCAGGGTTGCTACTCGGTTAATCTTGGCTTCGATAATTGCTTGTTCGCGAGCGCGTCTGAGGAGATTTGACTGCGCGATCGCAATTGAAACTTGATCCGCCACTAACTGCACAATTTGCAATTCCCTTTCGGAAAAAGTACGTGTTTGGGCGTTGTGAGACACTAATAATCCCCACAGTTGCGGCTGTACTTTGTGTGCCTGTACGTCGTACTGTAAAATCGGCACCACGAAGGAAGACTGCACCCCCATTGCTGTGAGATATTCAATATGGCAAGGGTCTACTTCGCGATAGTAAAAACCTTGCGTCTCCAAAGGAATACCAGTTTGGGGACAATCCAGTTGACTTATCCCAATCTTCCCTGTGGCAAGATCCACAATTGAACGCCCTCTGGCTTTGATAAACATTTCGCGGGCGTGGGGAGGAATGTCATCGGCTGGAAAATTCAACCCCAGCAGGGACGGCAGGCGGTTGTTATAAATCGACTCAGCAATAACTTGCCCGCTACCATCAGCATGAAACTGATAAACTTTGACTCTATCGGTTTCTAGAAATGAACGGATCTCGGCAACTGTTGATATTAATATCTCTTGCAATTCTAGAGATTGCCGAATCCGGTTCGTGATTCGATGCAGTAACCCTTCTTGTTCTATTTTTGAGGGCATATTCTGCGTATTATTACTGAGTTCCATTCGCTTTATCCACCACGCCTATTATTTTTTAATTTTTTCTTTTGGTCGTATATGTCTATTTTGTGCCTGAAAAGCGCTTTAGCACATTAGTGAAACTATTGAAATTATCAAAAATTTAAGATTAAACGGAATATTAATATATTTTAATAAAGTTCTTGTAAGATAGCTACGTCTAAAGTAAAATACAATAATTACTGGCGAAGACAGGAAAATTATAGATAAAAATAAATAGTTAGTTTTGTTTTAAAGAAAATCTAGATTGCAATATTTATATTTTAAAAAACCTTTTTTACAAACGTTGCCGAATTTCTTGGCGGACGCTCATCAGAATTTTGCCTAGATGATTTTGACCAGTTTTATCTTTACCGCAGCCCCAGTAATAATCGATTTGGGAATCTTCGACAAGTAAGCGATCGCCTGTAGAAAGCAAAATAGACTGAATATCTAAATGGGTGAGAAACTTAATAAGCACAGCTTCGCGCATAATTTCGGTTTTCAGGCTTTCCCAGTCAGGACGGATGTGGCGAGTGCGATCGCGTCCCAATGTTGCTGCTTGCATTGGTGTCTTGGCGCTGGCAATCTCTAAAATTAAAGTTTCATCCTTGGTGCCAACAAATTTTTGCGCTTGATAGTAATGCTCTACTGTCGCCCAGTCTTGCCCCAGCAGATGAATGCAATGAGGAGAAAAGTTGGAAAAACATCCATAGGGATCGTCAACCTTGTAAAAGTAAATCGTCATTTGCTAATCGGGGATTGGGGATTGGGGAGACACGGACAAAGAAAGCAACCCTTTTTGTCCCAAGTCTCCCAAGACTATCTTCCAGTTTTTATTACCTTTTATCTCACAGGCTTTTTACTTCTGTCCCATCGCCTTCAATCCTTCATCGATCTTGTCAGCGTCCTGAGTTCTGCCTTGCTCTCTGAGTAAATCTCTAGCCTTTTTAATAGCTGTTATTGACTCAGATTTCTTACCTTGTTGATCTAAAGCCAACCCTAAGTTAAAGTAAGCTTGTGCTGCTTTAGGCTCAATTTCCGTCGCCTTTTTCAGAGACGCAACTCCCTCAGGCAAATTTCCTTGTTTGACTAAAGCAATCCCCAAAAAGTAGTGTGCATCCGCACTTTTTGGGTCAAGTTCAATTGATTTTTTAAAAGCAGCAGTTGCTTCCTTTAAATTGTTTTGGACACCTAAAGCAACTCCCAAGTCTTTGTGAGTTTTGGCATTATTCGGGTCAATTGCTAGAGATTTTTTGAAAGAATCAGTCGCTTCAGGTATTTTCCCTTGGTTGACTTGAATAAATCCTAAATTATTATAAACTTTTGCATTTTTAGGGTCAACTTCAAGGGCTTTTTGAAAAGTAGCCGATGCCTCATCTAATTTCTTTTGATTGACTTGAATCAAGGCCAACTTACTATACAATTCTATTTTTTTTGGATTTGCTTCAATAGCCTTTTTAAAAGCTTCTGTAGCTTCTGGTAACTTATTTTCTTGAACCAAAGCAGTTCCCAATTTATCGTAAGTTTCTGCATCTTTGGGATTAATTTCGACTGCTTTATTGTAGTCAGTGATCGCTTCCGATAATTTGCCTTGCTCAACAAGAGCATTTCCTGAGTCTACATACTTTTTGGCATCAGCCTGTGGGTTGCCACAACCCACCATCAGGAAGCCTACGAATCCGGCTACCGCAATCGAAAGCCCAAACCTGGATAAATTTGCAGTCCTAGAAGACATAACTATCGAGTTTCTAGAGGAAAGCCCCAATATAACACAAGAACAAATTGAAATTATTCATGGTTTATGGCTGATAGTTCCTAGCAAACCATCAGCCATAAAAAATACGACAGCAAAAAAAAAATTAGCCGCCCATACCGGGGATCATACTCTTACTCAGTCGCTTAATGGCACGATCAGCCACTTCTGAGTAACGGCTTTCCCCGCATAGCAGTTGACCCATTTTTTCAGCAGCACCGGGACGCTTAACACCAACTTTATAAGCGATACCAGGAATTCTGTAGAAAATTCCTGCTAAACGTTGCGCCCACACCATATCAGATCCCCATTCTTGAGCGATCGCATTGGTGTATCCTTCCAAAGCATTGCGATCGCCTCCCACAGCTTTATCAATTGCTTCTGCTGCCTTCAAACCGCTAAACATCGAGGGACGAATTCCCTCAGCCGTAAACGGATCGACGACACAAGCAGCTTCTCCAGCTAAAACTGCATTTTGGGTATGCAGCTTTTGATCGCCGTCCCACAAGCACAAAGGATGACCGTACTGCTTGCTGGTTTTGACATCAACATTAAACAGCGTGGCATACTCAGCTAGGAGGCTCTTAAAGTCTTGCGGGTCGCTGCCTCGGAAGTTGCCAATCCCGATAGAATAGCCGTCGGCTTTGGGAAAATTCCAGATATAGCCATTTTTGACCATCCCAAATTCAAAATGAGCGATGTGACCGTTTTCTACTTGCGCCTTTGGTTCTGCCTCCAAAGCGCCAGCCAGACGGCGTTTGCGCTCTTTAAAGCCCAGCCACTTAGCCATTGGCCCTTTGGCTCCATCGGCAGCAATTAAATAACGACCTTGTACCGGGCCGTTTGCCGTGTTGACTTGCCAAGCGTCGTTCTTAAACTCAATTCCCGTCACTTCCGTATTGTCTCTAAGTTCTGCGCCCTGTTGCTGCGCCTGCTGGATAAGAAAGTGGTCAAAAACGTCTCGCCGCACCATCCATATTGGTTCTGGCGTATTCAGTTCTGTTTCCACCGGATCTTTCATATTCCATGTGCAGCGAATCGTGTTCACTTTCAGGGAAATGGCGGGGGAGAAGTCAAAATCAAACCACTCGGCAACTGCTGGCGAAACGCCACCTCCACAAGGTTTGTATCGAGGCAGAGATTCTTTTTCTATAACTAAAACTGAGCGTCCCCGCTTCGCTAAGTGATAAGCTGCGGTTCCGCCTGCTGGGCCAGCGCCGACAATAATACAGTCAAACATCGTATTAATTTTTGCTCCTGAACGCACTTGAATTTGAGGCTGGAAGGAGAATTTAGATTCTCATAGGTGCATCCCACTTTCGGACACTCTAAAAGGCCGATGCTAGGCAAGCAAATATCGCCTGCACGGTCTTAAGAATTTTAGCCTGCCTACGCAGACTTGGTTGGCTTAGCCCGTGGGAGTATATTGGCACGCAATGGAATTCCCATCCTGACTCTTGTACTCACTGGTTTAAAGCTTAGTTGCTTTGGGTGCTAACTGGCTATTTGTGTAATTTCCCCGTTCCAGTAAAAAGCCTACAATCTAATGCTTTCAAGCTTTTGAGCATAGTGATCGCTGTTTGGATATTATATTGTGCTTTTATTTGCCCAATCAATTCCGTGTTTTCAACTACGTAAGCGATTAATTGCTCTTAAACTTGCCGATAGACTACGCGATCGCCATCTTTAATTAATTCATCAATTCCACTGAGTGCAAAATTGCATATAATTTATAGGATTGGTTCATGAAAGCTTCATAAAATTAAAAACAAGATAAAGTTGTGCATTTACTACTGTGAGGTCAAGACTTATGTGGGAAGTACGCATCCAATACGCCAACGGTAACGAGAAAATTTTACGCGCCTGCACGAACCGAGAAACTGCCCTGCGGTACGTGGATGCGATTTATTCCCAAGGCTACCCCATGCACGTTGCCTACCTTGTCCGTCCGAGTGTAGATGGACAAGTGTTTGTGCCTGCATAAGTTTTAGTCTTTAGTCCTTAGTTTTTTGCTAGAACTTTTGACGAATTAAATTTAGTCTTTAGTCCTTCACTATAACTAATGACTAATGACTAATGACTTTAAACAGTGGTGATATCTTTCTCTTTTTCGGCTAGCAGTTCGTCAACTCTGGCGATGTACTTGTCAGTCAACTTCTGAACGCTTTCTTGCAAATCTCGCGCTTCATCCTTGGGAAGTTCACTATTTTTTTCCTGTTTGCGAATCGAGTCAACGGCATCGCGGCGGATGTTGCGAATAGAGACTTTGCCTTCTTCGGCATACTTGGCTGCTATTTTCACCAATTCTTTGCGGCGATCGCTTGTCAATGGCGGAATATTCAGCCGAATCGTGGAGCCATCGTTGTTTGGCGTTAAGCCTACATCCGACAGCGAAATGGCTTTTTCAATTAAGTTTAGGCTGCTACGGTCAAAAGGTTGAATTGTAATCGTAGTCGCATCCGGCGTACTAATATTTGCCAAGGATTTGATAGGAGTTGGGGAACCGTAGTATTCCACAATTACTTTGTCGAGGAGACTAGCATTGGCTCGTCCCGTCCGAATGGTATTAAAAGACCGTTGAGTTGATTCAACTGCCTTTTTCATGTTGCTTTCAGCGTCAGATAACTTCACAAAAACCTCCGACAATTGTTCCGACAGATTCTCCCATAACGGCTCGGCGAATATTTCCCGGAACCGATAAATCAAACACCATAATCGGGATATTGTTTTCTTTACATAAGGCGATCGCTGTACTATCCATCACCCGCAGATCGTTAGCTAAAACGTGTCCGTAGGTAATGCTCTGATAGCGATGAGCTTGCGGGTTCAGCTTGGGGTCAGAATCATAAATCCCGTCTACTTTAGTCGCCTTAAAAATTACATTCGCATCAATTTCCGCTGCTCGCAAGGCAGCTGTGGTGTCGGTGGTGAAAAAGGGGTTTCCCGATCCAGCCCCAAAAATCACCACCCGTCCTTTTTCGAGATGGCGAATAGCACGCCGCCGGATGTAAGGTTCTGCAACTTCTTGCATAGCGATCGCGGTTTGCACTCGCGTTGGCACCCCAATTTGCTCTAGAGAGTCCTGCAAGGTCATCGCATTCATCACTGTGGCAATCATGCCAATGTAGTCTGCTGTCGCCCGATCCATCCCCGCCGATGCTGCTTTCACGCCGCGAAAGATATTGCCGCCACCCACGACAATAGCTACCTGAACGCCACTTGCCACCACTTCTGCGACTTGGGTCGCGATTTCCTGAACCACCATCGGATCGATTCCGTAGCCCAGGTTGCCCATCAAAGCTTCACCGGAAAGCTTGAGTAAAATTCGTCGATAAGTTATCCCCATGCAGACACTATTTTCTCACTCCAATTACCTCCACCATAAGATAGCAGTAGCGGAGTAGTTTGGGATATGATTCGGCAAATTTAACTCTTGTTAGCTACTACCACCAATCCGGCAGCGGGGTGTTAATTACGCCACTTTACCGAGCAACCCACGGCATCAGTGGACTCTGGAGTAATTGTATTGCCTTGCAGCAAACAGGCGATCGCATCCCGCAAATAATGCACCCGTACCGCTTCTGGCTCTTGGGGATTATCATCAATTCCCCCGCTGTAGCGGAGTATACCTGCATTGTCTATCAGGTAAACTTCCGGTGTTTTTGTTGCTCCGAAGCAACGAGCAACATCCTGCGTTGTATCGCGCAGATAGGGGAAATTCAGCCGATCTGCTGCTAAATTTTTCATGTTTTCAAAGCTGTCTTCAGGATACTGGAAAGCATCATTAGCATTGATGCCAATCAGCGTAAATCCTCTCTCTTGAAACTCGGCTTGAATCTCTATTAGCCTATCAAGATACAACTGCACGTAGGGGCAGTGATTGCACATGAAAACGACACCTATAGCCCGATATTTCTCTAAATAGCGGGATAAATGGTGTACTTTATCATCGATCCCTGGCAGTTCAAAATCCGGAGCATAACTACCAATGGGAGTGCCAGTTTTTTCCATCACACTCATTTGCACAAGCCTTAATGAATCAACAATTGGAACACAACAGATTAGAAAAGGAATGTGGCTACTTAGCAGTAGCTACTAGCCGATTTACAATGCCTTATAACCTATAAGTTTATAGACCAATTTGGCTGCCGTAAATTGGAATACTACGGAATGCCTTCACAATGCCAGTAGTAATGCTGGGTTCGCCACCCAAACCGATGACAAACTTACAATCTGCAATCAGCTTAAACAAGGTATCACGGGTGACTTTTAGCATTGCCTTGGATGACACCGAGCTACCGTTGCGCGTGTCCGCGATAGATTCGTAAGTGTAAATTCCAATGTCTCGGCAAGTTTCCGCATCTAGCTCCTCATCGTAGTATTCCACTTGTTGAGAAGCTTCCAGAATCGAATCTGTCCCGTTTTCGCATCCCCGGCGATAGTTTGTTGTCGCCTCGTAGGGGATTGGGAGAATGACCACCTGTGCAGCATCGGTAATTGCTACATCAGAGCCGAGGAATGACAGAACAGAGGTAGAAGTTTGCACCATATTCATCAACAAAATAGATTGCGTCAACGATTCCCCAATCTTGATACTGACATACTCCCCGCTTTAACTGCATCCACAGCGAAAAAATTGGGGACTAGGGGATCGGGGATTGGGGACTAGGGGATTGGGGATTGGGGACAAGACAAAAGAGTAAAAGTCTTGTTCCCTCTACCTTGTCTCCCCTTTGCTTTCTTACACCGCATAATTATCAGTTGTTTCTACACATAGCATCAGAGTTTTTACGGATCTTTTTTATTTATTTGCTAAAAAGTGCGTAAGTACATAGAAGAGTTGAAGAAACTAAAATAAAGGAAGCCGATAAATCCCGATCGGGGATGGAAATTTAAAGATACGCCTCCCATGACCCTATCTTCTGACCCTAGCGCGATCGCACCCACCAAAGCCAAAATCATCACGAAAACTTGGACTTGGCGGGGCTTTCCCATCTGCTACCAAACCCAAGGAACCCAAGGGCCGCCTGTTGTGCTAGTGCATGGCTTTGGGGCATCTTGGGGACACTGGCGCAAAAACATCCCCGTCCTAGCCCAAACGTGCCGCGTCTATGCTATTGACTTAATTGGCTTTGGCGGTTCAGCTAAACCCACACCAGGAAATCCGATTTCCTACACCTTTGAAACCTGGGGACAGCAACTCGCTGATTTTTGCCGCGAGGTTGTGGGAGGAGAGGCTTATTTAATCGGTAACTCCATCGGCTGTATTGTTGTCATGCAAGCAGCAGTGGATAATCCGGATATTGCATTAAAAATTGCTTTACTTAACTGTTCCCTGCGACTGCTACACGACCGGAAACGCCCTCAACTGCCCTGGTATCGCAGCTTTGGCGCACCGATAGTTCAACAACTGCTATCAGTAAAGTGGATTGGCAAACTGTTTTTTAGTCAACTTGCCAAACCGAAGGTAGTGCGTAAGGTTCTCCTGCAAGCCTATAAGCATCCAGAAGCCGTCACAGATGAACTGGTAGATATGCTCATGGCTCCTGCCTTTGATGAGGGTGCTGTGGACGTTTTTGTAGCCTTTACGCGCTATTCCCAAGGGCCACTACCTGAAGATTTACTGCCGCTTTTGCCTTGTCCGGCGATCATGCTCTGGGGAACGGATGACCCTTGGGAGCCTATAGAATTGGGGCGAGAGTTGGCTAATTATCCCAAAGTGGAAAAGTTTATTCCTATAGAAGGTGTCGGGCATTGTCCACAAGATGAAGCCCCAGAGTTGGTTAATCCGATTTTGCTGGATTGGATTTCACAAAAATAAACTCTGGGTGAGCGTAACCAATTTTAGGGAGACTTGATAGAGAAAGACCAGCTATATGATTTCGTTTTACCATCTAGAGTCCTAAAACGAACTTCGGCGCGATGAGTACCAGTCTCAGAGAAATTGGGAGTATAACCTATTTCGAGGTGGCTAATAGGCCAGTCGCGGGTGTTGCCAATCTGAGATTGAGTGGTGACATCTACTCCATCAACAAACAGCTGCACCGATCTAGGATCGGACTCTTCCCCTAATTTAAAGCTCAATGCAGCAGCAACATACTGCACATAAGTCTGTGTTGATTCTTCAGGGGGAAACACCTCCAATAGCTGAGCAGGTCGAGGCGCTGAAGATGCCATCAAGAGGAGGCTCAATAAGGTTACAGGAAGCCGATTCATAGGAAAATTAGCTGGAACGATACAATTACAAAAAGAATTTTTATAAATTGGGGATGCTAATTGTGAGGCTGGAGCCTCACCTGTTCCTTTTGCGATTTTTAGAGCTTTGGAGGTGCCACCTCCAAGAATTGCGTTCCCAAGCTGAGCCTGGGAACGAGGAAAAATTGTTAATGGCTTGTTAAAAGCCATTAGCAATTAGCCATTAGCAATTCCCTAATTAATATGAATCTCGACGAGATTGCCTTTGTAACCAGTCTTCACCCAGCTGGATAGTGATATCGGAAACCAAGTTGCCTGTGCTTTCTACGCGCACTTCTCCGAATCCAAGCGATCGCTTGATAGCTTGAGCGCTGTCGCCGTCTCCTTGCTGCGCCACTAGGTGCGTCACCCGCAACGGTTCCGGCCAAGGATCGTCCACATAAACGTTCTGGTAGCCAGCTTCCCGGAGCTTTTCGATCAAGGATTGGACGGCCCTCATATTACCAGTGCTATCTTGAATCGCTACCCGCATATAAGCAGGGTCATTTGCTTCGCCGCCGTCCAAACCCTGATCGAAGTGCTGCGCCATCATCGTCTGAATGCGACGGCGATTTGGCAACCAGTAACTCACCTCACGCTGTCCGTTCCCACTGAAATCACCAGGAACCATTAACATTTGCACCTGGGAACGTTCTGTCTTCACGCCAAAACCAACTAGCGCCAGCAACTCCTCCACAGTCAAATTGGTGTCAATATGCGACTGAATAACTGAGAGAATTTTTGGCATCCGGGCGAGAGTGGTGGGATTGAGTGCTTGTTCCATCAGCGCCCTCATCACCATTTGCTGTCGCTGAATCCTACCAATATCCCCATACTTGTCATAGCGAAAGCGCAGAAATTGCTGCAACTGATTGCCATTGAGATGTTGTTTTCCTGCCTTCAAGTTGATGTAAAGGTGCTGGGAGTCATCCTGATATTTCATGTCTCTGGGAACGTAAACGGTGACACCACCCAAGGCATCTACCAGTTTTTCTACCCCTTGAACGTTAATTCGGATGTAGCGATCAATTCCGACTCCGCTAAGGAGTTCGCTGGCTGTCTTAGCGCTCAGCGCTGGCCCCCCTTCAACATTAGCAGCATTAATCTTGGTCATGCCGACACCTTCCACGTAGGTGCGGGTATCCCGTGGGATGGAGAGAACAGCTATTTTTTGCGCCTCCGGATTAAACCGCAACAGCAGCATGGTATCCGACAGACCCTCGAAAGAGTTTACTAAGGCGTGATATCCCAAATTTTGGGTTTCTGGGGGAGGATTATCCAGGTCTGAAGAGATAACCTTTATTCCCATAACTAAGATATTGACAGGGCGGGTTAGTTCTGGTAATCGCATACTGGTGCGGGAGATGCGATCGCCATCAAATACAGCCGCTTCATCAGGACTCAGTTGACTTTGCAGCAAAGGCGTACTTGAAAGCGACACTGCAAGCATTGCTCCCGCAGTCGCTGACAACATTGCTACCCCACTCAAACCCAACCCCAGCCAAAGCCAGCTCACCTGATTCCCTTTGGGAGCTGGCTTTCTTGGGCTTTGTTGACCGTTTTTTTGCCCCCAAGGGCGGTTTTCAGGAATTTTTCGAGCTGACACTGACTTCCTCACACACGCTAAAAAATTAGCACAAATCTGCCATAAATACAGGGGCGCATAATCGAGCAATCTGGGGGGCGGACATTTAGGTAAAAAAAATACCGTTCCTACGCAAATTGCACTAGAACACTCATAGCAGTTTTTCCACCGATTTGTTGATAAATCAGGCAAAGGTTGGCAAGAGTTTCAAATTTATCCCCTTGAGATACTTAGGCTACCAGAATAACCCGATTCCAAGTAAATAATAAGCAGGCGATCGCTTCTACTTTTTTCATCCCCAGTCTCTGGTTGGAAACGAAAAGAGGGACGTGGCTTGATTCCAAAATGAGGCTAAAAGCTATTTAGGATAAGCGTTTGCGAACAACACCCTCAGCGATTTGACTAATACCCGGAAGACGCACCGATTTACGTTGCCATAGACGCACCATCAACCATAAACTGACTAAAAAGTAACCCGATGTCAGCAGGCTATTGATAAATAATAAGCGCAAGGTCAAAAACTCGGAAGTTTGGGCAACTCCAGCACCCACCAAAATGTATGCCATCAGCCAAGCCATAGCCAGCGTCACGGAAAGTCGGCTCACGGTTTGTTGTTGTCGATTACCCTCCCGTCGGTAAAGCGTCCACAGCGCCGGGAAAAAGCCAACCACAGGCATCAAATAAATAAATAGTTGGTAGAGTGGGGTTTCCAGCTCGTCCCTACTGATGTTTTTATTGTCCAACAAGTCAATTTCTTTCATTGCGGTTCCACAATAGACCCCATAAATAGAACGGTTCCAGTTTGATTATCTCTAATGCAAGAGAAGAACGGGCGGTCTACAATCATTCGGAACGGTTCTTCTGGCCTGCGCGCCAATGAGGTCACTACGCCTACGGCAGTTACTGCTGCTGCTTCGGTGCCTTCTTCGTTTACTTCTACAAAGGTTTTATGCTTGACTTGGTTAAGCTGGAGTGGGATAGAACTCATTTGAGTAAAATTGGCTTTTGAGTCAAAAGCCGACTCCATACCTAACGCTTTTAGAGACTCTGCTAAGGAAGTTTCGTACTCCATTTTGAAGCGAGGCATTTGAATAAATCCTGGTCGCATTGTGAACTTGTTCATCCATTGCTCCCAGTTTTCAGTGTTGAGTTGTTGATATAAAGCTGTCAGGTTAGACTTTTGTTTTGGCAGGAATATATAAAAACTCAGTCTTTCTTGACCATAGGGAATACTTATTGCCTGAAACTGGTCTGTCTCATAGTATTGATATTTCCCGTTTCGGGACATCATTGGATGTTGTTTCTGAGCGCCATTTGTTAAGTAAAAAGGTTTATTAACTGTATTTGCTTTATCAAATTCATTTGTCCAGATGCCTTTAAAATAAATAGCATTAATTAAGAAAAGCACTTGATCTGAGCTTAAACCATTTACAATCTGATTGATTTTGCCGCGAGTATTCTCCTTTACCCAATTATTCATAACAGATGGGGAATCAGGGTTATTAAAATCTAAATCGGTAATTTTTGCTTGATAAAATTGCCGATTTCTCTGGAGAAATTCCGGATTAAAAGAAACTCCTTGCCTTGCCCAAAGGGAGTTGGCGATAGTCAATTGTACTTGGGGGTCTGGATTTTCTAGGATTGCTTTTAAAGCTTCATTGGAGCTGTTTACTTCCTGTAAACTCATTCCTTGGATTTCCAGGGTGTTCGCCATTGCTTGTTGAGTTTTGCCGCTGGCACCGTTATAGGTCATGGCGAGAGCGATCGCTACACTAGAAGGCGAAATAAAAACGTTCTTACCGCTGTCTTTTTTCAGAATTTGCTTGAACAGCTTGAAACCAAATTTAGTATTAGCAGCAACCAGCTTTTGATCTATAGAACTATTCTTAGACACCTGTGCCTGCACTTGATTGGGACGAGCGATCGCTATATTAGGATTTTTGAGTGTTGACCATCCAACTAAACCCAAAACGATGATACTTGCAGATGCGATCGCTTTTACTTGATTGAATATTTGCGGATTCATTTTGTTGCTTTTTTGCCATAACATTCTTTATATCTAGAATGACGGGGAAGAAACACAAACGTTCCATCTGTTACCGTTTTAGTAACTGATTGAGAAGCATTATTACCCGGCGATTAAAAATTGCGGCTACACATACCAAGCATTATTACCCGGCGATTGGACGCGGCTACACCAACGAAGTCCGGATGGTGCGCGGACTATAATAAAATCCGCACACCATCCGGGCTTTTTTTTGCGTAGCGCCATTTAGACTGAGCGCAATTTGTCCTTTTTATTTTTTCGGCACAGTCCACCAAGCCAAAGCGTAAGGCTGGGTATCTTCATTAACTTTCTGACGATACTGGACGCGGATTTTGTAGCGACCAGTGGCGGGAATTTCGTGAAAAATGTGTTCTACACTGTCAACATCGCTTTGTGAAGACCAGATACTTTTGCTGATGTCATCGTCTTCGACGCGCATCAAGTAAATGTCAAGGTTGTTTAAACCGCGATCGCTAAAACTTTCCCCAACATCATACCGCTGGTTCTTATTTTTATCTTGCAACTCCACCAGGCGATCCCAAGCAAGCGTAACCGAGACAAAACTGCGTTCTTGCAGCGGTTGCTCTAACACATAATCTTGAAATGATGACTCTTTTACAGTCCGGTAATCCCAACCTATCGGCGGGAGTGCAGCATCCGGTTTCCACTGACCGGGACTAAATTGCTGATAAGCTCGAAAAGTATTCAATTGTCCCGTACCCATTTGGAAATCTAACGGGATTTTTTGGTCTTTGTAGGCATCAGATTCTAACCAGTTGCGGTTATCTTTGGTCAAGATATCGCGGCTCATTCCCAAGCGTAAGCGATCGCCATTATCTTTGATTTTCTCCGCCGAGTTCAACAGCACCGCTTTCATCACTTCGTGGCGGCGGGAATCTAGACTCCAGTTAGACTGTTTTGCTCGCAGCTGGCGATCGCCATATTCTTGTAGCAAAGCCACAGACGCTGTAACATGGGGAGCGGCAAAACTCGTCCCCGTGACACTATCAACCTTTCCTTCCAGATTCAATAAATCAATATTGCTCCCCGGTGCTGCTAAATTAATCGAACGGCGCGGCCCGACATTAATTTCGCGGTTAATCAAACGCCTGCCAATACCAACGGGTGCAGCACTCAAATTGGCAAAGTCCACTTTAGTAAAAACATCCTGGCGGCGCGTTGTGTAAGCAATATTCACACCATTAAAATTGTCAGTGGGAATGGGAATGCCGCCGTTCCCTTGATTACCAGCAACTACATAAATCACATCGTGAACCCGCGAAGACCAGTCAATACATTGTGTTAACAAAGCATTTCCATCCAAAACCGGATCGGTTCGCGAGTCTCGTTCCAAAGATTCGCCAAAACTAAAATTAATCGCTCGGACATCGCCCCCATTTTGCACTGCTACGTGTTGAGCAGATAAACACTCCTCCGGTTGTCCTGCTTTCTGGGGTGAGCCAACAGCAGAAGAATATAGTCGTGCCTCCGGGGCCACTCCCGGTAATGCTTTATCTGAGCTAATCATCACACCCGCTACCATTGCCGCATGAGCATCGACATTGCTATCAGCTTTAGCTGGGGTATCGCGATAAAACACTCGCATTAGGGAGAAAGTTCGCTTCTTGGACGCAGTTTTATCTAACCCAAATTGCCCCGGTCTGCCAATTTCTACCTGACCAATAGCAATCTTTCGACCCAATAAATTATAAGGAGGGGCGTGCAGCTTGCGAACATCAATGCCAGATTCTCCGAGTGATGACGTATCTTTAGCCAGTGAGGAAGGTGCAGTAATCAGTGGAATACTGATTCCCCAAACAAGCCATGCCAGTTTTTTGACAATTTGCTGCTGCGTCAAGGAAGCTTCTCCAATAAATGTGTGAAGGGTTGATTGATACTTACGCTTCGGTACAATTTTTTCTTAGCCCTCCTTAAAAAGGGGGGTTGGGGGGATCAATACGTTATGGAACTCAGCTTTTGATCCCCCAACCCTAATTTATGGGGAGTTCTAATCTGTAAAAACGTGATGGAACTTAGGTTTTGATCCCCCCTGCCCCCTAAAAAAGGGGGTTCTGATGTGAGGGGATATAACGTGATGGAACTTAGGTTTTGATCCCCCCTGCCCCCCTTAAAAAGGGAGGTTCTGAATCTGCGTTCTAATCTATAAAATTACGCATTGCATTACTTCACAATTTTTTAAGACTTGCGACATCTTTTGTTAAACTTATTACAACCCAAGGACGCAAAAGAGTATTAATAGCCATGAGCCAGAAGCCGATTGTTGTAGCTCCATCAATCCTATCAGCTGATTTCAGCAGGCTGGGAGAGGAAATCCGGGCGGTAGATGCCGCTGGTGCAGATTGGATTCACATTGATGTGATGGATGGTCGCTTTGTCCCCAATATCACCATTGGCCCGCTGATTGTAGAAGCTATTCGTCCTGTTACACAAAAGCCGCTGGATGTCCACCTGATGATCGTGGAACCAGAAAAGTATGTCGCAGATTTTGCTAAGGCGGGGGCCGATCATATCTACGTTCATGCGGAACACAACGCCTCACCGCATCTGCACCGGACTCTAGGACAAATTAAGGAACTGGGCAAAAAGGCTGGTGTCGTTCTCAATCCTTCTACTCCTTTGGATTTGATTGAGTATGTGCTGGAGCTTTGCGATCTGGTATTAATTATGAGCGTTAACCCCGGTTTCGGCGGTCAAAGTTTTATCCCAGAGATGGTGCCGAAAATCCGGAAGCTGCGCCAGATGTGCGATGAACGCGGTTTAGATCCCTGGATTGAAGTGGATGGGGGTTTGAAGGGTAACAATACTTGGCAGGTTTTGGAAGCTGGCGCTAATGCAATTGTGGCGGGTTCTGCTGTGTTTAAGGCGAAGGATTACGCTGAAGCAATTGAAGGTATTCGTAATAGTAAGCGTCCGACTCCTGAGTTGGCTAAGGTTTAATTTAATTAATAATGCCTGCACCCTCGAAGGGTGCGGCTACGCGAACGAAGCCTGCCTACGCAGGCTTTTTTTGTTGTTAGATGGGGGATGTACAAATGTTTTAGCACGTCGCTATATTGATACCGTGCCAGAATAAGTACCAGCACTTGGCAATCGTGAAAGATGGTTTGGACGACTGGGCAAGCATTGTTTGGCGATCGCTATATTATCGAAAAGACGCTAGGCGAAGGCGGTATCGGCATTACCTATCTCGCCAAAAATAAACGCGGTGACTTGCGGGTGATTAAAACCCTGAGAGAACAAATTCTCAATCATCCGGCTTGGATACCACAGCAAGCCAAATTACGGCAAGATTTCCGGGATGAAGGGCTGCGGCTGGCTTTGTGTCGTCACCCTCATGTTGTGCAGATAGAAAATGTCTTCGATGAGGGAAACCTGCCTTGCATGGCGATGGAATACATCGAAGGCGAAGACTTAGCGCAGCGAGTCTTCCGAATGGGGGTACTATCGGAAGCGGAAGCGCTGCAATACATCCGGCAAATTGGCGACGCTTTGACAGAGATTCACGAACGAGGCTTGCTGCATCGGGATCTCAAGCCTAATAACATAATGTTACGCGCTGGCAAATCAGAAGCCGTGCTGATTGATTTTGGCATTGCCAGAGAATTTATCCCGAACGCTATCCAGAGGCATACAGCAAATCTTACTCCTGGTTATGCTCCACCTGAGCAATATATCCCCGATGCAGAACGGGGAGAATATATTGATGTCTACGCCCTAGCCGCTACATTGTACACTTTGCTGACTGTAGAGGTGCCAATGCCTGCGCCTGCGAGATGGCAAAATATTCCTTTGGCACCACCGCAACGCTTAAATCCTAACATCAGCGACCGAGTAAATGAGGCAATTATGCGGGGAATGGCGCTGAATCAAAAATATCGCCCTCAGTCGGTGCAGGAGTGGTTAGATTTGTTGGGATACAATGTAAGGGCGGGTTTAGGGAAACAATCCTCTACACCACCAACAACACCCCAACCAAAATCCGCAACACCTGTTACAGCGGTTCCTCTGGTATCAGCAAATCCCACACCGCAAATACATAATCCAACCCCCTCAATACCTGCTGTAGTTGTTCCTCAGACTTGGCGATGCGTACAGACCCTCAAAGGTCATTCCAAATGGGTTCGTTCCGTCGCCTTTAGCCCGGATGGGCAGCTACTCGCTAGTGGCAGTCAGGACGAGACTATCAAACTGTGGCAACCGAGTACGGGTAAAGAAATCCACACTCTCACAGGTCATTTCATCAGGGTTAGTTCCGTCGCCTTTAGTCCGGATGGGCAGATACTGGCTAGTGGCACTTGCAGTTTGGCCAGGACTATCAAACTTTGGCAACCGGGTACGGGTAATGAAATCCGCACTTTAGGTAGGTGGTTTTCTCGTGATTTCAGCTGGTTTAATTGCGTTGCCTTTAGCCCGGATGGGCACCTACTCGCTAGTGGCAGTCAGGACGAGACTATCAAACTCTGGCAACCGGTTACGGGCAAACAAATCCGCACTCTCACGGGTCATTCCAGATGGATTTATTCCGTTGCCTTTAGCCCGGATGGGCAGCTACTCGCCAGTGGCAGTGCGGACAAGACTATCAAACTCTGGCAACCGGGTACAGGTAAAGAAATCCGCACTCTCTCAGGTCATTCCGGCTCGGTTAGTTCCGTTGCTTTTAGCCCGGATGGGCAGCTACTCGCCAGTGGCAGTGCGGATAAGACTATCAAACTCTGGCAAGTGAGTACGGGCAAGGAAATTTGCACTTTCACTGGTCATTCCAACCTGGTTTATTCCGTCGCCTTTAGCCCGGATGGGCAGCTAGTCGCTAGTGGTAGTGAAGACGATACTTTCAAGATTTGGCGGCGGGATTGAGGAAGATAAAAGAAGGAGAAAAGAGCTTGTTTTAAGTTGGGGTTGAGATTGTGGGTTAAGTGTGTAAGGCATAATAATCTAACCTAAGTTGCTAGTGATGCGCTCATACCTTTTCGATCCTCCTGGCATCCCCCTTAAAAAGGTAGGACTGTTTCATTCCCAGAAAATCCGCCAGCGATTGAAATCGCTGTCTCATAGCGAAAGTCGTCTGAAGACGACTCAAATATACTCTTTATAGTCGTCTTGAGACGACTTGGGCTATTAGCCAGGGACTTAAGTCCCTGGCGGGTGAGGGCAGAATAAAACAGCCCTACCCTTAAAAAGGGGGATTTTGAATCTTCCCACCGTCTTGATGCTTCCTAACAAAGGAGGTTCCCTCCGAGTTCCAGCATCGCTTTTTCAAAGGGTTAGGAGGAATAAAACTGTCTATATTTAGAACTAACAACTTGCGTTATTTTATGAAACTTACTTACGATCCAAGATACAACGTTGCTTATATCTACCTACAAGAAAAAACAGTACAGGTAGAAACCATCCAGGTAAGTGAGGAAATGAATGTTGATATAGCGCCAGACGGCACTATTTATGGAATTGAACTACTTAATGCAAATCAACAATTAGGAGCCGATAATCAGGGAAAGTTGATTGTAGTAAATGAAGCTTTGGGAGAATCTTCTGAGATTAAACTGGCACTATGAAAGATTTATAATAAACAAAAAAAGGCGATCGCTTTCGGATCGCCTAAGTTTCAACAACCAACGTTATAATTGAGTTTTAGATCGCTTTAGTGCTTGCGATCGCTTAGCCACTTAGCAGCCACAATACCAAAGACGGCTGCAACCATTGGATTGCTCAAAAACTTGACAACCGCAGGCTGATCTGCTAACACTTCTTGGAAGATGTCGGGGTGGCTGTGATAGGTAAAGGAAGCCAGTTTGCTGACATCATCAGCAGTCATGTGCTTGGGGTTATGGGTAGAGAGTCCCAACTGTTGCTCAAGTTGGCGATCGCTTAATCCCCTTTGCTTCAAATGCTTGAAGAATTCCTTCGCTACATCATCGCGTTCGTTGGGTTTAATTTGCGCGATCGCTTTTTGCAATTCCGGTTCCATCTGCGCTGGTGGAATGCTGTTTGGATGCAGGGAACGTCCGAACAATTGACGACGCTCATCTCTTGAGGAACGCTGAGCAAAATCATCAAAACTTTGATAATCCTTTGTCGGATCGCTAGGAGCATCTTCAAGAGATTCGCTGTTACCCCCAGCTAAATCGTTCATGACTTGACGCTTATATTGTTCGCTGCTGGTCATTTTTGTTATCTCCTGGTTCAATCACGAAAAAACTTATTAAATTTTGAGTTGAGACGCGATTTATAGCGTCTCTAAGGATGGTTTTTGATGTCCTGTTAGACTATGCGCCTTGATACTGAATCTGCTTTGACTGAACGTCATACTTCGCCGTCAAAATCAGTTTCTTATCAGGTGCATACATCAAAACAGTTAAATCCTGGTTTGGGAAATTCTTGTGGAATCCTTGAACTAAAGACTTGGATAAATCCTTAACTTCATTTGGACGGACTTGCGGCGAAATTACAACCCCTAATTTGTTGTTATCGCGCACGTAAGCATCATTAACCAATCCTTTCGCAGTCTGCACAACCCAATTCCCGAAATCTTGACCTGCTGCTGTGCTACCGCGTTCTAACAGTTGATAACTGCCTTGGCTATTAGCAGCAGATGGTAAAGTAGGTTGTTTAGCCTGAGTTGCACTAGCACAAGAGGTGGTAATGGTAAGAACCAATACCAATGCTAATGCAGTCAAAAATTTTCGGCTTTTTTGAAATAAATTCATAGGCTTGTCCTCAAAAAAATGGCGTTTTTAAAAGAATTATCGGTTGTTTTCTTGGCAGTAATCTTGTTACAGGGTTTAGATAACCTTGCAGCTACCTAAACCCTGCATCAGTAGGACTTACGCCCGATCGATCAGATCTTTAGCTTTATCTTTGAGGTCTTCCCCAGTGTGGCGAACTTCAGCCTCAGCTTGCTTAGCTTTACCTTCGGCTTTATCTTCTGGATCGCCTGTAAGATTGCCTAGTGCTTCTTGGGCTTTTCCTTCAATATTTTTGCCAGTTGCATTTGCTCTATCTTCTACACTCATTTTCCTTCTCCCTATTTTTTTACAGCTTTTATTTTGAAGATGCGTTGAGTTTTTCACCGCTATCTTTTTGCTTATGTATTAAATGTATCTGAAATTTTTTACATAGCCTTCTGTCGTCAGGCATACTAGGTGGGGATCAATATTTCTTACTCTTTATATATGCTTAAAGACTGATTAATTGATATTTCCCAAGATAGATGTCGGCTCACTCCTCACACAGCAGCGTCCGCATAATGATTCAATTGTAGATATTAAAAACCCGGTTTCTTTAGCAAACCGGGTTTCTAAAGAGGTAACTATTACTTTCTGGTTTAATCCAGATAACCAATAAGAATGTCATCCTCGCTATAGTTTGAAGCGATTGGACGAAGACCAGACATTAAAATGGTTTCAGAAACTTTTAGTTCACTGGAGGTAATTGGACGTCCCATTAAGGAGAGGGTTTCAGAAACTTGCAGGTTACTTGACGCAATTGGACGAACTCCCGCCATATTGACTGTTTCAAGAACTCGCAAATCGCTGGAAGCAATTGGACGAATACCCGCCAGATTAATTGTGTCAGAAATCTGAAAGTTCCCTGGAATTGCTAGGTGATTGGAATCTGAGGATTCGGCTGGCGTGGGTAAAGGAATGACTTTCGTCTTATTGTCTCTATTCAGATTTTGGCTTTCCTGAATTTTAACATTATCGACTTGAACTGTGGTTTCTGGGTTAAGTTTAGGATTGGCAATCTTAGCTTGGGTAGGATTTTTTACTTTAGCAGTGCTGGTAATGGTCATAATTTCACGCCTCTCAATTGTTAAGTGACTGCGCTAATAATGTAGAAAAATTCCGAAGTTTGGATTCATCCTGTTAATCTGAGTGTAATTTAAAAAAACATAGAGAACTATAGATATTTTGATGGTTGTATATAGAAAATATCAATGGTAAAAAATTATTAAAAAGGGACTGAGGATGAGGAATTGGTGAGAAAGTAAGACTTTTTCCCAATCCCCAGTCCCCAGTCCCTAATCCCCAGTCCCTTCCACTTCCCGGCATCGGCTGAGCAAATAGCTACCATAAGAGAGTGGTGTCTAGCGATCGCTAAGACTCCTTTTGCACAAAAAGTGATTTTTTAACGCTGTATGGCGCAATTTTGTCTGGAAGCTCCCTTTAAACCGACAGGCGATCAGCCGCAAGCGATCGCGCAACTGACTCAAGGCGTACAAAGAGGCGATCGCTTCCAAACCCTACTGGGAGCGACGGGAACCGGAAAAACATTCTCAGTAGCAGCGGTTATTGACAAAGTAGCCAAGCCGACGCTAGTTCTGGCGCACAACAAAACCTTAGCCGCACAACTGTGTAATGAGTTGCGGGAATTCTTTCCCCATAACGCGGTGGAGTATTTCGTCAGTTACTACGACTACTATCAGCCGGAAGCGTATATTCCTGTCACCGACACATATATAGAGAAAAGTGCAGCCATCAACGACGAGATTGATATGCTGCGACATTCGGCGACGCGATCGCTTTTTGAACGCCGAGATGTTATCGTCGTTGCTTCCATCAGCTGTATTTACGGTTTGGGGATTCCCTCGGAATACCTGAAAGCCGCGATTCCCCTAAAAATGGGAATGGAAGTCAATCAACGCGAGTTGTTGCGAGACTTAGCCTCAGTGCAATACAGTCGCAACGACATGGAAATAGGACGAGGACGTTTCCGCGTTCGGGGTGATGTCTTGGAAATTGGCCCCGCTTACGAAGACCGAATTATCCGGGTAGAATTTTTTGGGGATGAGATTGATGCGATTCGCTACGTTGACCCGGTGACAGGCGAAATTCTTCAAAGCATGGATGCTTTGAATGTATACCCAGCGCGTCACTTTGTCACCCCAGAAGACAGACTCGAAGCCGCTTGCAACGATATTGAACAAGAACTCAAGGATCGGCTGGAAGAATTAGAAAAAGCAGGGAAATTACTAGAGGCGCAACGACTAGATCAGCGCACTCGCTACGATTTGGAAATGTTGCGGGAAGTAGGATATTGCAACGGCGTTGAGAACTACTCCCGACATTTAGCAGGTCGTCATGCGGGAGAACCGCCAGAGTCCTTGATTGATTATTTTCCCAAAGATTGGCTGTTGGTGGTGGATGAATCTCACGTCAGCGTCCCGCAAATCCGGGGGATGTACAATGGCGACCAAGCACGAAAAAAGGTGCTGATTGAGCATGGTTTTCGCCTCCCCAGCGCTGCTGATAACCGTCCTCTGAAGTCGGAGGAGTTTTGGGAGAAGATGAATCAGTGTATTTTTGTTTCTGCGACTCCCGGTAACTGGGAGATGGAACAGTCAGAGGATCGAATCGTACAACAGGTGATCCGTCCTACTGGCGTACTCGATCCAGAAATTTTTGTGCGTCCAACGGAAGGACAAATTGACGATTTGCTGGGTGAGATTAAAGATCGGATTGACAAGCACGAACGGGTGCTAGTCACCACTTTAACTAAGCGCATGGCGGAGGATTTAACCGAGTATCTGCAAGATCGGGGGATTCGGGTAAGATATTTGCACTCGGAGATTAACTCAATTGAGCGGATCGAAATCTTGCAGGATTTGCGAGAGGGTAAGTTTGATGTGCTGATTGGGGTTAACTTGCTGCGAGAGGGTTTGGATTTGCCAGAAGTCTCTCTGGTAGCGATTTTGGATGCTGATAAAGAGGGTTTCTTACGCGCAGAGCGATCGCTTATTCAAACTATTGGACGTGCGGCGCGTCACGTCCGGGGTCAAGCTATTCTTTATGCTGATAATTTCACTGATAGCATGATGAAAGCCATTGACGAAACCGATCGGCGGCGGGGAATTCAGAGTGCGTACAATCGAATGCACAATATTACACCCCAACCGATTATCAAAAAAGTCAATAACTCAATTCTGGCTTACCTAGATGTTTCGCGGCGGCTGAATTCTCAACAGTTGGAAGAAATCTACGAACAGGCGGACGATTTGCCTTTAGAGAATATTCCAGAGTTGATTACTCAACTGGAAGCACAGATGAAAGATGCGGCGAAAAATTTGCAATTTGAGGAAGCGGCGAAATATCGCGATCGCATCAAGCATCTGCGAGATAAACTGCTAGGTCATTAAAAACGCGATCACACTGAATTCCTCAAGGATAAGTTACAGATGCGATCGCGCTTTTTATCAGCTTCCTCGTCTCTCTTCGGCATATTCACGTTCTAACGAGTCTACTTTTGAACAACAGTCATCATCATAGTAATCAGGCTCGTACTCCCATCCACGACTCTTATCTTTACGATTTTCCTGTTCAGCGTGTAAATATTCTAAGGTGGTAAGCCTCTTATTCAGCGCTTCAATTTGGTCAAGCAGACAACCCAGAAAGTCTTCCTGAACAGAGAGGAACTTCCGATATTCCTCTGTGAGTTCTTTACTTTGCGTTTTTGGAGTATAATTTTTAGGCATGAGAATTCCTCCTTGGTTTAATACACCATGTGGATTTCAAAACAAAAAAAATTGGATTCTCAAACGGCTTGATGCCTGCCAGGGCCGCCGTTTCAAGATTCGGGCTTACTAATTAGCGTCATCTGAATGCCAGTTCAGGTGACGCTTGTTGTTTGTACATACACCTTAGTAATTGGTTTATAGATAATTTTAGCATCGTTACTGACTTGTGGATAATAGGTAGCATAACGTATCTATTTGGCGCTGTCATACACTATAATTTTGCATAGAGAGCAAACAGATTAGCCTAGAACTGTCTAGGCAAGCACAAATCCCTATCAGGGATTGAAATATGCTTCCTATAATCGCTATTGGCTCTCTTAAGCCCTTCTATTTAAACTGTATGTCTAATAGAAGGGTGAACAAATTACCGGATAAATGTCTGGGTAAGCACAAATCCCTATCAGGGATTGAAATAAGTGAAGATGCGCGATCGCGCATCTTTTTTCTTTCTTCCTTGTCCTTTGCGTCTAAAGAACGGTTCAAAAATTCAAAGCGCGATCGCACTTTTGCTTGATGAATGAAGTGAAAATGCGATCGCATCTCCCTGGCGAGACTGTCATCTGAAATTGTGCAACCTTTATAATTTAGTTCACAGACTCAGGCATAACTCGGAAAGCCTATGAACGCCATCACGCTGAATATTCCCCACCTGACATCTGAGGGGTTTGTTGAACTTTGTCAAGCGAATCAAGACTTGCGAATGGAACGCGCAGCTACTGGAGAAGTCATTTTCATGCCCCCAACAACTCCCTGGACAGGCAAGCGGAACGGCGACCTTTATGGCGAACTTTGGCTGTGGAATCGACAGACGGGCTTGGGTGTAACTTTTGAGTCCTCAACCGGGTTTACCCTGCCTAATGGAGCTGTCAAGTCGCCGGATGCCAGTTGGGTGAGTAATGAGCGGTGGGAAGCTCTGACTGAAGAGGAGCAGCGACAGTTTTCCCACCTTTCCCCTGATTTTGTGGTGGAATTGCGCTCTAGTAGTGATTCCCTCAAAAAGCTGCAAGAAAAGATGCAGGAATATATTGACAACGGCGTTCGCTTAGGATGGCTGATTGACCCGAAAACTAAACAAGTGGAAATTTACCGTCCAGGGCAAGATGTAGAAGTGTTGCAGTCTCCCACAGCTGTATCTGGCGAGGATGTGTTGCCAGGATTTGAGTTGAATTTGAATAAAGTTTGGTGAAGTGCTTAAGGGCGCGCTGGTGAGCCATCCAAATCACGCAATTCAATTCTCTTCAATGCTATTTTTTTATGGCATCGCACCCAGCAAACTAGCAAGAATCGCTTTGCGAACCGCAAGCCCGTGGCGTACCTGATCGAATATGCCTACTCGCCTGTCATTATCTACATCAGTTGACAACTCAAACCCACGAGGTAAAGGGTGAAGGATCGTTGCTTGGGGTGACAAATCCTTGAGAAATGCCAAGGGAAAGGTAAACCATTGATGATAGCGTTCATATTCTGAAATATCGGCGAAATCTTCTAAGAATGTACCTCCAGTAAAATATAGTACGTCATCATTTAGTGCATCTGACAGGCTCAGGCTGTGCTGAAATGTAGCACCGCGATTTTGGACAATCGATTGATATTCTTGCTTCAGTGCTAACTCACTCGGACAAATCATCAAAATTCTAGGTTGCAATGGTGCTAACAATAAAGCAAGTGAATTAGCACAACGGCTTGTTTGTAAGCAACCAATCAAAGATATTTTTAAATTTTTGAGGTCAGGACAATTCTTCTGGATTACGGAAAAATCTGCTATAGCCTGAGTTGGATGTTCGTTATGACCATTTCCAGCATTAATCACCGGAATTTTTACCAGTTCGTTGATTTGGGTAATTAATTCCGAGTTAGAAGAACGAACCACTAAACAATCGACATAACATTCAGCTGTATGGCAAAAATCACTGAGAGATTCACCCCTTAAGCGGCTATCTCTGTAGCTGTCGGATAAATCAAGAATGTTGGCACCCAGCCACATAGCTGCTGAAGAAAAGGAATTTTTAGTTCGATGGCTAGGCTGTTCAAAGATTAAGCCAACAATTCGCTTAGGCTGTAGGTTAAATTGCTGAGGAAGCAAATTATTTTCTAGAATCCTATGTGCAAGGGCAACAATTTCCTCTACCTGCTGCATCGGAAGCTGCAAAACGGAGAGAATACTATTTACAGTCGTTTCCACCTGAATTCTCATGGTTTAGTTTTAGGGTTTTAAACAGACACCCTCACCCAGATGATTAGCTGATGCTGCCCGCTTTACTGAGTTTAACGGTGCGATTATCTCGCCATAAGTTGCCATAGAGGGATTGTGATGAATCGTACTGCGATCGCTTGTGCAGTTCTGGCGATCGCCATCTGGAATTTCCGCCGCCATCAGTCCAGTTACACTCGGTTAAACGTGTCGCGCCCGAAGCACACCCTAAGCTTACCTAACGCCTCTAGGTGAGTACCAAGACTCAGTTTAATCGTGGCATCAATTTCCTTCAACCGCCCAGCCACATTTCGAGGGCCGATTTGCGACCGATGGCGATCGCGATTGATCTTTAAAATTGACAAGTGCTGTCTAAAGATATTTAAGATTTGTTTTAAGTTACTGCGGTTTCCTAAGCGGGGGGCAGCAATTGTCTACAATGTTGGCAATTTGCACTGCTAGATTTTTACTCATCGGGTTGCTACTTTAATCATTCTTTTCGGGCATACTTAGAGACATAGAGGAGCATCACCCAGCAGAGGGATGTCATACCTCTGAAGGAAGACCCCTTATATGAGATTTTCTTAAAGAGGATGTTAGTTGATTTTACAGTCGCCATCCCGACCTATAACGGGGAAACTCGCTTACCGGAAGTTCTGGACAGATTGCGATCGCAATCTCACACCCAGAACTTTGTCTGGGAAATTCTGGTAATTGACAATAACAGCACTGACAATACAGCAAAAGTCGTTCAAGACTACCAAGCCAACTGGTCTAAAGTTTATCCTTTGAAGTATTGTTTTGAACCCCGCCAAGGATTAGCTTTTGCCCGCCAACGTGCAATTCAAGAAGCCAAAGGCACATTTGTTGGGTTTTTGGATGACGATAACTTACCGACACCGACATGGGTTTGGGGAGCCTACAATTTTGGGCGCGATCGCCCGAAAGTTGGAGGTTATGGCAGTCGCATTTATGGCGAATTTGAAATTACACCCCCAGAAAACTTTGAGAGAATTGCGCCACTACTGGCAGTAACCGACAGAGGTGCAAATGCTCTGCTATACGAACCACACAAAAAGTTATTGCCGCCTGGGGCTGGATTAGTTGTACGTCGCCAAGCTTGGCTGGAAAATGTTCCCCAGGAGTTTATTCTTCATGGGCGAATTGGAGATAGTATGCTTGCCGGAGAAGATTTGGAAGCGCTGTTACATATTCAACAAGCTGGATGGGAAATTTGGTATAACCCCCAAATGTGTCTTTACCATCGCATACCTCACTGGCGTTTAGAGAAAGAATATCTCATCAAACTATGTCGCGGCATTGGTTTGAGTCGCCACCGGACTCGGATGCTCAGCGTTAAACCTTGGCAAAGACCTCTAGCTTTTTTTGCCTATATGCTGAACGATATTCGTAAAATATTATTCCATTCAATAAAATACAAAATGGCCATAAAAAACGATATTATAGCAGCTTGTCAGATGGAGCTTCTTATTAATAGTCTAATTAGCCCTTTTTATATTTGGAAAATATCTTTAAATACCTCGAAAATAAATATTGATTAAAGTTAGTTGAGATAATTTAATGCCTAATTGGTTAATCTTGTCAATGTAAAAAGCTTTACTTTATCTTCATTTATGAAGTAAGAGTATCGCTTAAACTGGTATTTAGCTGAGCAAACAGTAACAAACTTACTCTAAAAAAGTAAGCCTTCCGCTCAACAAGCGCTATAGATACAGCCAAACGCATTAGTATGGCAGATTATCAGGGATCTTCAGGAAAATTGTTTCTAGAACTACCCCTAACATTAATTCCCCAACGCCATGAACATGACGACTACAACAATTCCCTTTGTGGATCTTCAGCTTCAGCACCAGCCAATTCAAACTCAGATGGAAGAGGCAGTGCGGGGTGTAATCCAGCGGGGAGATTTTATACTAGGTAAGGCTGTAGCTGAGTTTGAGGCGGCGTTTGCGTCACACAGCGGAGTATCTTATGGTATTGGGGTAGCTTCGGGAACAGATGCGATCGCTCTCGGATTAGAAGCCTGTGGCATTGGTACTGGTGACGAAGTAATCTTACCTACCAACACCTTCATCGCCACATTGATTGGCGTTATCCGCGCTGGTGCCAAACCGATTTTAGTTGATTGCGACCCCCAAACCGCCTTAATTGACCTCAAAGCCGCAGAAAAAGCGATTACTCCCCAAACCAAGGCGATAATTCCTGTACATCTCTACGGACAAATGGTTTCGCCACGCCAAGTGCTAGACTTTGCCGATGCCCATAACCTGATCATATTTGAAGATGCAGCCCAAGCACACCTAGCCGAAAGAGAAGGTTATCGCGGTGGTTCCGTTGGCAAAGCAGCAGCCTTTAGCTTCTACCCCAGTAAAAACTTAGGCGCATTGGGGGATGGAGGCATGGTTATTACTAACGATGAAGCAGTGGCGCAGAAAATGCGAAGTCTCCGCAACTACGGTTCGCCCCGCAAATATTATCACACCGAACCTGGAACCAATAGCCGACTCGATACCCTACAAGCAGCCGTACTCAACATTAAACTCCCCCATCTTGCAGACTGGAACTCCTCCCGCAACCAAGCTGCTGCCAAGTACGACACCTTACTTGAACCACTGCGTAACATGGGAATTTTACCCATGCAGAACCAAAGCGGCCAAGGTCACATTTATCACCTTTACGTCATCCGCATTACCGAACCCTGCCCCATCGACAGGCAAACCATCCAAGACAAACTAGCAGCCATTGGCATTCAAACTGGAATCCACTACCCCATACCCTGCCATCTTCAACCAGCCTTTGAGAATTTGGGTTATCGCGCCGGAGACTTCCCCCAAGCCGAAACCCTAGCCCAAGAAATTTTATCCTTACCCATGTATCCCGGCATCAGCGACACCCAAATCCATCAAGTCGTTGATGCCTTGCACAGCCTCTGTGTTTAGAAAAAATCATGAATTTTAACCCAAAAAATGCAAAGGTAGGCAGAGAATAACTTTGCATTTTTTGCGTTAAAAAAAAGAAAATAACTAACAAAGTAAAATCATGCACATTGAACGAAAAAATCCCATTGCCATCGAACGCTACTTAGTAGAGACAGCCATCATCGGTCTACTGGTGATATTGTACGCTCCCCTAATCTGGTACTGGTACGATGGCTGGCTGCACAAAAATATCAGCATTGAACATGAATATTACAGCCACGGTCTAATCGGTTTACCTTTCGCCGCCTATATTATCTGGACGCAACGACAGCAGTGGCAACAATTGCCAGACAAAAATAATCTCTTCGGTGCCGCATTGCTAGGATTGGGAGGAGCATTGTATCTCAGTAGGATACCTGACCTGGTAAATTTATCTTTTCCTGCTGTATTAATCGGACTTTGTCTGTGGCTGAAAGGATTACCAGGCTTGAAACTTCAAAGTTTCCCACTGTTGTTCATCTTTCTAGCAACACCAACCCAAATTCCCTACCTGCTTGCTCCCTATACCTTGCCCTTACAGGAATTTATTGCTGGAACAGCTGGCTTTATTCTGAATCAATTTGGCATGAATGTCACCGTCGAGCAAATTTACTTGTCCGTCGGTGGACGAATTGTGGAAGTTGCCCCTTTTTGTGCGGGGCTTAAGATGTTGTTCACCACTCTCTATGTAGCTATGATGTTGCTCTACTGGACTGGTGCATGGATTTCTCGCCGGACGACAATGTTGTTGTTAGTTGGTGCGATCGCCATCAGCGTCAGTGGTAATATCGTCCGCAATACCCTGCTGACTTTCTTTCATGGCACAGGTCAAGACCACGCTTTTGAGTGGCTGCACGAAGGGTGGGGCGGTGACGTTTATTCTGCCTGTATGTTGGGTTTAATCGTGCTTCTACTAAATGCCATCGAAAAATTTATCCCAGATGAACCTCTCAAGGATGAAGCATGAGACTGCCCAAGTTATTGCACCTTCCAGTTTCCCAAGTCGTCTTGCTGTGTTTTCTCATCGTGCTGATTGCAATTGGAGCAGTTCCCAGCTACTTGAGTGGAAATTGGGCTTGGGTAAATCCTCCACAAGTTACCAACTTCAAACAACTCAAAAGCTTACGACAGAATGGACTAGCGCTTCCCGGATGGCAAACTAAACAACAGCAGGTCGAAACCATTGGCGGCCATAAATGGTCTATTCAGGAACTGCAACGGGATGAAAATAGTCAGGTAACTTTACTGCTTTTACCTCAAATCAGTCAAAAGGATCAGCCAGAGGTAGAGTGGATGGATGTTAACGGCTTTATGACAAGGGAGTTTCAGTATAGGAAGCTTTCGCAAACAGATAAAAATTCTAATCGTCGGTTTCAGTTTAGCTGGGATACAGACTCATACCGCCAGTTGCCGTTTACTGTAAAATCCACGTCTACGTCGTCAGCAGATGCCAAAGTGGAAGCCCGTTTCTTTCGCGGTTGGACTCGGCAACAAACCTTTGCTGTTCTACAGTGGTACGCTTGGCCTGGAGGGGGCAAACCTGCACCCAGTAGTTGGTTCTGGGCGGATCAAATGGCTCAGTTACAACGCCGCCGCTTGCCTTGGACTGCTGTTACCATCCTGATTCCGATGGAACCTTTGGCTGACTTAGAAACCGCTAAGCCTCTAGCTGAATCACTCGGTCAAACGGTTCAAGCTGCCTTAATGGCAGACGTTTTACATCCAGCTAATCGCTAATGGCAATTGACAGTTAGCAATTAGCCATTAGCAATTAACTACTGACTACTGATTAATGACTAAAATTCAGTTGCGCCGCTTTACAGCCCTCTCCCTCCTCAGTCTCCAAACGAGTGCTTACACGCTGTTGGGTGGTGTCTTCCTATGGACTCGACAGGCATCGGCAACACCTGTGACTGCACACCCTAACGCTCAGGCGCAGCTGCCGCAGGTTCCTGTGGTAGTGCCTCCTGCTCCCGTTGATCCCACGAGTCCTCCACTGCCGCAGGTTCCTGTGGTAGTGCCTCCTGCTCCCGTTGATCCCACGAGTCCGCCCCCACCTGTAGGCTATCCTACCCAGCAACCGTTCTTAGAGGGAACTCCGTCGCCGCAGTTTAGCCGCTACCAGTTAGGGATTGGAGATGTAATTAACGTTGTAGTTCAGCGCCCTCCAGGTGCCTACCGCTTGGGAACAGGAGATGTAGTTAGCCTTTTAGTTCAGCGTTTTCCAGATTTGAATGTTCAAACCGCTATTGATCTAGACGGCAACATAGTAGTGCCGCTACTGGGAAGAGTATCGCTCAAAGGTTTAACTTTGCAACAAGCGCAAGAAAAAATTCGCTTGGGGTTAAACCGCTTTGTGGTTGATCCGGCTGTGACCCTCTCACTCTCTACGCCTCGTCCGGAATTGAATTTTCAAGCCCAAGTTAATCAACAAGGCGATATTGTAGTGCCGCAAGTGGGAAGGGTGTCAGTACAAGGTCTTACCTTGGAAGAAGCACAAGAAAAAATTCGCTTGGGCTTCAACCGTTTTTATATTGATCCTGATGTAACTTTAACTTTAGCTTCTGCACGTCCAACCCAAGTCACAATTAGCGGCGAGGTGGTGAAACCTGGTTACTACACACTAGGCCCAGGTTCTGTACTGACGGCGGCGTTGCTGACTGCGGGGGGAAGCACTAATCAAGCAGATTTGCGTTCCGTTTTGGTGCGGCGATCGCTCTTTGATGGCTCGATTATTGAGCAAAGGGTTGATTTGTTTACACCACTGGCTAATGGACAGGCTTTACCGAATTTGCGCCTACAGGATGGCGATGCGGTGATTGTACCGAGAATAGAAGTCGGCACCGAGCAAACCTATGACCGCACGCTGGTTTCTCGCTCCACAATATCCCAGCAGCAGATCAACATCCGAGTTTTAAGCTACGCTGGTAGGGGAATTGGGAATATTACCTTGGCTAATGGTAGTAACTTTGTTGATGCTTTAAGCGCACTCGTACCAAATCCAGACAATGCGAATTTGCGAGAAATCGCCCTGATTCGCTTCGATCAGGAACGCGGCAAAGCTGTCACCCAGAAAATAGACGGGAAAGCAGCTTTAATGGGAGATGTTTCTCAAAATGTCCCGCTCCAGAATAACGATGTTATCGTCGTCGGTCGCAGCCTTTTAGGTAAAATTTCCTATGCTTTAACTACCTATACTGCACCCTTCCGAGATATATTGCAATTTTTCTTGTTTTTAAGGCAATTTGGAGAAGAAACCACTATCCTGTTTGGTCCGGGTGGGAATAATTCGGACTCAGGAAATTAGGTGAAAAATTGCAACTTTATTAAGAAAGGGGAAGGGAAAATGCTTAACTAAAAAGGTAAAACCACTAAAAATTATTGAGGTCGATTCTTAATTTCTACTTCATAGATTCTATTTCTTAATCCCTATTTCCTAAATAGCTTCTTCTAAAACGATTATGACTCCTCCCATTGTCAAACGTTATTTGATTGCTCTCGATCAACATAAATTGATTGGATTAACTAGCTTTTCAATCATTGTAGCTGCCTCGGCTGTAGTGGGTATGCAGCCACCACCACCCACCCTTTACAAGGCTACAGGGGTTCTAGCATATAACGGGCCGATTGCACCGTTTTCGACGACGACGCAAACGATTCAGCAGCAGGGGAAGGAACTGACTGCGGAGATGCTGCTAGCTGAGAATGTTGTCAAAGGGGCAGCAGCGCGAGTGAAGGTCGATCCGAAGCAAATTGCTAAAAATGTAGAGGTCAAGCTACCGAAGGAAGATGGGCCAAACGTAATTCAAGTTGTTTACGTCGATAATGACGAGAGGCGAGCAGGGGAAACTGTAGAAGCGCTGAGGCAGAAAATGGTGGAGCAGAGCCGTGCGATTAATAGCGCACGGTTACTAGAAATTATTAAATCTATAGAGGCGCGGTTGCCGAAGGTTAAGCAGGAACTCCGGGAAGCGGAACAGAAACTAGAGCGGTATGTCCGCGTTGAAGGGCCAGCGATATTGGCGGCTCAGGATGGCACTACATTAGGGGGAATTACTGGATCTGAAGGGCAGCAACGTCAGATTCAGATGACGTTGGAGGGGGTGGACACCCAAATTCGTAGCATCCAAAACAAGTTGGGGTTAACGCCAGAGCAAGCTTACACGTCTTCTGCGCTGAGCGCCGATCCGATTATTGGCAACTTGCGATCGCAAATTTATCAAACTGAGACGCAGCTAAAAATTCTCCAGGGGGATTTGCGAGCAGAACACCCGCAAATAATTCAGCTCAGACAACAGCTACAAGCTTACGAGCAACTGCTATCGTCTAGAGCAGCTGAAGTAATGGGCGGAAACGGTGTGGTAGCACCTCTACCTAGTGCCAGAATTCGCCAGGACAGCAGCCTCGACCCAGCACGGCAACAGCTGGCCAACACTCTGGTAAATTTACAAACTCAGCGCGAAACGCTGACACAGCAACTCTTGGCTAGCCGCAAGACAGAGCAGCAACTGCGTGCTGAGTATGTAAAAATTCCCAATAAGCAGCTGGAGCAAGCGCGGTTACAACAGCAGGTGGCGCTGAAACAAGGTCTCTTTGATAAGATGCAGGCGGCTTTAGTAGATGCCAGGGCAGCAGAAGCTGAGACTGTCCCCAGTCTCAGCATTGCCGGATCGCCAAAAGTCCTTGCTGGCGAAGGGGGAAGCCAAGGCTTACCAATAACGATGTTAATAGGAGCCTTGGTGGGTGTGTTGGTCAGCGGTGGCTTGATTTTCCTGCTGGCTATGCTAGATGGTACGTTCTACACGGTCGAGGAAGTGCGGGCAGCTCTGAAAAACCGGGATGTGCCGCTGCTGGGCGAATTGCCTTTTGTGGCTATCCTCGATCCACAGCTGGGGGAAACGCCAATTTTGCTCAAGCAAGATTCTGTTTATCACGAGTATTATGAGCGGTTCCGCAGTAATCTCCGCCGGGCGAGTGAAAAACCAGCCAAGGTGGTGTTGTTGACCAGCACGATCGCTGTTGAAGGTAAAACGGTGAGTGCTTATAATTTGGGAATCGCGTCGGCTTGTGCTGGCAAGCGTACCTTGATTATAGAAACGGATTTGCGATCGCCTTCTAGCTCCAAGTTTCTTAAGGTCTCACCCGATCCCGCCGCCAGCGCCGAACCTCTCCGCTACTACGCCCAACTAAACGAGTGCATCCGTTTGGTTCCAGACATTGAGAATCTGTACATCGTACCTACTCCAGGCCCGGTGCGTAACCCTGCGGCTATTCTAGAATCTAGCGAACTTAGACGGCTGATCGAAGATGCGCGGGGTCGTTTTGACATGGTGATTCTCGACTCTCCTCCTCTTACCCGGTGTAATGATGCCCTAATACTAGAACCTTATGTAGATGGCATGGTTCTGGTGACTAGACCAGGATTTACTCAGGAAAGTATCCTAGCAGAGGCCATCGATCAGTTGAGCGAAGACGAACTGCCGCTGTTGGGAGCAATTATCAATGGTGTAGATAAGCCAATTGAGGTTGCAGATGTGACACCGGAGGAGGGCGATACCGAGATCGAACAAGAAGAAGAATTAGAGTCTCCTACCCCTGCGAGAGAAAAAGTACCACCCCAGGTTATAAAACGCTAACTACATAAAAGGCAAAAGGCAACAAGAAAGACTCTTGTTGCCTTTTGCCTTTATGTAAGCGTCATTAGTAAGAATTTGTTTCTGGATCTGAGGAAAACAATCCCAGCAGTGGCCCCAAGATTGCCCCGAAAACAAAACCCCCAGCGTGCGCCCAGTAAGCAATTCCACCACTTTCCATGCCAATGTTAGTTGGTGCATTTAAGCTGGCAATGCCATATAAAGCTTGCTGCAAAAACCAAAAACCCAGGAAGAAAAGAGCGGGGATGCGAAAAGTGGTTATGAAAAAGCCGAGGGGAACTAAGGTCAGAACTTTTGCTTGAGGAAATCTGAGAACGTAGGCTCCTAGAACGCCTGCGATCGCGCCACTCGCCCCCAAGGAAGGAATAGCAGAGTTAGCGGAAAAAAACCACTGACTTAAAGATGCCAAAACGCCGCAAGTAATGTAAAAAATTAAGTATTTAACGTGACCGAGTTTGTCTTCAACGTTGTTACCAAAAATCCACAAAAACAACATATTTCCCGCCAAGTGTAAAAAACCACCGTGCAGGAACTGAGACGTTACAAGCGTCAGCCACTCTGGTATTTGCTGATATCCTACTGTATTGGGACAAGTGCTTGAGAGTTGGCAGGGAACGACAGCGGCGACGCGGAAAAATCCCTCCAACTGTTGCGGTTCTAAAGTCAGCTCATATAAAAAAACCAAAATATTAGCAGCAATCAGTCCATAAGTAACATATGGAGTGATGCGTGTAGGATTATCATCGCGTAAAGGAACCACAAGCGTTTTTCCTAACTATCCAAAGACTGGAAATAACATAACTTAATTTCTTTGTTGCTGTCTTTTGACCTCTGGATAGATATCTAGGATCAAACGCCATCTCTAAGGATATGGATCGCCGATGAACTCCTGAAAACAAAAGACCCCTCGCACTTTCTAAAGGGGTCTAGTTATGGGATTACGATGAAAGTCTGGGAAGATTACCAGCCTTTTTCTGCCTTTTCCATAACATAGCTGGCAACGTCCTCAATTTGTTTTTTGTTTAGACGCCCCTTGAAGGCTGGCATAGCATTTTTGCCATTGGTTACTTGGGTTACAATCGCCTCCATTGAGTTCATACTGTACTTATCTAGGGCATCTTTTTTCAAAGTTTTATTAGCCATAATAACGTTGCCGCCGCCCATGTGACAAGCAGAACAGTTGGCGCTGAAGATTTTGGCACCATCTACTGTATCAGCTGCTACTGGACGAGTCAAGGCAATCAAAACAAGCGTAACCATCAGTACAACCGATAACAGTTTCCTCAACTTGGTTCTCCTATTTTTAATGGAGCAAGTCAATACAAAAAAGCCTTGCAAAACTATTCTAAGATTCTGCAAGGCTTTTTTGTTACCAAGGAGGAGAAGAAAACTTAAACCTCAGCGGCAATTCTGAATAACGAGCGTCACATTGATGGTAAGGCTATCTTACCCGGCAACTGTGATTTTACCAACCATTCCAGCGCCACGGTGAGGTTGGCAATAGTACGTATAAGTACCTGGTGGTGTGTCTGCTGGGAAAGTTGCCTCGTAGGACTCACCAGGAGAGTAGAGTAACTTGGTGTGAGTCAGTTTAGTTGCTAGTGCCTTATCTCCAGTTGGCACTCCCTTGTCATCAAAAACAGCATTGTGGGGAGCAAGTTTATTATTAACAAACTTAACTGTGTCACCGGGCTTAATCGTGATATTAGCCGGATCAAACTTCAGCAGCCCTTGGTCAGTACCCATTTTCACGGTGTAGCTGTCTGCTGATGCAGGAGAAACTGACATCACAAAGCTAGAGATTACTAGCATAATTGTGCAAAGTAGTAAACCTATGCTTCGTGAAAATGTCATTTTCAATTTCATCGTTTCCTCCCAAAATTAACAATTTAATTTCTTTATCAATATTTTACCTTTATCTTTGACAAGCTGTCATACTATTTTTTTTCATAATTGTGCAATAGATGGCTGCATCCTTAAAGGAAGCGGGGGTTAAAAATTATTTGTACCCCATCCCGGTGCCTTCTGCGCTGCCCTGAGTATAAATCCAGCTATATTTTCCACATCCTGACGCGGCATCCAGCTTTCCGGCACTTGACGACACCAAAAGGTTTCTTCGCTGCCGTCATAGGTCATTGGTTCCCGCAGAAAGGCAACTAAACTGTTGATATTGTCGCGGGGTGGAGTGGCACCATGCAAGTCTGCTAGGGACAGAGACAGTGTGGGATCTGGTAAGGTAGCGCCGCCGACGTGACAATTTAGACAGTGCTGCTCAAACAGTCGCTTACCTGCGGATAAATCTTCAGGGGAGAATTCGCGAGTCTGACCTTGCTCATCTAAGTCTAACGAGATTGGCTCAGTAACCCGCAGGTACTGCCGAATGTAGGTGTCTGCGGCAAACGCTGGTAAGCTGACCGTGAACACCAAAAGGCAGATACCCAAAATCAAAAATAGACGGCGAAGTGAGAGTAATTGACGCAGCATGATAGGGGCGTGGAGTTGAGAGGCTTTTGAGTTGGGAAGAGTTGGGAGTTGAGAGTTAATTTAAAATTTATAACTCATAACTCCTAACTCTTAACTCAAGACGCGATAAATCGTGTCTTGAACAAATTTTCTCTTAGCGCACGGCTTTACCGCCGCCCCACTGTTCGCCTAAAATTTTCGGCTGGAGGAGGATGTGACCAGCGATCGCATACAGGTCATCTTCCGTGAGATTTCTCATCACTGTGTAAATATCGGAGCTTTCTGTGCTGGGGTGCAGCTCAGAGATCGGTGTTTCTCCGTCGTAGGTCGTGGGATGGTGCATATAATCCACCAGAGCGGCAATATTGTCACGCGATGGGGTTGCACCAGCTAGGTCGTCTGGTGACAGACCGATGTTAAAATCGGTCTTCGTGACACCTCCAGCATGGCACTGAGCGCAGGCATAGTTAAATAAACGTTTGCCTTCTGCAACTTGTTTCAGGCTCAATGTCACCTGTTCCCCTTGACCGTTCAAGGGTATGGTGCGAACGTCTGGGTTCAGTTCTACTGCCATCGCTCGACCGACAAGTAGCACAAAAGTGCAAAATACAGTGGTTATAGCCAGACTTATGTATCGCTTAAGCATGGTTCTCCTTAAAAAGTTTTGCGCGAGTTTTTGTTCCACAACACAAGCTAAGGACTCAACCTTATAAACCGCTCTTAAGAAGGGCGCACAAGTGCCGACCTATCAAAAAGGGCGATTAGAAGCTTTGTCCGTTGTCAAAAAGAAAATCGACAGTAGAGGCTTAGGGTGGTTGGTCGGGATTAATTTTACCCTTCGTCAGCACCCGATCCCCGTTTTTGAGACAGAATCTTAGAAATAATAGCCTTGGCATCCTCCAGAGCTAGACGAGTCTGGGGGGTTTTATAGGCGATTCCCAACTGTTGGCACAGATTACAGACCTCCTCTACTGGGAAGCTGTAGTCTGCGGCGATTTCTGCAATTGACAGGTCTGCAAACCCCATGATGGTGCTTAGATGAGCCGATCTAATATCAATATCATCCCATCTGGCGCGATCGCTTTCCTCTCAAAAGAAAAACTGGTTCTGTTGAGAATCGCTTCGCAAGCAACTAGAAACCCACTCTCAGTGCTTCTGGTACTTGCATCATCGACGGTACAGGGGAGATGGGTTGGTGCAGGCTAATTAGCTGCGCCAGAGTTTTCTTTAACCCGGTGCGAGGCACAATTGCGTCTACAAAGCCGTGCTGTAGTAAATACTCAGATGTCTGAAAATCATCTGGTAGCTTTTCGCGCAGGGTTTGCTCAATCACTCGCCGTCCTGCAAAGCCGATGGTTGCTTTTGGCTCTGCCAGTATAATGTCTCCCAACATCGCAAAAGAAGCTGTTACGCCGCCTGTGGTGGGGTGGGTGAGAACGGGGATATAGAGCAGTCTGGCTTCTCGATGACGCTCCAGTGCGCCGGAGATTTTCGCCATCTGCATCAGACTTAACATTCCTTCTTGCATCCTGGCACCGCCGGAAGCACAGACTATCACTACTGGCTTACTTTCCCAAGTAGCTCGTTCAATTAGGCGGGTGAGTTTTTCCCCCACCACAGAACCCATGCTACCGCCCATAAAGCGAAAGTCCATGACACCAAGGGCGATGGGCAAGCCTTCTAGTTGCCCCATCCCTGTTTGTACGGCATCCAGCAGCCCGATTTTTTCTTGCATTTCGCGGATGCGATCGCTATATTGTTTGCGATCGCGGAACTTCAGCGGATCGCTGGGAGACAGATGATCGTCAATTGCCATCCAGGTATTAGCATCAATTAGCTGGCGGATGCGCTCATCGCTGAATACACGGCTGTGATGGTTGCACTCTAGGCAAACCATTTGGTTAGAGCGCAAGTCTTTGGTATAAGCCAGTACACCACAAGCCTCGCACTTCGTCCACAGCCCATCGGCAATTTCTCGCTCTTGTGGTTGTTGACTAATTGGCTCTGATTTTCGTCGATTTGCAAACCAATCGAATAGAGACATGAAGACCGTTAAATCCTTATTAAAAAATTAATTCTCTTGCGCCTTAAGGCTGTTCCTCAACTGGACTTAATATTAGCAGGGCTTCCCACTGATCTTGCGATCGCACTTGTAAGGCAGTAGGACACCCAGCACCAAAATAAGGTGCCACACCGAGGTCGATAATCCGGCTGGGGATTTGATGACCGAGCAGCATTTGCTGCATTAATTCGGCTTCCCAGCGGGCGCAGTTGGTTCTCAGAGTAATCCAAGACACTGTTTCATCCCATTTTGCTTTCTTTTGGTGTATGGAATGCTTTAATGATATCCAAAGATTTTACCACCACTGCTCTGTAGTTGCTGGCGATCGCCCCGCAGGTAAGCTTGCAATTCCCTGATCCCTCTGCAAGGGTTCCATCACTGCGGAAGGCGAATCCCCTTGAGAAAATCTGTTCTCGCTTCCAGTCTTGAGGGGATTAAAACACAGCGCACTAGCAAATCTAAATTCAATTGTAATAGAATGCGATCGCATTCTCCCCAACCCTTCTCCTTACGCATTTAATGGAGTGTAGAAGGGATGCGATCGCCTCAATGAAAAATAGCAAAACACGTCCTAAACTTTCTTATGTTTAGCTTTTCATCTGTTAGCAATAAATTCATCAACCGTAATTCCTGCCAGTCGAATTCAGCTTCTAAGCAATCCTGGCGCTAATTCGCGATGATTGGGTACTGATAAAGTTGGTTTTAATTCCTGCCACAATATCATGTGGCTTCCGGTTTGATGATCTAATACATAGCTGAAATTTTCAAAAATCTTGACGGCTTCTCTACCGGAGATATTTGATAAACGTCCGATTTATACTACAACTTCTCCGATAAAGGATTGAGGTTCGTTGGCAACATAAGGCTTGCCATGCTTGGCTTGGACGTGAAGGTAGCCTCTGATGGCATCTTTAATATTTTCAATTGCTTCGTCCAATGTTTTACCTTGGCTCAGACAGCCAGGAAGCTCAGGAACCTCTGCGACATAACCTTGATATTCTGGATCAAAAGTGAAAATTACTTGAAATTTCATAATTTTATTTATTGGATTTTTCAGGAATAATATCTTGTTGAATTATTATGCGATCGCGCTTTGTTAATCCATTACATCCACGCATCTGCCTGGGTGACTGGTGAGGGCAATTGCCTCTCCTTTGTTAGGGGCATAGTCCCCCAAACTCCCTGATTTGGAGGACTAGCTTTATGTAAAGTGGCTAAACTCTATCACTCCGGAGGCTCAGGAATCACCAGTCAACCGTTTTCCCTGGCTGGTACAAGCTGTTGGCATCCTCTCCGTGTACATCCTCACAAGCATCATCAAGCACCAGCAGAATCGTATATAGCAAGTGACCCCAATTTTTGCCGTGAATGTGGAATATCCAATCAAGTAGATCATTAGAGCTGTTGCAACGCTCAAGATCAATTTCGTACCATTGTGTGCCGTTGTACTCGATTTGAATGGTTAGGTTACTTTTCTGGAAATAGACGCGATAATTGCCATCCTTAACCCCGTTCTGTAGCCTTTCCTGCCTCTCTGATGCAGTTTTTTCAATCAATTGGTTGAAAGTATATGTCTCAATCTCAGGTTTGTCTTTATCGCTCGTATCGCTCATAGCTTTCTCTTAGGTGGTTTATATTTAATCTTTTGAATTCCAATATTCAGCTTCTGTCATTGACGCTCATAGCGTTCTCTTAGATGGTTTATATTTAATCCACCCCTACCTTGGAACAAGCAAGGCAGGGGCATTACTTTACATCCAGTTTAATGCAGCAATTCCTGAGCGCGTTTTGTTAACGCCTCAGCGGTTAAACCATTAAACGCCATCAATTCACCAGCACTGGCTGTAGTTTCTCCACGCTTCCAGGCGAAGGTGTCGCGCTTGCAGTTACTCCGCAGCATGATCGGTTCCAGCATCCCGGAAGCGCCACCCGTGACACCAACCAGTGCATCGCCATCAAATAGCTTGGCAAATGCAGCATCATCTAAGAAACCGTCATCAGCTTGAGAACAGGTATCCCACAACACATCAGAGGGACGGTACAAACGGCGAGGATTGATAACGGAGACAATTCGCACGCCAATTTGTTCGGTTTCTAGGAAGGCGGCGGCTTCAAAAACAGGCATTAGCGTCATGTCGCCAATTACGGCAAAGACTACCATCTTGTCACCGGGGATTTCGTGCAGCACAATGGCACCATCGCGCAAGGCTTGACGGGTTTGTTCAAAGGTGGTGCGAATTGGTAGCGGCGACTTACTAGCAGTAATGACAACTCCCTTATTCTTAGTTGTTAGCGCCCAGTCATAGCAAACTTGGATGCTGTTAGCGTCGGGGGGAAACAGGGGGAAAACGTTACCATTCCGCATCATGGCGGCGAAATATGCTTCGATTTCCGGACGTTGGTGCGTCCATCCGTTGCGCCCTTGCTCTAATGCTCCGGCGGTGTATAAGGTAATAGTAGAGGGAGTTGGACGGCGCAATTCTGCGATCGCTTGCGTCACTGTTTGCCAAATTGGTACGCCATTGATGGCGAAGGATTCGTAGGAACACCACAGAGTACGTCCTCCCATCAAAGCTATACCAGCAGCTAAGCCTGCACAAGCATCTTCACTCAGGGGTTCGTAAACTTGTCCGCCTGGTGCTTGGTTATACAAGTCGTCAACTGTGGGGTGAATAATTTTCAGCGCTTGGTTAATGTTGGCGATACCAGAAGCTTCGTTACCGTCGGCGTTGGTGACAAGATAGTTTTTGTCTATTTCTCCGACTTTTCCTACTAAACGTCCCATTGCGGTTGTGGAAACTTTAGAATCTCCACCCACGGGATATTCTTCTAAGGGAAGTTCGCCTAAGTCTGGTAAAGGTAATTCAAATTCTGTCACGGCTGTTTTCGCCGCTGGGCCACGGCCTGCGTTGACGCAATTTGTCCTTACTAATTCCCATGCAGCAGGTGACAAAGCGCGCGTTTTCAACGCACTGATAATATGGGGAGCATCCAGGGTATCTTTGGGATAGAGGTTGTGAGATTTTGCCCCTCGTGCGTGGACACCTGCACCTTTTAGCTGTTTGATGATAAATACTGTAAGTTTGCCGCCAAGGGCAGATTTTGCAGCTTTATCCACGCCGACGAGAACAGCTTTGGTAAATTCCAAGCGCTTCTCGAAGGAGAAGGCGGTACTATCGACGTAATCTCCAGGCTGATTTTGATCGTCGTAGTCTTTGGCGTTGACTAAGATAACTTCTTCAAACCCGTTACCGCGCCAGTAGTTAATCATCTGTTCGTTGGATTTGGTGGACACCATGCTATGGTGTTCCTGGCTGTAGCCGTTCCAAACCAACACGGGTAAAAAGTTGGTGACATCCGGATAAGCGGTGTGGAAGTGTCCCATCCCACTCATAATGTATGGTTCGCCTAAACCGCCGTCGCCGAGAGTAAAGGGGAAAAGTTTGTCGCGGTGGAGTAAAGCTGCTGCCATTGCGAAGTGTTGCCCTTGTCCGAGGGGGCCTGCGGGGGCTAAAATGCCGGGAATGTAGCCGGAAAGGTGTCCCAGGAGTCCGTGTTTTTCTCGGAAGCGATCGCGCAATTGTTGTACTGTTTCTATCCCCATGTCTTCTAGCGACCGATCGAGAAACATGGCACTATAAAATCCAGGGGCGTGATGTCCAACTTCGGTGATGATATTCTTGTGACCCAGCATCACCAAAGAGGCATAAGCTTCCGCTTGAGAAGCGAAACCTCCAGGGTGTCCTGATGCTTTAGAGGCTGTAACTTGCAGGATAAGGTACCGCAAAGCGTCAGCATAAAGTAAAGTTTGGAATACAGCAGCCGGATCTGTGGTGGATGCGATCGCATCTTTCCCCTCTTCTATTGCTGGCAATTTCCCAAATTTCTCAAATTCTGGCATTTCTTCGCCAAAATATTGAATTCCATCGCAAAAAGCAGGCTTATTAACAATTGCCTCTTGAATTGCTGTCATAATTACAGATACCTTTGGTAAATTAACTGCGCTTGAAGTTCTAAACGCAATGTACTACGCAACACGCGATCGCGTCGCGCACATCGAATCTCTGGGCTTGTTATGATTTAACTTAAACCAAAAACAACTTTCTTTCGTAAGCTATACGAAGTCTCTGCTTCATTAGTCCCTTAACCTTTGATCCTACAGCCTTATAGGCCTATAAAATCCTCGGCAACTTTTAATTTTAAATATCAAAACCTTGTTAGGAATACAACTTATACTTATTTGTTAATTTTCACTTAGGCTCAAAACAACTGGAGAAATGTTTAGCAATAAACAGACAGTTCCGATTATCTATAGTGCGGCTGTAACTCAAAGAATCCGCTATTTTATGCAAAATTGCGATTCCCCGCCCACCCCCAGATTCTTTATTCGCTAGTTCGGGTAGAGTCTTGAGTCGTTTTTCTAAATCAAATGGCGGCCCTTCATCCCAAATCCGCATCTCTAAACGTTCTGCAAACAGAGTAACTTCGATATCAATAGGCACGTCTGAAGGTTTACCTTTGTGGGCGTGGCGAACAGCGTTAGTAAACCCTTCTGCTAGTGCTAATTGGCACTGCAACCAAACTTTTTTAGGAATAAATGGTTGATTTATACTCTCAAACCCTGACAAAACACTGTCTAAAGCCTTGAGGTCTGTGGTAACTTGTAAACAGATTTTCTTGATTTCGTTCAACTGTTCAAAGTCCTTTAAATTAACAACACTTTAACTGATTATTTCAAACAAATAGCGTTTATTTTTTTAAAACTTAATTAATTGCTAGATATTATACAACTACTAATATAATTAAATACATAAGTTTTTATTTTTTCTTTTAAACTAATGCTTTAAAAGCAGCAACACACGATTTTTCCTAATTAAGTTAAATTTCGATATAACAGTTGCTGTAGCCATAAAATTTATTGCTTGTGGGCTGCATTTCCCTTTCTCACTATACTAAGGAATACATGACAAGTTGATGTAAAAGGTGGTGGGGGCGTAAGTGTTGTGGTGCGGCAAGCGATCGCGCATTGCGTCAGACAAGCTAAATAGGTTATAACGGCACGAAGTACAGCACAGCCTTTTTGTAAACAAACCTTTACTTAGATAGTGCCGTATGTGCTTAGTTCTTACACAAGGTTATTAAACTGGAAACAGAAGGCATTGCTTTGTTAGTATAACTTGTTAGATTTAGTGATGATGTGTCTCTTTCTTACCTGCATGGACATTTTTGAGTTTAATAGTGATGTTAATTATCATAATGCGAGTCAGTCACTTGTGGAAAGCAAAGGAAGACTTTGGTAGCCAATGACTATACTTGTTTATGATTGTCCATGTTTTTGGTTAAGTTTATTAAAACTCAACTGAGTTTCAGGTGTCATCTTTGAAGTTTAATCTGCCTGATGTCCATCTTAATCGACCTTTAGTCTCTCTGTCTCATGGTTCAAGTTTTGATTATTGATGATGACCCTGCGATTCAGCTATTGCTGAAAAGAACACTCAAAAGCGAAGGGTACGATTTGACCGTAGCAAGCGATGGCGAAGCCGGGTTAATCCAAGCCCAAGAGTTAAGCCCCGCTTTGGTAATTTGCGACTGGATCATGCCGCGCATGAACGGACTGGAGGTGTGCCGTCGAATCAAGGCAACGCCAGAACTTTCTACCACCTTCTTTATTTTGCTGACATCGATGGGTTCCGTCGATGATCGCGTTAAAGGGTTAGATGCTGGCGCGGATGATTTCTTGTGCAAACCCATTGAAATGAATGAATTGAAGGCGCGAGTGCGGTCGGGCTTAAGACTGCACCAACTCAGCCGGGATTTGAAGGAGCAAAAACAGCTGCTGGAGGACGAATTAGCCGAAGCTGCCGAGTATGTGTGTTCCATTTTGCCCTCGCCCCTCTCTGATCCACCTGTAACCATCGACTCACGGTTTATTCCCTCGCGGCAGCTGGGAGGTGATGGATTTGATTACTATTGGCTAGATAAGGATCATTTAGTCATTTATTTGCTGGATGTAGCTGGACATGGATTGCGGGCTGCCTTACCCTCTCTTTCGGTGATGAATCTGCTGAAGAACCAAGTGATGGCTAAGATTAATTACTATCAGCCCAGCGATGTTCTCAAGGGGTTAAATGAAACTTTCCAGATGACTCAGCGCAATGATAAATACTTTACCATTTGGTACGGCGTTTATAACAGAATTAAGCGCACCCTGGTTTACGCTAGTGCTGGACATCCACCAGCCGTTTTAATCTCCGCCAAAGCTCCATTCTTTACCCAAGTAAAACGTCTGAAAACCCCAGGCTTACCAGTTGGGATGTTTCCGGATGTAGAATTTACCGATGATTTCTGCGAAGTAGAAAAATCCAGCACCCTGTACATTTTTAGTGATGGAATTTATGAAATCAACCAGCCAGACGGCAACATTTGGGGGCTTGATGCGTTTGTCCAACTGCTTACAAACTGCCGCGACAAGAGCGAGAGTAATTTAGACCGGGTATTGCGTTCCGTTCAAGTTGTAAACCCTAAAGACTATTTCGATGATGATTTGTCTTTATTGCAAATCAATTTTCCTTAGTCCTTAGTCGTTGGCTAATGGCTAATCGCTAATGGTTTGATTATTAGCAATTAGCAATTAGCAATTAGCAAATTACTATGAAGTAACTTGGTTATAAAATTCGTCTCGGTTAGGAAAGATTTCAAACACACGATCCATACTGGTGAGTTCAAACAACATTTTTACTTGCTCATTGATAGAGCAAATAAAGAGTTTTCCACCAGAGGCTCGAACAGTTTTGAGTGCTAGAACCAGCGCTCCTAACCCAGAACTATCCATAAAGGTAACATCCTTAAAATCAATTAGCACAATATCGGCTCCATTTTCCACAATATCGCTAATTTCTTGACGAAACTGACCCGCTTTCATACCGTCTAAAATTCCAGAGGGTTGAACAATTTTAACAACAGGACTCATATTCTGTAGCGCGGACCCTTTGAACGACGAGCTAGACCTAGACAGTATAGCTGTGAAGGTAGATTTCAGCTAGGCTTTAGCAGGTAAGATTTAAGAAAATCTCTCCAATTAAGGGATCAAGGCTAGGTTTAGTTGCGATCGCTTCTATCTGAGGACAAGTAAACCGCCAATTCCACCTATGCCGCTTCTACGGAAGTGAAAGATTTCTGCCTGTATAGGGCAGCTTCCCCTACGCCCTGCTAACGTCTCCTTCCTCTACAAGCTTTGTTGCCTGTAGGAGAAGCAATCTCTTTCGAGTGATAGACCCTTTAAACTTCTTAACTTTTTTAAAATCGGGGAATATATATACGGGTTTCGCGAGAATTGTCCATGCAAGAGTACGATGTCGTTATTATTGGTGCTGGTCACAATGGGTTAGTGTGTGCTGCATATCTTCTAAAAGCAGGGTACAGCGTCCTGCTGTTGGAGAAGCGTTCAATTCCCGGTGGCGGCGCGACAACTGAAGAAATTTTACCTGAAGAGGCACCAGGTTTTAAGTTCAATCTCTGCTCAATTGACCACGAGTTCATTCACTTGGGGCCAGTAGTTGAAGAGTTAGAACTTACTAAATATGGCTTGGAATATCTTTATTGCGATCCAGTAGTTTTTTGTCCCCACCCGGACGGCAAATACTTTTTAGGTCACAAGTCAGTAGAAAAAACTTGTGCGGAAATTGCCCGGTATAATGAGCGCGATGCCAAAAAATACGCCGAATACACAGATTACTGGCAACGGCTAATTGGTGCAATGATTCCGATGTTCAATGCACCGCCAAAATCTATCATTGACATCGCTGGCAACTACGACCTAAAAAAAATTAAAGATTTATTCTCAGTGCTAGGTGGCCCGAATAAGACGTTGGATCTAATTCGGAATATGATCACTAGCCCAGAAGATATTCTCAATGAGTGGTTTGATTCGGAATTTCTCAAAGCCCCCCTTGCTAGACTCGCCGCAGAACTTGGCGCACCGCCTTCCCAAAAAACAATTTCTGTGGGAGCGATTATGATGGCAATGCGCCACGATCCTGGTATGGCACGACCCAAGGGGGGTAGCGGCGCACTTGTGGATGCTTTGCTAAAGTTAGTGCATAGTAAGGGCGGGGTGGTGCTGACTGACCAGACCGTTGAGCGCGTTTTAGTGGATGATGGTCGTGCGGTAGGCGTTAGGGTGGCAGGTGGCACCGAATACCGAGCAAAACGTGGGGTAATCTCCAATATTGACGCTAGACGCTTGTTCCTGCGCTTAATGGACGAGGCAGATGTTGATGATGCTGACCCAAATTTGCGCGATCGCTTGGAGCGTAAAATCGTCAACAACAACGAAACTATTCTCAAAATTGACTGCGCTTTATCTGAACCTCTGCGCTTTGAACACCACAACCACCAAGATGAATACCTCATCGGTTCTGTTCTCATCGCTGACTCGGTGCGTCACGTCGAAATGGCCCACAGCCAAGCATCTATCGGCAATATTCCCGATTCTGACCCCTCAATGTATGTGGTTGTACCCACAGTGCGCGATCCGTCGATGGCACCAGAAGGCAAGCATACCTTATGGATTGAGTTTTTCGCCCCCTATCAGATTGCTGGTGCCGAGGGAACAGGTCAAAATGGCACTGGCTGGACTGACGATCTAAAAAACAAAGTCGCCGACCGGGTGCTGGACAAACTGGCAGAGTATTCCCCAAATCTCAAGCACTCAATCATCGCTCGTGCTGTGGAAAGCCCCGCCGAACTGGGAGACAGACTGGGTGCTTATAAAGGAAACTACTACCACATCGACATGACCCTCGACCAGATGATCTTCTTCCGTCCCTTACCGGAATTAGCTAACTACAAAACTCCCATAGAAGGGCTATTCTTGAGCGGTGCTGGAACCCATCCAGGCGGTTCCGTTTCCGGGATGCCGGGACGCAATTGCGCTCGTGTTTTCCTGCACACGCAGCAGCCATTTACCCAAACTCTGAAGGATGCGGGGAATTCTATCAGATCAACTGTCGAGTCTGTCTTTAAAACCTCCTCTGACACCTAGTCGTATCGTCTCATATCATGTCTGGTTAATTACCCATAATTAAAAGGAACCCCCAACCCATAGAGAGCAAGCGGGGGAGGAGAGCCACCGCAGGCTATGTTGGGGTCTTATATTTATGGGTAATCAACCAGATTTGATATCGCTAATACCCAGATTGCTTACCAAGGAAAGCTGGCTAATGTATTGGGCGGGTTTATATTAAATAATCTTGTTTTAAGTTATACACGCCGCTACCTTTTGGAGACTGGAGATAGTCCGGCTCACTTTAACCTTGATAGATTTATATATAAATAAATCGAGAATGCGATCGCTCCGACGCTTCCATCTCTATCAGAGATAGAAACTATGCACAACAGTTGAGGTATTGGCAAGCTGCATTTTCAGATTTTTTTTTATTATCCCCATGCCCTAGAAGTTTGGATTTCATCCTATAGTTATTCAGGAAGTTTGTGGCATCTTCCACCTCTAGGGGCATACTAAACCAGTAACCTTGCATTTCCTCGCACTGGAGACTTTGCAATAATTCCATTTGCTCATGAGTTTCCACACCTTCAGCCACTACCCGGAGATTCAAACCACGCCCCAATGCAATCACAGCCGAGATAATCGCTGTATCCTCCGGTTGATCACGCAAATCGCGCACAAAAGATTGATCGATTTTGAGCGTATGGAACGGAAATTTCTTTAAATAACCCAGAGAAGAATAGCCTGTCCCAAAATCATCCATACTGATGTGAACTCCCATCGCGTACAGATCGCGCACCCATTCCCGTCCTTTGTCCACATTCTGCATGATAGTGCTTTCTGTAATTTCCAACTCCAGAAAGTGAGGCGAAAGTCCTGTTTCTGCTAACACCTGCCTCACCATTGCTACTAGATTCGGTTGTTGGAACTGTCTAGCTGAGAGGTTAACTGCCACCCTTAGCGGTGAGAAACCTGCTTTTTGCCAAGCTTTATTTTGAGCGCAAGCAGTCCGCAATACCCATTCACCGATGGGTATGATTAATCCGTTTTCTTCAGCCAGGGGAATAAATTTTTTCGGAGAGACGAGTCCTAGAGTCGGGTGATTCCAACGCAAAAGTGCTTCCATTGCGATAATCTCTCCCGTCTTGATATTTACTTGCGGTTGGTAGTAAATAACAAACTCTCCCTGTTTGAGAGCATGGTGCAGCCGATTTTCCAGCGTTAATAATTCACTAGCTTGAGAATTCATTGCTGGGACATAAAATCGGTAGTTATTTCTGCCTTGTTCCTTGGCGCGGTATAAGGAAATATCAGCGTTTCTTAAGAGAGTTTCGGGATCTTCTCCATCTTGGGGATAAAGAGCGATGCCGATGCTGCTGCTCATATGAAGTTGGTGTCCCTCCAAGCTAAAAGCAGGTTTCAAGGCATCTAAAATGCGTTGAGCAATCTTGGCGGCATCTTTTGGATCGTTTATGTGGGGCAGTAGCAGGGTGAATTCATCGCCTCCCCAACGGGCAACAGTGTCATTATCCCGCAGACAGTTTCCCATTCGTTCTGCAAAGAGTTGTAATAAGCGATCGCCCACAGCGTGTCCCAGTGTATCGTTAATGGTCTTAAAGCGATCCATATCGATAAACATGACAGCCAAACTGTATTGGCGATAACGTGCATCTGCTAGTGCCTGAAGAAGTTTTTCATTAAATAGAGTTCGGTTTGGCAAACCTGTGAGGAGATCATGAAAAGCTTGATATTGGATCATTGCCTCAGCAGCTTTGCGTTCAGTAATGTCTTCTTGGACGCAAACCCAATATTTCTTATCCCCAATTTCTAAGGTGCTGATCCGGGCATAGGTGGTGAATAGAGAGCCGTCCTTCCTGCGGTTAAAAAACTCTCCAACCCCAGAACTTTGAGCCTGTAATTGTTTGACAAAATCGCCATATATTTGAGTATTGTCTTCCGGTGGATGGGCGCTTAAAATCGACACAGGTTTGCCAATCAACTCGCCTCGCTCATATCCGAACATTGCTTCAAATGCTGGATTAGTAAAGAAGATGATGCCATTTTCGTCAGAGACGTTGACACCTTCTGCCATGCTCTCAAGCACTAGAGCCTGGGTTTTTAATACTTCCTCTGCCCGCTTGCGCTCAGTGATATCAAAAACGTAACTTCTAATTAGATCGTTTTCAGCAATGTAGTGTACATATTGTTCAAATACTTCATTACCAATTTGCAATTCGCGAACAAAAACTTTTCCTTTACTTTTTTGAAGCTTTGCTATTAAATCTCCGATCAGCGGATGCTGCCTTGTAGCTTCTTGAATATCGGGAAATTTTATTAGTGCCGCTGGATTTATATATGTAATTGTTCCTGATAAATTAATTTCTATAATAGGATTGGGTAGTAGTTCGGGAAAAGAAGCTAATCTAACTAGAGCCGATTCACTTAATTTGGCAACTTTGAGATTTGATGCTGATATCGGTTGAAAGAGAGTGCTTGAGCAGGCTGGAAAAGTAGAAAAATCTACTTGTTTGCCATAATTTATTAATTCTGCCTTTGATAATTTAGGTACTATCCGATAGCTTGCCTTAATAATCCCTCCAAATATGATCGTATCCTCATGCTTTAATTCGTGAGCAAAGCAGCGTCGCCCATTGACAACTAGCCCATTTGTGCTAAGATTACCTTGTAAATCTCCGTCTATTATCCAATATAAGTAATCGCCATTTACGGGATTTTTAACTCGGAACAAAGTAGCATGATGACGAGAAATTAGTCGAGAGTTCAAAACTACCGAATTGCTGCGATCGCGACCTAGTGAATAGGTACTAGCTTCAAAGGAAACTGTACGTCTACCTTTTGGATCTTCAATTACCAAAACATGACAAAATTGTTCCAATTTCCTTATCCTGTCTATTCTACCTAGGCTAGTTATTTTTACTAATTAAAAGAATACAGTATTCTTATAACTGTTACCTCCCAAATTATACGGAATTATACTGGGAAGGTTTTAAAGTAAATGTAAATTTCATGTATGAATTATTTAAACTCGGTTCACGAAATAACTATCAAGGTGTACTGATTTAGGCGGTAATCGCTGGTAACAGCAGTTGTGTAACCGTTGTGGTGGGAACAGCAGCATTGCAAATGTTACAAGCCAATGTCGAAGCCTGGGAAATAGCCAGATAGAGCCAAGTGCAACCATTGTGCAGTAGATAGCATCCGTTAATGGTTTGACCCATATCAACAGTATATTTTACTTGTTCAAGAAATAATCATTAATGAAGGTCATTAATGGGCAACTCTATGGTAAAGCTGGTTTGACGATTTTTACTTTCTACTCGCAGCGTACCTCCCAAATGTGCTACTAATTTTTTTACTAGAGCTAGTCCTAATCCAGTTCCGCCTTGCTTCCAGGGATCGGAACTGGGGATGCGATAGAATTTCTCAAAAATCCGATTTAGTTCGCTTTGTGGAATCTCAACTCCAGAATTGATTACGCTCAGCTGCATGAGATTTGAGCGGCATGTTTCAACAGCTTGGACTGTGAGTGTAATTGTTTCTAATGGGGGCGTGTATTTGCAGGCATTTTCTAGCAATTCGGTCAAGATTCTGCCTAGAGTGGTGGGATCGCAGGTGAAGCGGGGCAAATTGGGGGGGATGTTAAGAAGCAAGCTTTGCTGGCGGTTTTTGCCTCGTTCTTGAAATGGTTCTACAATTGGCGGTAGCCATTCCTGTAGCTGAATTGATGTTAGTAATAAAGGTTGAGCTTCTGTATAGAGTCGCTGCAAGTCCAAAAGGTCATCAATGAGGCGAATTTCGCGATCGCATTCGTTTTGCAATATTTGAAAGTAGCGAGCCACTTTGCTTTGTTCTGCTTTTGGTTTGCTGAGTTCCGCTAAAAATGGCGAGTCTCGATTAAGGGCGATGGAAAGCATTTGAATCGCCATTTTCATGTTGGCGACGGGGGTGCGTAATTCGTGAGAAACGGTGTTGAGAAAGTCATCTTTGAGGCGATTGAGATTTTCTAGAGCCTCGACTTGCGATCGCGCTGCTTGATACAATCTCGCTTGGCGAATAGCGATCGCGCACTGATTCGCCACTTGCTGCACCAGTCGGATTTCTTTTTCGTTAAAGGCTTCTTGGGGCGGCTTGAATAAGCATAAATCGCCTAGCACGCCTTGGTCATCGAAAATCGGGCAAATAAGTCTAGCGAAGGTACCGCGAATATCGGGGCCGAGTTGACAAAATTGGAAATACTGACCGTGCAGAAGCTGATTATAACCTTCGCGAAACTCTGCCATTTGCACCAAATGCCCCTGAGCGGTGGGCATTCCCAGAGTATACTCATAGCGAATAGTAGAGGTAGCGCGATCGCTGTCATACAAAGCGGTATCGCAGCCTTCGATGTTCAACCCGACGGCTAATTCCCAAACGACTATTTGCAAAATTTGGTTTTCGTCGAGGCTATCGCGTACATCGTCAGTGATGCGTTTAAGCATCGCTTCAAAGTCGAGGGATTGTTGCAGTTGGGCGGTGCGTTCGCGTACTTGGCACTCCAGGTTAGCGTTGAGTTGCTGCACTTGCTGATAAAGTTCTGATTGCTGAATGGCAATTGACACTTGTGTTGCCAATTGCTTGAGCAGATCGATCTCAAACGGTTCCCAGTGACGTTGTGCGGAACATTGATGAGTTGCCAGTACCCCCCAAAACTTATTACCGTGCAGGATGGGAGCTATCAAGGCGGCTTTGACTTGCTGTTGCTGCACATACTCGTTGATAGCTATAGGAAAGCCTTCCTGTTGCATATCATCGATCGCTCTTACCTGTCCCTCGCGATAGACTGCTATCCTTTCTTTAAACGAGGTTGAGGCAATGTTAACGCCTAAAATAGAGGGCCAACCCGCATCAACTGATTCAGCCACGACTACGGCTTGTTCATTTCCCTTAATTTGGTATATGACAGAGCGATCGCTCTCCAGAAATTGTCGGACTTCTGCCACCGTAGTATTAAGAACTTCCTCCAAGTTTAATGAGCCTCGGATGCGCTCGGTAATGACCCGGATTACCCATTCTCCTTCAGCCCTTTGCGAGAGGGCTTTTTCCGCCCGCCGACGCTTGGCGATCTCCTGTTTTAGTTTTTCATTGGCTTCCTGAATCTCCGCGGTTCGTTGTTCAACTTGCTTTTCCAAATTATTGCGATCGCTCTCCATAGCTGCTTCGTACCGCTGACGCTGTGTAATGTCTTCTAACAGCTTTTCGTTATTCCATCACCTGACCGCTCAAGTCTAGTGCTGCGCTAAACTTAAAGACAGCAGGAAAGAACACCCCCTGTCTTTGTCTGAATCTTAACCTCCCATTCCTTGGTTTCTAGGCTTTGGAGTACCTGACTTAAGTTGGTATAAAAGTTTTGCCGAGCCGAACCTGCCACAAAGATAGCTAACAGTTTGCCCACTCAACTTTCCTGGGAAACCTTCACCAAGCTTGCTGCTTGGGTTGCTTCTATAATAACCCCAATGGGATTTGTCACCAAATACCCGTTTCGGGGGCTATCGTCAAACCAAACCAAATCATAATAACGCTCTCCTCTCCACTTCCAGACCATGACGGATGGCGACTAGGAGTTTTGATGAGCGATCGCGTTTTTCGGCGCTGTTTGCCATTCTTCTACAGCTGCCTGCATTCTTGCACACTCAGGTTCTGGAGTCGTCGGAAAAAAGCCTCAATCTGCTGGTCGAACATTTTTTCTTCTACATCTGGGACAATTTCAAAAGGCGAATTTATGCCAAATTCAGGTAATTATATTATTCGAGAGTGCGCGAACAATGTACTCAGGTTATTTTGAGATTAAGGGGTTTTAAACAATTTCACACACTATTGTATTTTTCCATAATGTACTATTGTTTGGTATCAGAAGGTTAGGAGAATTATTCTATTAGCCCAAATCAGCAGCACATTGTCTGTATCTCATAGATCAAAATAATTTTTCCTTATTATCCTGATAATTTTGTAGAATAAGTAGGGCTAGAGGTTAGGTAGCGGATGCACAGACATGGAGAGAATAAATTATTCTTCATCCTTTCTGAGGAGGCAAAGTATTCCTTGTAACCGATGAAGAAAAGCATTCTAAACTGATGAACTGAAAGTTAGCGTTAATAAAACTTAATTAATGACAGAGCAGGTTTTAATTCTTGGAGGAAGCGGACGGATTGGCAGCAGCGTAGCAGCCGATCTGGTCGCACACACACAGGCGCAAGTTATACTTACTGGCAGACACGAAGCTGCTGGGATGTCGGTCACTCAAGAGTTGGGGTCGAAAGTGAAATTCCTGGCTCTAGATTTGGCAGACGACTCGGTACTCAGGGATGCGATCGCCTCTTGTAATCTGGTAATCCACTGTGCGGGGCCATTTCATTACCGGGATGATAGAGTCCTAAAAATCTGTATAAAAGAGGGTGTCAACTATCTGGATGTCAGCGATCACCCATCCTATACGCGCAAAGCCTTAGATTGCCGGGAAGAAGCTGCCGCTGCGGGGGTGACAGCGATTGTTAATACGGGAATTTTCCCCGGTATCTCTAATAGTATGGTGCGCCAGTGCGTCGAGCAGCTAGATGAAACAGACAGGATTCACCTGAGTTATCTAGTATCCGGTTCCGGCGGTTCTGGGGTGACGGTGATGCGAACCACATTTCTAGGGTTGCAAAAACCCTTTGAAGTTTGGATAGATGGTCAATGGCAGGAGATAAAGCCGTATAGCGATCGCGAAACTATTGAGTTTCCACCGCCTTACGGTCGCACTGGCGTTTACTGGTTTGATATGCCAGAAGCGTTTACCCTACCGGAAACTTTCCCAGTCAAAACCGTAATCACCAAATTTGGCACAGTTCCCGATTTTTACAATTATCTTACCTGGAGCGTTGCCCACTGGTGGCCTGCGAGTTGGCTAAGAAATCGTTATGTCATCGAGTTTTTAGCCAGAGTCAGTCACCGCATGACCGATGTAAGCGATCGCTTTACCGGAGTTGGCGTAGCCATTCGTTCTGAAGCCAGCGGACGTAAAGATGGACAACCAGCCAAGTTTTGCTCAACTTTAGTGCATGAAAACACCGCAGTTGCAGCTGGTTATGGTACTGGCAGCCTTGCCGAATTATTGCTAACTGGGAAACTCAAAAAACCCGGTGTTTGGGCAGTAGAACAGGCACTCCCCACCGATTTATTTGAACATACCATGCAAAGCCGAGGGCTTAATATTCATCAAGAGTGGTTGCCTCAGAAAAATTAATGTATCCTGCGGCAGAAGGCACAGTTGTAGCTGGACAAGTACGATTCATTTCGTACTAATAGATGACTTTAGTAGTTTTATCTACTCGCGTCTGCTCAAAGTATTGCGAAAAAATCAGGAGGTAATTTTCATGCAAAGAATTTTATTAGCTCTCAAGCAAGGAATGCAAAAACGTATTTTTGTTTTAGGTTTGATGGCTTTAATCAGCTTGTCAAGTATATTTATTTTCGCCGCACCGAGTTATGCAGTGCTACATTCAAAAGACAAGTTGTCATCTCAAGAAAAAATTGATCGCGCCTACGAATATAGCGAAGCCACAGGTATTTTAGAAGAAGAAAAGCAGGCATCAGAAAATGCTAATAAAACCTTTGACTTCAATGAAAAGGCTAACGTCAAGACAGTAACAAGCGCTACAGAAGAAAATTCCGAGCCAAATTTGATAGAAAAAGCGCAAGATTTAATTCAAAAGGTGACAGGAAACGACTAAAAATATCTCTAATTTCTAGTTTCCAAACTTAGGAAAACTAGAAATTAGAGGCTCTGCCTCACCGCTTGGCTATCAACAAATACCTATCGATTAAAGGTAAAACGACCATTTACCTTTTCGCCATTAATATCAGAGAGAATAACAACTTTATACTCCCCAGGTGCTTGCTCAGGTAGCAAAACAGCGTAGTGTTTACCCTCAGCATCGTATTTCATATCTAGCGTTTTTTGAGTCCCATTAGGTAACTGAACCTGAGCCGTTACTTTGGCGTTAGGAATTGCTTCGTGAGTGTCACCTTTCTGAAGATACAAATCCAGGTGAGTGCCTTTATCTTCCTTTTCAGAAACAAACTCTAAATGATAGTTTCCCGTCTCCACAACTTTACCTCCTTTGGCAGGTGTAGAGTGGTCGGCTTTGTCAGCCGTTTCTGAGGGAGAAACAGCGGGACTATTATCTGGAGTTACTGCTTGTTGTCCGTTACTACAGGAACCCAAAAGAAGTAATCCCATAGCAAAAACAGCCAAACTTACCTTAAATAATTTCATCTTTCCTTTGCGTCCTTGGCGCTTTATATCAAACCTTTTTAGGTATCAAAATTTTCCCAAACTGAGCATACAAAGCAGGTAATACTAACAGCGTTAAAGCTGTAGAAGTAAACAATCCCCCCAACACCACTACCGCTAAAGGTTGCAGAATTTCTTTACCAGCACCGCCGCCAAATACCAGAGGTAACAAACCCAAAGCCGAGGTAAAAGCCGTCATCAAAATAGCATTTAGCCGCTGCATCGAGCCTTCAATTATGACTTCACGGAAAGGCAAACCATCGGCAAATTTAGCATTGTAATTATCAACTAATAACAACCCGTTACGAGTGGCGACACCAAACAGGGTGATAAAGCCAACCAGAGAAGCCACAGAGATAACGCCATCTGTGAGCGCAATTGAAAGCACTCCTCCCACTAATGCTAAGGGTAAATTAATCATAATCATCGCAGTTGAGGGAAAAGATTTAACTGAAAAATATATTAATATTGTAATTATCACGAAAGCTAAAGAGCTAAATAGTAATATGTTTTGAGTAGCTCGTTGTTCCGACTCGAATTGACCGCCATATTGAATAAAGTAACCTGGGGGTAATTGCACTTGTTGCTTAACTTTGGCGCTAATTTCATCTACTACAGAGCGCAAATCTCTACCGCTGGCGTTGGCGGATACAACAATTAAACGGGAAACATTTTCACGGTTGATAGTATTTGGGCCTGTCCCGTAGTCAATTTTGGCAACTTGAGCGAGGGGAATTTTTTGATTGTTAGGAGTATCGACTAGCAAGTTACTAATAGTATCCAAGTTGCGGCGAGCATCTTCTTTTAACCACACAACAAGGTCAAAGGTTTGTTGCTGCTCTAAGACTTGGGAAACGACTTTTCCATTGAGCGCTGTTTCAATAGTTTCTGACAGTTCACCCACAGTTAAACCATAACGAGCAGCAGCTGATCTGTCAAACTGAATTTGAATCTGTCTAATTGGCAATTGAGGTTCTAGTTGCAAGTCTACAATACCGGGGACAGTTTTCATGATGTCTTCGACTTGTCTGCCAATTGTGCGGAGTTGCTGCAAGTCGGGGCCAAAAATTTTGAGAGCGATCGCACTCCTTACCCCTGATAGCACTTCATCCATCCGGTGAGAAATAAAACCGCCAATATTGGGCGCAACACCAGGTAATTTAATAAATTCTTCCCGTAGCTTTTCAATACTTCCCTTGCGGTCTTTTATCCCAGCTTCGCTCAGTTCCACATCCAAATGTCCAAAGTTCACACCTGCTGCATCAGCATCTCCGGGGGCGCGTCCCGATCGTAACTGGATAAAATCAAAGCGGGGATCGTCCTTGAGAGCATCCTGAAGCGCTTCACCAGCACGGTTGGTATTTTCTAGAGAAACACCGGGATAGAGAGTCAGGGTATTGACGAGCGATCGCTCTTGAAACTCCGGCAAAAATACCCGTCCCAACGAAGGCGCGATCGCAATTGCTGCTACAAGAGATGCGATCGCGATCGCAGAAATTAGCTTAGAACTACGCAGAGAAAACATTAAAAAGGGACGATAAAGCCCTTTAAAAAATCTCGCCACCCACGGTTCTTTTTCTGGAAAACTACCGTGAGGCAGTAAGATAGCACATAAAGCTGGAGTAACTGTAAGTGCTGTAACACTAGAAGCCAAAACTGCCACTAAATAAGCAATACCCATCGGTGCAAAAATGCGACCTTCTACACCAGCCAAAGCAAAAATTGGGGAAAATACAACCACAGTAATTAATGTGGCACCAAACAGAGAATCGCGCACCTCCTGACAGCCTTCAAAAACCACATCTAAAGCGGATTTTCTATTTGGAATTTGGGATTGGGAATTGGGAAGATTCCCTTGTTCACTTTCCCTAGTCCCCAGTCCCTTGTTCTTATATTCCCGGAGAGAACGGTAGACATTTTCAGCATCCACAATCGCATCATCTACCGCTGAACCAATGGCTACAGCCAAGCCGCCCAAAGTCATCGTATTAAGTCCCTGTCCCAGCCAATTTAACGCCAGTAATCCTAGCAGCAAAGACAAGGGAAGCGCCGTAAGGCTAACTACGAGAGTCCGCCAATTCATCAAAAACGGAATCAAAATTAGGGCAACAATAAAGCTACCTTCGACCAAAGCTTCCCTAACATTTTCAATCGAAGCATCGATAAAGTCTTCTTGACGAAAAGTTACCTGCACTTGTACATCTTTGGGTAAGCCAGATTTAACCTCTGCCATTGCCGCTTCTATGGCACGAGTGACAGTAGGAGTATCAACAAGCGGCTGTTTATTAACCATTAAAACTATTGCCTTTTTGCCGTTTAAGCTGGCATCGCCACGCTTCAAGGCAGCACCAATTTTAACATCAGCAACATCTCCTAGCATAATGGGTGTACCATTGCGAGATGTAATTACTGATTGCTGTAAGTCTTCAATAGATTCAATCCGGCCAATGCCTCGGATTAATAATTCTTGGTCTGGATTAGTTAAATAACCACCAGGAGCATTAACATTAGCAGCAGCAGCAGCTTCTTGTACTTCGCGCAAAGAGACATTAAACGCTTTCAGCTTTTCTGAATCAACTAATACTTGATACTGGCGAATATCACCGCCATAAGCCACAACTTGCGAGACACCAGGAACAGCTAAGAGGCGATTGGTCACTTGCCAATCGACAATCCGTCGTAACTCCATCAAGTCAATTTGGGATTGAGGTTTATCCTCGGTAATAGTAAAAGCATATTGGATTACAGTACCGATAGGAGAACTAATAGGCGAAATTTGGGGTGAATCGACACTTTCTGGTAGTTTTTCTTGAGCTTGCTGCAATCTTTCTGTCACTAACTGCCGGGCTTGATAAATATCAGTTTCCCAGTTGAAAATAACTTTAACAACTGAGAGTCCCACCGCTGAGGCAGAGCGTACTGTTGTTACTCCCGGAGTCCCATTAATTGCACTTTCAATAGGTAAAGTAACGAGGGATTCTACTTCCTCTGGTGCCAATCCTGGGGCTTCAGTTTGTATTTCTACTTGAGGTGGAGCAAAATCGGGAAAAACATCCACTGGCATTTGCGAAGCCACGCGAAAGATCCATACTGTAATTACCCCGGCGGCGAGGACAACTATCCAGCGTTGTTTAATAGACCACTTGATGATGGTACTGAGCATTTTTGGTTTGTCAGTCGTGAGAATCCCTTTTTAATAATTGACACAGCAAAATGAAATCAGGATGAAATTTTAGCTAAGAAGTAGAAGAGTTATGGGTAAAGTGGCAATTATTGGGGTGATGCTCGTAATCGTCGCAGTAGTAGGGGCGGGAGTGTTAGCCTGGACTGCATGGAAGCAGCACCGACAAGAGGAGCAACGACGCGAACAAGACAGACATCAGCGATTAGCTCAGCGTGAAGAAGCAAGAAAGCGGGAAAACTTAAATCAGCCGCCGCCGAAGAATCAAGAAACAACCATCCAGTCACCACCACCAGGAAGTTTGATCGGTGAGATTGAAGATGGTATGCGCGAGTTGAAAACATCTATTAATGACGTTTTCGCAAAGCCTGCAACTCAACAAAGTAAGCCAATGTTAGCTTCAAAACTAGCTGTTCTCCTAGCATCAGGAAGATGGAAAGAAGCTGACGAAGAAACACTCAGGATTATGCTTCAAGTGGCAGATCGAGAAAAAGAAGGTTGGCTGGATGTAGCAGCCATCGAAAAATTCCCTTGTGAAGACCTTCGCGCTATCGACAAACTTTGGTTACAATCCTCTGATGGACGCTTTGGGTTTAGTGTACAAAAGCAAATTTGGAAAAGCGTAGGCGGAAATTTCAACGCTGACGATCAAATTTATGAAGCTTTTAGCGATCGCGTAGGATGGCGCGTGAATCAAAACTGGCTACAAGTCGATGACCTTACCTTCAATTCCTCGGCTCCCAATGGACATTTGCCTGCTGTTGCTGTCAGGTTGGGAGGGTTGAGTTGGGGTGTGACGGGGTTTTGGTGGGAAAAGAGACAAGCCTACGTTTTTCTTCTCTCTGACAAAGACTGGTAACTTGTAAAATTCTCTCCATCGTCACTTACACAAATTAAACCTCTAACTGAGCGTTTCCGGATCAATTCCCCTTGCCCGTAGCAACTCTACAAGACGCTCTGCTCGTTGCCGCTCTTGCTCTGTTCGTTCATCTGGCGTTGGGAATCTATTACCTTGCTCGTCATACCAATACAGCCATTCCCGATGACAGCGATCGTGAGTGCCATTTTCGCGCCCAATTCCTAAGCCAATTTCCGGCATCCAGACGGGTTCACCCGGTTGACGTACATATTCTCCGTTCACCAAGCGGTACACCTCCAAGACATTATGCTTGTCGCGCCGAGAATAATCGGGGTTGTAAACGCAATAGTACAACACCCCTAATCGGGCATAATCGGTAATTTTCTCGTCGTATTCTCCCCCGTAGGTTTTGGAAACGACTTCTAAGACCCAAATTGGAACAATGTTATTTTCTTCCCAAACGATGTAACTTGGTCGTAACTTACCATTCTTGAGTCGCGGTACTCCCAAACTCAGGAAACTATCGGGAACTATGGCAATTCTGGGATTTGTCCCAGTTGTATGGTAAATGCCCATATTTACGCCGAAAAACCAGTCGTTACGACTAGCCCACAGCAAATTTAAAATTATCCTCAGCAAGGTGGGGATTAGGATTTGTAATTCATGATCCACTGGAGTGTCGTCAGAATCTGGTAGTTCGTCACTTGAGGGTAGATTTTGTAGCGGATTGTAGTTTACCATAATCGCTCTTTTAGCGCCTCCTGTCTGGATCTTAACTTGCTCAGGCGTTCAGGCTAGAGATAGGCATAATCTACCGTTTTGGGGTTAGTTGCTGGGGATCGGAATCCTGAGTTTTCGGCATTTCGGGAATTGAGAAATCTACCAAACTGACGGCTTTTTTGGTGCGACGACCTAACCAAAAAGCACCAGATGCGATCGCTCCCGCACCAGCTACAGCCCACAACCAGGGAAGTGCTGAGTTCTGAGTGTTGAGTTCTGAGTTAGGCGGTTCATTTTTGCCTTTTTCCGCCCCCCGAATTGCGCCCTCTTGTGGGGATCGATTGCCTTTTAAAGATTCGGCATAAAGTTGAATTGCGCCTTGGGTGACGATGCGATCGCCATCAAACAAGCCACTCTTAATTTCAACTAAGTTTCCCAAAGTTCTGCCCAAAGTAACTTCAGCAGGCTCGAAGGTTGTACCATTTTCCACATAAACCAGCTGCCTGCCATTGGCTTCTACCACAGCTGAAGTTGGAATCACTAACACAGCAGTTGGTGTCTTATCAGTCAAAACTTCTAATTGGGCAAACATTCCCGGTTTCAATTGTCCATCAGCATTATCCAGTTCGGCTTTGACTGGCACAACCCGCGTTTCACCTTCTACAACCGAACCAATTACGGCAATCTTCCCTGTAAAAGTGCGATTTGGCAAACTGGCAACCTTTGCGATCGCTTGTTGCCCAATTTTCACTTTTTCTAAATCTTTTTCGTAGATATTCGCCGTAGCCCAAACCCGACTATTATTGAGGATAGTCATCAACTTTCCCCCCGCCTCTTCCACCGATTGACCAAGAGTGATTTCCCTATCAGCAACGGTGCCAGAAATCGGTGCAGTTACAGTTACTAATCCTTTATCATTTGCTCTCGTTCCCAACTGTTGCAGTCGAGTTTGATAAGCGGCGTTACTCAAACGGATACGAGATTTTGCCACTTCTACCGCTGATTTAGCGCGTTTAAGTTGCGCTTCAGCTTCCAGAACTTCCCGGCGGCTGGTGGCTTTGGTAACTGTCGCCAAAGCTTCTGCCAGTTCGGTTTCGTCTTCCAGCACTTGGCGGCGCGGAATTGCTCCCTGTGCTGAGAGTTCCCGATCTCGGTTATACCGTTCCTCAGCCAAGGCTAACTGGCTGCGGGCTTGTTTTATGTCTGCTGCGGCTATCTGCAAGTATCGCTGATAATTTTGTTCGGCTAACTTTAAATCAGCTTCAGCTTGTTGCAAATCTGCCTCTGCTTCTGCCCGTTTTTCCTGGGAATTGACGCGCAATTCTACTAAGTCAGGTGCAGCGATGACGGCGACAACTTTCCCTGCTTGGACAACGGCACCAGGTTCTACTAAAAGTTCAACAATTTTACCTGGCGTTGGTGAAGTAACTTCTACTTTTTGGCTGGGCAAAGTTTCAATTTGTCCTGTAGTTTTAATGCCAAAATCCATCTGCTGCTTCGTGACAGGTTTAACTTCAATTCCCATCCGCTTTACTGTTTGGGCATCCACCTGAATTCCCTGTTGAGTCCCCGGATTTGCTTCTGTTTCTTGATGAAATTCGTCTCCATGTCCACCATGAGCTAAAACAAATTTTGGCGTTATAAGTAACAACAAAAATAGAAATATTCCTGAAACAGAACGCATTGCCATAAGGTAGAAGCGCATGGCTAGAAATTCCTTATATCACAGCATTTAACAAGTTTCGCAAAAGATAATGAAATCAGGATGAAATCACTACTGCCGACACCCTGTAGGGTGTCGGCTATACGGGCGAAGCCTGCCAACGCAGGCTTTGTTTGCTTGCCCTTGACTTTAGTCGTCCGGCGTTTTTATTTACTTTTTATACCACGCTAGTCGCCACTGTTTCATTTGCTCAATTTCTGCTTTTTGAGAAGTGATAATTTCTTGGGCTAATTGTTTAATTTCCGGTCGTTTAGACTTACTGAGTGCATCTTGAGCCATTGTTATCGCACCTTCATGGTGCGAAATCATCCCATTAATAAAGCGCAGATCGAACTCAGCATCGGCAGATCCCATATCTCCAGACATCATCATGCTTTGGCGTTGTTGTTCCGACATTGGAACTACAGATTTGCCTTCACCTCCGTAGGCAACAGGTTGTTTACTGGCTTGAGGATACCATCCCTGCCGCCACTGTTGCATCTGATTTATTTCTTTATTTTGATCTTTAATGATGTTGTCAGATAGCTGTTTTATTTCAGGGCGTTTAGATTTTTGTTGGGCAACACGAGCCATCGTCACAGCACCTTGATGATGTATTGTCATCGCGTCGATAAATCGCAGATCGTAGTTGGCATCTGCTGGCCCCCAATCCATTGCTACGCTATGATTCATCCCGCTGCCATGCCCTGTATGATCCATACCGCCAGCATCTGATGGGGAGGCGTTTGGGGCTTGGGCTTGGTTTTGGGAGGCACTAGAACAAGCTGTAATAAATGCGCTTGTTGATCCAGCGATCGCTACTAGGGTAAGCATCAAAAAGCTATTTTTAAAAAAGTTAGTTCGCATAGACTTTATTTCCATCTAAGAATTTTCAACAATAATGCTGATTTTTTTCTATTATCAATTCAGCACAGTTTACTTATTGTCTTACAAAAAAATGAAATCAGGATGAAATTCCGATACATCATTAGATAGAAACCATATCTACTTCATTAGAAGGACGCGCTTAATTTATCTGATTTTTAAGGTAAAAGCGAACAGGTAAACATTCGCAAAAGAGGTGAAAATAATGGCACATCATATGCAACAAATGAGCCAAGAAATGCAGCAGTGCATTCAAAATTGCCAAGATTGCCACAGCATCTGCTTGCAAACGGCGGTTACGTATTGCCTGCCAACTGGCGGTATGCACGCAGAACCAGATCATATTCGGCTGATGCTTGATTGTGCGGAAATCTGCCAGACAAGTGCTAATTTTATGCTGCGTGGTTCCGATCTCCACACGCGCACTTGCGGCATTTGTGCCGAGATTTGTCAGCGGTGTGCAGAAAACTGCGATCGCATGAGCGATGATGCCCACATGAAAGAGTGCGCTGATATGTGTCGTCGCTGTGCCGAATCGTGCCGACAAATGGCAATGGCAAAAGCTTGATATTTAGGCTGAATTGTGCATAGGCAGTTTAACGGTAAAAGTGCTGCCTTTGCCCAATTTGCTCTCTACGTGTATGCTGCCGTTGTGGGCAGTAGCGATCGCTAGCGCAATCGGCAATCCCAAGCCAGAACCGCCACTGTTTCGGGAGCGATCGCTATTCACGCGATAGAATCGGTTAAAAATCAGCTTTTGTTGTTGCGCTGTAATGCCGATGCCTGTATCTTTTATGTGAATCAGCGCAGTGCGATCGCTACTTTCTAAAGTAACCATCACCTCTTCCCCGACGGGCGTGTATTGAATAGCGTTAATAACTAAGTTACAAAGCAGACGATACAGCTGTTCCTCGTCACCATTTACATACAAAGGCTCGCCTACATTGCCGTTGTCAGCCATAAGATTAACATCAGATGCGATCGCCAGTGCTGCCAATTCTTCTGTCACATCACTGACTAAATCGTTGAGACAGGTGAGACGAAGTTTTATAGGCGAAACCTGCTGATCCATGCGAGATAGTAACAACAAATCCTTAACAAGTTCAGATAGGCGGTGATTCTGACGCTCCAGAGTTATCAGGGTGTCTCTCGCCTCTTTGCCACTTAGTTTATTTATTCTCAATGAAGATTCTACCGTCGCTTGGATTGCCGCTAGAGGTGTCCGCAACTCATGGGCAGCATCCGCTGTAAATTGTTGAATTTGGCGATAAGATTGGTAAATTGGTTGCATCGCTAGTCCAGCCAACAACCAACTAGAACCGCCTACCAAAATCATTGCCACTGGCAAGCCTAATAATAAGATAAATTTCAAGACAGCAAGTTGATTGTCAAGGTCTTTAAGGCTTCGCCCCACCTGAATGTATCCCCAAGAGAGATTATCTTGGGTATGCAAAGACAGAGAAATTTGATGGTAGCGAGTACCTTGGCGATCCTTGTGAATTTGCCACAATTCCCGTTTTGATGTTTGATATAATCCCTCTGGCTGAAGTCCTGCCAAAGCAATTAAGCGTCCTGAACGATCCAATAAACGCACGTAGTAGTCGCCTTGGTGAATTGCGCCTATTGCGTGACGCTGTGTATTTTCTAATTGGGTAACGCAGCCGTTAAGAGCAAGACAAATATCTGGTAAGAGTTTTTGAGTAATTGGTTCCAAGCGTCCAGGCTGCTTCAAAGTTGGTTCAATGCTATCGTGCAGCGTTCCGGCGACAGATTCTAATTCTCGATCGAGTGCGTTCCAATTAGCATGAGCGATCGCGCGGTAAACAGCAAATCCACACAGACTCAGAATCAAGCCCATGATGCCAACATACCAGCCAGCTAGTCGCCAGCGCGTTAGCTGAAATAGTTTATTTTGATTCACGTTAATAGTTGCTAAGGTCAGGATGGCTAATTGTTTATTAATATTAGCCATTAGTTATTAACTAATGACTAATTAAACGATATCCCACACCATATACAGTTTCGAGGACGCGATCGCATCCATATTCAGCTAATTTACGACGCAGCAGCCGCATCTGAGCCGCCACCACATTACTCATCGGTTCTGCACCCAATTCCCAAAGCTGATTTAGAAGTTGGTCGCGAGTAACAATCTGCGTCGGATGCTTCATAAAATACTCTAACAGTTGAAATTCCTTAATAGTCAGAGGAATAGCTTGCTTATTCTGATAACAAACCGTATGAGTAGTGTAATCTAAAGTCAAACTGCCAACTTGCAGAGCTGGGGCTTGAAGTTGAGGCGATCGCCTTTGCAATGCCCGCAGCCTCGCTAACAGTTCTGCCATGCCAAACGGCTTGATTAAATAATCATCAGCACCAGCATCCAACCCAGCAACTTTATCTTCCATACTGTCTTTAGCAGTTAGCATCAAAACTGGTAGAGGATTATTTTGCCGCCGTAGCTTTACACATAACTCGATTCCTGATAAACCTGGCAGTAACCAATCGAAAATAGCCAGTGTATATTGCGTCCACTGGCTTTCTAAAAATTCCCATGCTTGCGTGCCATCCAGAACCCAATCAACTATATACGCTTCCTGGCTTAAGGTTCGTTTAATTGCCGCACCCAAATCAGGCTCATCTTCGACTAAAAGTATCCGCATAAGATGTTTTACTAAGTTGTATAAACGACTGGTGAGGGAGAGAAAAGTCGCTTAATTTTATTCAGCACTCAGCACTTTTCAAAATATTAGTTAAGCACTTAGATAGATGTGGTAAAAACTAATTATTGTTAAAAAATGGTTAGAACACCATTTTGGTTTATCTTTGCAAAACTTAAAATTTTATGACTGATTAAAGGCCAGAGTTTCAAAATCCAAAATGGCATAACCCACCAATTACTGATAGCCAAGCAGAGACATAATATTATGAACACCGGACAAAAAGACCCCATAACTGGCGCTAATTCTTCTGAGTGGGTGGAGAGACTGGCACGTTTGGGCTTTGGGGCGAGAGGGGTGGTTTACGCCACCGTGGGAGTGCTGGCGGCGCAGGCGGCGTTTGGTGCAGGCGGCAAAACCACTGATACTAAGGGTGCGCTGCAAAGCATTGTGACGCAGCCGTTTGGGAAATTCTTACTGGCTATAGTAGCTTTCGGCTTGCTTGGTTACGTGCTGTGGCGTTTCGTGGAAGCGATCGCCGATCCGGAAAACAAAGGCACCGATGCCAAAGGTCTTGTGCTGCGTCTGGGATACGCTGGCAGCGGCTTGATCTATGCTGGGTTAGCCTGGAGTGCAATTAAGCTGATCCTGGGTTCGGGAGGCGGGGGTAATAGTAATTCTTCGCAAGACTGGACAGCACGCTTATTAGCGCAACCCTTCGGTCAATTTCTAACTGGAATTGTTGGAGCCGCGGTCATCGGCATGGGCTTCTATCAATTTTACAGAGCTTACAAAGCCAAATTCCGCAAAAAGTGGAAAATCAGCGAGATGAGCCAACAAGAGGAGAAATGGGCAACACTTGCTAGCAGATTTGGTATTGCTTCTCGTGGTGTCGTTTTTAGCATTATCGGTCTTTTTCTACTCCAAGCGGCGCGCCAGTCCGATGCCACTGAAGTTGAGGGACTACGTGGTGCCTTGGCAGCACTAGCACGACAGCCTTTTGGCCCTTGGCTTTTAGGAATTGTTGCCTTCGGTCTAATTGCTTATGGTATTTATAATTTCGTAGAGGCGCGGTATCGGCGGATTCAGACTAGGTAAATAAATTTAAACATTTCGGCAGAGTCGAGTTTATCTCGTTCCCAGGCCGCAGTCCAGGAACGAGATTTTAATGCAGAGGTAATGGCAATAGGCTTTAAGGTGGTTCAATAGATAGTTAAGTGTTTTTCTATAGCAATTCGAGGGTTGGTTGCGATACATCTGTAGGGAAATGGCAATGGCATTTCCCGTTAGAACCGCGATATATTCCACCCAAGTGAGAAACACTATAAATTCAGATATTTGTAGAAGCTATGCTCAACAAACATGATGAGTTGTTACTAAAGGATCTAAAGCTTCAACCGCTTTGGCTGCTCCAGTTATATGTAGTTCTAGGAGTGGTGGCAGCAATTTCTGGATTCGTTATTGAGAGCGGAAATCTCTCAAAAGCTGCTTGTTTAGGAGGTGGTTTCCTGATCGCTTTGGGAGCTGAAAAATTGGTAACGCACCGAATCAGAAAAGCTGCACTTTCTCTGGTTAATAGAAATTAACGCTGTTTTTCATGCTCAGGACTTACGCAGTTAATTAGTGAATGCCTGATTGTGTCGTAGGGGCATGGCATTGCCCCCTACAGCGTGTTGACGTGCGTAAGCCCTAATGCTTTTTCTCGCACTTCTCGGCCTAAGTGCAATATCTAACAGGACTTACGCACTTGCCGTGAACTAAAGTTCCGGCTCAAAGCCCAAACCCATTGAAATGGGTTGGTTTGAGCTTTTTTAGTCAGTTTCAACTGGCTTGGGCTTTGGGCCTGGAAATTGATTTCCTTGCACTGCGTAAGTCCTAATCTAAGCTGTAAAATTCAAAAGTTATCAAATGGTTTGACGGCAAAATCTCCCAGCGTCACGGTGAAACTCTGCTGATTTCCAGTAGCAACAAAATTAATAATAACTTCAGAAGCTACGGCAACAGCCAACATAACTAAATTCCGCGCTAATGGGTAGTCACAAACATCATCATTTGCTGGGGAAGGAACGCGATAAATTTCGTTCCAGATAATCTCGGCATAGTCGGAAGCTAAGCCGACGTGTAGGCAAGGAATATTTGCATTGGTGCAATAATCTTTGACAATTTGACGACTGGTGCTGTTGTCAAAAGTATCAATGACAATACCGCTACCAGCAAGTAATTGGGCGACGTTTGCGGATGTTAATTCTTTGGAACGCCCATCGACTGCAACACCCAAGGCGCGATAAATAGTATTGGTGAGAATTTTCGCTTTGTACGCACCAACGTCTGAACGGTAGTAAGGCTGGGTGGAGAGGTTGCGTTCTTCAATGCGATCGCGATCGATTGTCACCAGTTTACCAAAACCCGAACGCGCCAGATTTTCTGTAATATTTGCACCCAGCGCCCCCGCACCGCAAACAGTCACCGGGACATCGCGCAACTGTGCCATTAATGCGGGCGTTCTGTGGAGTTGTTCGTGAAAGAATATAGACATATTGGTAATTGCTAATGGCTAATTGCTAATTGCTAATGGCTAATAACTTCAGAAATCCCAGTTATCTCGCGCTTCGATGACGCCTACCAGAGATTGCAAGTCAAAATCGCGATCGCGTCCACTCAAGCAAATGCCAGAACTGATAACGGTAAGCTCCTTTTTGTCAATAGCAGAAGTGTGCCACTCACCGTTGCTAGTAGTCCACTCGATCTGCCAATAGTCACCGCGATCGCGAAATTCCCGCAAATCGCCTCCACCCATCCGCAGCGCTTCCTGCAAGCGTCCTTCATCACCGTCCGTCTTACGTCGCGGTCTTTCCACGCGCCGCGCCTGTTTTGTAGTTTGTCGCGTCTCTCGCTGACGTTCGATTAATTGCTGTTGCTGTCTTCGGCGCTGGTATTCTTCCGTCTGCTGCAACGCCAAATCGTACACAGTACGCATCTCTGGAGTCATCCCAGCAAAGCGAATATTTTGAGTTTCCGTCAAAGAGCGCAGATGCGATCGCAGTTGTTCCCCAACCAGCGGATCGCCACGTCGATCGACTTCATCAAACCACCAGACACCGCCATCCCAACGCGCAATTATCGGCTCAAAAACCCCTCCCTCCGTCACCAAATGCACTATCGCTGGCTTAGCGACACCCAAGCGCTGCTGCATATCAGATTCATTCACAGGATAAGCCAGCCACGTCTGCCCTTGCAAAACATAAGCCAGACGCAAACGTAGCGGCTTTAGCAACTTGAGATATTCCGCCACCTGCACAAGGCTGGGTTCCTCCACCATCTCAGCCGTTTTTTCATTTATTGGCTGAAAAATGCCCCATCCTTCAAAGTTTTGTGGCTGAGGGGAGAAAGTGTAGATGATGTTTGCAACACGCGATCGCACCTTTCCCCCACGCACACACGGCGCGAAAAACTCAGTATCGCGCAACTGCGCTTCCTGTGCAGCAATTTGATTTAATAAATTGCGGATATCTGCCATAAAGCGCTCCTTAGCTAATTTTGAATAATTGAGCTTTCCTAATACAAACCAACTTTTTCCCGCTACGCTTACTTAAAAGCTTATCTTTTTCTTCCTAAGCGCTTCCCGCAGGCTTCGCCAACGCGCTCTTTGCGCCTAAGCGCTTCGCGCAGGCTCCGCCAACGCGGTTCATTTCACAAAAGTATAGACACGCAATTTCACATTTATACTAAAGACGTTCGTTACACAAATCTGTGAATAAATTCATGAGTTAAATCAACCCTTCCCTTGCGTAAAACGGCGGGATCTAATCTTTCCGTCGTGTTGCAAGTCATCAAAATCACCAACTTTTGTTTAGCCTGAATACCAGATTCATCAATTACACTTTGATACAAAGTCCCATCCAACAAACTCAAAATATGCTCAGTTTTATTATTATTCTGAGCAGCATCCAAGGCTCTATTTTTAGCTAAATTGTCAGCTTCATTGATAATGATACAAATTCGCTCCAAGTAACTTGGTGGAACAAAATTCTCAACCGCGTCGTGATCCAGAATAAAAATGACATATCCTAGAGGCGCGAGAATTTCCTTAGCTACAGCTTGCGTCCAAGCAGTTTTACCCGTACCAGGATCTCCATTTACTAACACAGCCAACTGATTTTGGTCGAGAATCGCCTGCTGTACTGTATCAGTAAAGCCTTGAATATCCTCTGGAAAAGACCGAATTGGAAACTGGCTGTGAATCTGTCCCACGCGGCTTTGGTAGCCACTCAGCATCACCGCCAAATTATAAGTTGCTTTATTAATCAGTGGCGCTAGTTCCTTAGCCATCAGGGTATAGCGTCGCCGTCCCCTGTCTAAGTTTTCGATTTCAAGCCAAGCTTGTTGCTTAGACCAGAAAGCATAAACTGTGTTAATAATGTCGAGGCGTTCCCAATTAACAAACCGATCTACAGGATAATAAAAATGTCTGTCTAGATAATATTGGGTAATCATATCCGGACGATCCAATAAATCCAGAATTTTGAAAATAGTAATCTCCTGTAGTCGGTTCAAAACGTAATCAATGGGAATACTATTGCGGCTTACGAATTGAATGACAGGTGCATCAACCCATAAAACATCTTTATACCGATAATCTGGCGTAGGAGGTTCGGGAGTAATGTAGTTCCAAAACTCATCTACTTCGTATCGCGTATTCTCAGAAAAGACGTTTAAAATATTTGCCCACCAGGTATACTCATTGCGTCCCATAGCATCAGCAATATCGCTGGCTAAGTCCAAACCTTTTTGTGTTAGCTCCTTAGAGTCGTTAAACAAAAGATGCCACAGAAACCCCCAGTCGAGCTGTCGGTTTAATGGTCGCCATCCAGCGCCCAATAAACCTTTTGCTTGCGGGTTTTTGGGTGTGGAATTGTCTTCTTGATTTCCAAAATATCCTGATCCCATAGTTTCAGTTATTCTCGCTTTGTGGTGTATTTATGGGGAAGCGATCGCTAGTTTTACTAAAACACTTTATTCTATTTATCCAACAGCCTTTAATATCTGTTGCAGATATTCGGGTGAAACGCTATCCACTAGCCAAACCCCATTCTCAGAACAATAAAATTCATGTCCTGCTTTGTGCATTGCAGCAGCATCTACCGCAAAAACTACTGGGCGACCATGACGTTTGCCTACAGCTTCTGCTGTGGCAATATCCAGCGATAGATGGACGTGATGCCGTGACATTTTCCGAAGACCATTCTGCATAATTGATTCGACGGATTTGTGTCCTGTCCCGTGGTATAGCACATCTGGAGGTACAGCGGGTTCCAATTGCAAATTAATTTCTACACTATGCCCTTGGTTAGCACGAATTAAGGTGCCTGTAGAGTCATAAGAAAAGCGTTTTTTATCATTTTGTGCGACTACCTCATCTAATTCGGCGCGGGTAATGGGAAATCTGTGCTTTTTACACGCTGTTAAAAGTTCATCTACCGAAATCCAGCCTCCAAGCGCAAGTTCAAGACCAATCTCCCCAGGATTGTGCCGCAGAATGTAACTGAGATATTTGCTGATTTTAACTTGGCGTGAATTGTTCATTCAATAACTCTTTCCATTTTAACAATGCCAGTTACCTTCCAGGTATCGCTTGACTAAACCTGCGTGTGATAAAGGACTAGATAAATCATCTAAGTCACAGTTGGTTTCATAATCTAATAACAAAACTGTTTGTTCTGCACTAAGTTGTTTCAGTTCGTCGAGTTGGTTCCCAAGACAATTTTCTAGCACCCATTTATATGAAGGTAGGTAAATAACACGACGTGCGTCTGCATAGGACAAAAGTTTGTCTCCTGTTAAGCCTGCACGATGTCCTAATACTTTTCCATAAATTCTTGTCGTGCGCTTGATACCCTTCATATTAGTTATGCTGAGTTTGCTTTTGTCTACGTCAGCAGACTCAAAAACTTTCAACCCTTGCCAAATCCCTTCTACACTCATGCTGAAGTGTCCCGGCGAAAAAGGAACGGGAATTCCTCCATGCGGGTAAAAAGGGCTGAAGCGCAAGCCTTGGTTCTGAACCACGCGAGGTAAGGTCAACGATAGCGGCTTCCCCATAGCGTTGATGCAAATCGCGGGAGGTGCGGCGACTTTTTACAAAAAGCGGCATTGTCAAGTGCCTAGCCTTAGAGTGGAAGAGGATGCGAGTATTTGTATTATAAGGTACTACAGAAAAACCGGACAGATTCCCGATGTCTATGGTTACTCTCGTTCCCAATCTCTGACTGGTAACGCAATTTTGGAGGCAAAGCCTCCCTTCCAAAGTTCTAGAAAACTTACTTATGGGGCTTTACTTAACTTCTACCATTCCCAGTCAGAAATTGGGAACGAGAAACGCCGAATCAATCCAAAATCGTAAATCTAAAATCCCATCGATTGACGACTTCTACTTTAAAGACATTCATAAATCACCTATTGTAATTTTTTCAATACCACAGAATTTGCTTTTGAAACAGAGTTTGGAGTTTTTTGCCCTTTCCCTTAACACGACAAGTGCGTTTTAGCACCGCCAAATCCTCTGGATGCTTTTCCAGCACCTGCTCCCACACGGCAAGGGCTACCTCTTTGTAGGCTGTTTGTAAGTCACTCATGCTGTATCCTCCATAACATCTTGACCAACACATCTACCGAAGGTTAGATTGAAAAAATGTGTTCTTCTGACCCACCTAAAGATGTGTGCCTTATTGAGTGACGTTGCTAGAGGACTATTTGTTGAGGAGAAATTACAAAATGTTTCATAAGTCGTTTCGTAATGCTATGGTGGCTGTTGCTCTATCGCTACCAGTAGTTTCGCTGACAGCGCATAATGCCTTAGCTGACCAGCGCGACTTCACAGTTATCAATAAAACCAGTAGTCCCATCCGTCACCTGTACGTCTCATATACTGGCGAGGACAAATGGGGTGAAGACATCCTGGGTAAGGATCTTCTAGCCGTTGGCGAGTCTACGTTGATATACTTCACTGGCGATGATAAGGTATGCAGCTATGACATCAAAGCCGTCTTCGAGGATGGAGAAGAGGCGGAAGACTATAAGGTGAATCTTTGCGAGACTGAGACTTATAGCTTTACTGAGAATTAAGGAAGTTGGTTGGGTGGGCTTCTTCCCACCCAACACAGCTGCAATGCCAGCAAAGTTCCGCTACTCTTGAGATTGGCTAATGCAACTCAGTACCGTCCTTGCGGAGTAAGTAGCGACGCTGCTTTGCAGCCGCTTCGCTAACGCTAATTAATTTCAGCACCACTCGCCCAATTTCAGGATGCGTTCTCTCCACCATCGGCTGTACGACAACGCTTTCCATCATGCAATCTGGGCTAATTACACTGTCAGCATTGTTAAACTGAGACACCGCTTCCCAACTGTAAGCACCGATATAGAGGACTGGCACTCTGGCTAAAGAAAAAGACAAATTTCATCTGAATAAGCCGTACATTATTTGAAACATTGTGTTGTTGAATATCTCGGTATAACTGGTTTTACTCTCTAATCATTGCCCAATTTTTTTCAAGCATTGTTTCTTTAGTTAGGATTTTAGGTTCATCACAAGCCTCGCGCAGTCTATCGGGCAAATCGCCGCACACGGCTAACACTCCTGTTCTGCAACCAAAGTCTTCAATCCGCTGTAAAGCTTTGACAAAATCAGTGTCTGTACTAACTACTAGGGCGTAATCATAATTTTTAACCGCTGCATGATAAACGATATCTGCTACCAGTAAAGCATCAACTCCTTTTTCTTTGATATTGCCATCCTTAGTTGGAATCCCTTCACCATAAACTATTCGTATCCCCTCGGTAATATGGGAACCGTGAAAATCCTTAGCTTTTTTCAGGTGTTGTTCAATGGTATAGAGATAGACCCGAACAATTTGGCGACTATCTGTAAAATGAGTAAAGATTTCTGCAAGGTTTTGATTTAAGCTCAATTTAGCAGCTTCTAAACGGTAAAAGAGGTTTGTACCGTCAATAAACACCATAGCCTTTTGAAACTGTATAGGTGGAATAGGAGTCGAAAGATTGTAAATTCCCATACTACTAAGACTCTTTCAAAACTAGGTTAGGACTTGTATTCGTCTAGATTTATACCGTAATTCAGTAATTGAGTATTTGACTATTTGTTGAATGCACTTAACAGAGCCTATAAAGCAGGCTGAAATCAGATTTGACCCCAATCCCAGCCTACCCCAGCCTGTCTGTTAGGGGTTGGAAACCAACCCCTACTTGTCATCCCGCACTGGCAATGGTGTCTCCAGAATTTCCATTAGCAACTCTAGCCGCGAAGGACGAGACAAGAGCGGGATAAGATTCGGCAACGAGTAGTAGTCACCTGCAAAGGTGAAAGTATCTACCTGCGCGTGTCTTTCCTGCAATCTGCGTTCCATCCAGTCATAGGGATAACCTACTTTGATGATGAGGACGCTTGGCTCTACTTTCAGGTCGCGCTTGTAAGCTTCATAAGTTTCCACAAAGTGGGGCGCTTTGTTTTCCCCTTCGTCTGTAACTAGGATGATTTGCTCCACACGTTGCTTTCTCAGGCGCATCGCTTCCAACGCACAACCGATGCTGGTAGCACCGCTGGCTTTGATGTGCTGGAAGGCACGTTCCCAGTCGCTTAAGTGCTTCCCCGCCGCTTTGATGGGGTATGGCATGGTGTCAAAGGCGTAGACGAACAAATCTGCCGCAGCAATGCCGGAAATTAGGGCGGCGATGCGCTTACCAACTTCGATGGCATTTTCCATTGAGCTAGATTTATCGACTAGGAGAGCAGTTGGCTGGGAAATTTTGCCGCGCTTTTTTACCTGTTCGTCCATGACGCGCTCTAACTTAGCGGCTGTATCTGCCTCTAGGTTGGCGACATCTGCCGCAACTCGCCCTTTTAAGGCAGCTACTCGCCCATCAGTTTGCGCTTTCTCCAGTTTCTCGTCGATGAGTGCTTTTACCTGGGGGTTTTCCATCGCACCGCGAGTTTGGAGTGACTTGAGGTTGTTAATTACCTCTTGGGGTGTCATAGAGTTAATCAGTGCTACTAGCACTGTGGGGGTCATCTGTTTGATGGCTCCCACTGCAACTGTGTAGGGGATGTTGTGTTCTACAATCAGTTGCGCTTGCTCTAGGGGTGAGGATGCGATCGCCATCAGCTTTAGCGCAAAGGCTAAACTATCTTCTGGCGGGTTGTCTTTGAACAACACCGCATCAGCGCGATCGCTAGGGCGTATATGCAAGCTAGCATAAAGATGCTTCATCGCCTGACGCGCTCGTAGTGCCGCACGGTCAAAGAACGCAGGATTTTTTTCCCGTTCCTTTAAATAGCGTCGCACAGCAGTACGAGTAGAACGCGGCAATTTACCCCGATACTGCTTCAAAAAGTCTACAATCCGCGCTACCTGATAAGGCGGAAACTCTTGCAACAGCACAAACCCCGCATCCCGGTGTTCGGTCAACTTGCTGGTGAGTAAATTGCCAACAAATACCTCTTTGTGGTCGCGGACATCACCTTGGCGTTGATACCATACTGCTAAATGTCCATAAAAAATCGGGTCGCTTACCACCATTGAGGAGTGAACTTCAGCTACTTTCTCTAGCTCCCGGTGGGGTGTGGTGAGCAGACTATTTAGCATATCTAAACGCACGTCGCGCTCTGTTGCTTGCACAGGAATCACCTCTATATAAGTCACCCCGTACAAGTTGAGAAAGCTCTTGGCTACTTTGTCAATAAGTATGTAAGCTTTCTCGGTTTGGATACGGGGTGAACGCTTGAAGAATGGGAAATTATATGCTCCGCGCAAGTCGGCAAAGCCGTTCACTTTCTCTGATGCTCTACCACTGAGCTACATCTCCAATTGGAGATAATGGGATTTGAACCCATGACAACCAGAACCCTATGTGTGTATGCTTCACTCGTTAGGGCGCAAAGCGGTAAATTATAAGCTGCCAATTAGCTGATGTCGCTTTTATGCGGCTACTCGCAGCACAGTTCAAATTAAACTACTCTTTTATACTACATAAATACTACAGAGTCGTCAAGGGACTGGAAAAAATAATTTTCGCTCTCGTCGGCAAAAAAAGTCCCAAGTCAGAATATGTATAGATACAGGCGGTAAAATACAAATTCCCTGGCTTTGCCAGAACTCCTTCATGGGAATAGTATGCTTGATTTCTGTCGCCGCCCAGTTGCCGTCGATTTATTTGCTGGTGCGGGGGGATTTTCACTGGGAATTGAGCAGGCTGGGTTTGATGTGGCGGTGGCGGTTGAGGTTGACCCGATTCACGCCGCAACTCATGCTTATAACTTTCCCCACACCAAAGTTTTGTGTGCAGACGCAAGGACGTTATCAGGTAAGGCAATTAAAGAAGCGGCGATACAAGCTGGTGGGGAGATTGACTTAGTAATCGGGGGGCCACCTTGCCAAGGTTTCTCTTTGATGGGAAAGCGGTGCTTGGAAGATGAGCGCAACGACTTGGTATTTGAGTTCTGTAGATTAGTAGTAGAACTGCAACCCCGCTATTTTGTCATGGAGAATGTACCGGGGATTGCTCAGAAAGAACACGCGATTTATCTGGATTTGATTAATAGTGAGTTGGAAGCAGCGGGATACTGCATCACGCAACCTGTAAAGGTGTTAAAAACGGCAGAGTTCGGAGTACCGCAGAATCGGAAACGTTTGATTTTATTGGGTTCTCGTGCTGGAGAACGCCAGCTTGAGTATCCTAAACCCCTAATTCCTAATCCCCAATCTTTATTTACCACAGTCAGGGATGCGATCGCAGACTTGCCCAACCTGGATGACTTTCCCCAACTCCTAACAAGCGATGAAGTCTTGCTGGAACGGCGACAGCTTAAAAAAATGCGCTCCCTAGCCAGCCTCTATGCACTCCAGCTAATGGAAGCTTCCCCCGACCTGAATAATTTTGCCTATCCTCGGCTAAATTGTGGGAATCTGTTGACGGGATCTCTGCGAACCCAGCACTCTACTACCTCAATTGAGCGTTTCCAGAAAACTCAACCTGGTGAGTTGGAATCTGTAAGCAGATTTAGACGCTTGCATTGGGATAAACTTTCACATACTTTAAGAGCTGGAACTGGCTCTGGAGGCGGTCGCTACACCTCTCCCCGTCCGATTCATCCGGATTACCACAGAGTTATTTCTGTACGCGAAGCGGCGAGATTGCATTCTTTTCCAGACTGGTTTCGCTTCCACACAACAAAATGGCACGGGTTCCGACAAATTGGGAACTCCGTGCCACCATTGTTGGCAAGGGCTGTGGGTCGTCAAGTTATTGCCTCGCTGGGCATTGTGCCACCCAAGCCAAAAGAGCCTATAGAATTAGGGAACACTCAACTACTCCGGTTTAATCCGTGGGAAGCTACTCGGTATTGGTCACTCGGTAGTCAGGGAATTGCCAAGTTGGAAAGCTGAAACGTTCTCAGGTTCTAACAACGCCTCCAACCTACCCCTTGGGCTACAAACTTTCAAAGACCAATCAATCCAACCAGCTAAACTTACATATTTGCTTTCGGCTTATTTGCCTCATTTTTTACTTCAGATAGAACATTGTATCCTTCTGGCCCTGGAGGATTTGTAGCTTCAGCAACGCCTTCTGTAGGGCCGCCGACTGCTTTCCATCCAGGAAAACCGCCTTTGAGTTCAGACACGCACTGGAACCCAGCAGAGCGCATTTGGGAAGCTGCTTGAGCGGTTTGCTCGTCAGATTCGCCATAGACATAAATATCGCGAGTGGGCTGAAGACTTGTTTTGGCGCGGTCTACCAATTCCTCTAGGGGCATAGGCATGGCTCCCATGATGTGACCGTTGTTAAAAGTATCGCGATCGCGCACATCTAAAATTGTTAGAGCAGGTTCGCCCCATTCCAAACGGGCTTTGAGGTCGCTTACGCTCGATTGGGGTTTCAGTCCCGGTGGGGTGGGCGTAACTTCTGGAAGGGCATCTTTTGCTTTTAAAAGGGTTTCTTCAACCTTGTTGGAAGCACTTTCCACACTATCTGCAACTTTTTTTGAAGCATCTTCAATTTTATTTTGAATATTGTCCATGAGAAAATTTAACCAATCACATCAATAGAAATGTAATAGGAAGTTAACTTTTTATTTATCCTTCTCCAGAAAGAAGGTTAAAATAATCTTTCTTTAGACAGAGTTGGGTATTAATTTCTCTGTTGTTGTAACCTACCAAATCTTTAGTTTTGTTAATCTTCCCTGACGCATTTGGTCTATATTTTTACGAATTGTAACAGTTTGGGGATAATGTGTTCCGAGGATGCGATCGCTCAGTTCTTAAACTTGCAGATACAGCGGTTTCGCTTGGGTGTAGTCTCCTTGAGCAAGGTAGAGATTTGCCAGATTATCCAGGCTGGAGGCTAATTCTATTTCTAAACGGATCGGTCTTGCCTGAGTAGAGAAGACGACAAAAGGCAGGAAAAAATCTAAATTTCTCTAAGCTGCGCGAAATGATTTTAATAACTCCCTAGACATCGCGCTATGCTGTATTGGGTGCTAACTACTTACGTCATGGCGCATTCCCAAGTTGTCCGGTGTCTGCTATTCAACCTTTACCCACAGAAGTAGTCCATTTGATAGCAGCTGGAGAGGTAATTGACTCTCTGGCGGCTGTAGTGCGCGAACTGGTGGAAAATTCTTTAGATGCTGGTGCAACGCGCATCAGTGTTTCCCTATCGCCGGAACAGTGGCGAGTACGGGTGGCAGACAATGGCTGCGGCATGAACTTGGTAGACTTGAAACAAGCAGCAGCTGCCCATAGTACCAGTAAAATCCGCGACTGCGAAGACCTCTGGAAGATTACCAGTCTGGGCTTTCGCGGGGAAGCGTTGCACAGTTTGGCAGCTTTGGCAGAATTGGAGATTTACAGCCGTTGTGCGGGAAGCACTGAAGGTTGGCGAGTGGTTTATAACTCGCAGGGGGAAGCGGTGCAGGTGGAGACAGTTGCGATCGCTCCCGGTACAGTTGTCACCGTAGCAAATCTGTTTGGCAACTGGTTGGCGCGTCGTCAGGCAATGCCAACACAAGCACAACAGCTAAGAATAGTACAAGCTACAATTCAACAAATCGCCATTTGTCATCCCCACGTCACTTGGCAAATACAACAAAGCGATCGCCCTTGGTTCACTCTCAGCCCAGGAACCAGCGCAAAACATATTCTGCCCCAAATTCTCCGAGAAGTGCGTTTGAACGACTTACAGCAACTCTCGGTTGAAGTTCCTACTCACCCAGAAAGTAAGGGACAAGAGGGACTTCCCAATCCCCAATCCCCAATTCCCAATCCCCAATTCCCAATCCCCAATCCCCAATCTAAAATCGACTTGGTGCTAGGATTGCCAGACAGATGCCATCGCCGCCGTCCAGACTGGGTGCGGGTGGGGATGAATGGACGCTTGGTGAAATCCCAGGAACTAGAGCAAACTATATTGGGGGCTTTGGTGCGAATTGTGCCACGCGATCGCTACCCGATTTGTTTTCTCCATTTCCAGATTTGTGCCAGTCAAATTGACTGGAACCGTCACCCCGCCAAGTCAGAAATTTATTTACACCAGCTTTCTTACTGGCAAGATCAGGTGAAATTGATAATTGAGCAAGCCTTACGCCTCAACGTCGAGACAATTCCTGAAAAAACTCTCACGCAACGGGTGGGAAAATTGCTCAAAGCGTCGGAAGCGCATAGTAGCTATAATGCAAGCCGTTCCATTCAACCGACACCAACCCAAGTTAGTGAAATAGGGTTATTGCCACTAAAAGCCGTTGCCCAAATTCACAACACCTATATTGTGGCAGAGCATCCGGCTGGGGTGTGGTTGGTAGAGCAGCACATCGCCCACGAACGGGTTTTATACGAGCAATTGTGCCAAACTTGGCAACTCGTACCCCTAGAACTACCAGCGATTTTAAATCAACTTTCACCCGCTCAGATCGATCAACTTGAACGCATCGGTTTAGATGTAGAACCTTTTGGCGAACAACTTTGGGCGGTACGCACCGCACCCGCGCCCTTGCGATCGCGTTCAGATTGTGCAGATGCTCTCTTGGAACTCAGTCTGGGAGGGGATTTGGAAGCTGCACAGGTGAGCGTAGCTTGCCGTAGTGCTATCCGCAACGGTACGGCTCTCAGCTTACTTGAGATGCAAACCCTGTTAGAACAATGGCAGCAAACACGCCATCCTCGCACCTGTCCCCACGGGCGACCAATTTATCTATCACTAGATGAATCAGCCCTCGCTCGTTTCTTCCGCCGTCATTGGGTAATTGGCAAAAGTCACGGTATTTAATAGCTTTAACTTTCAGCTCTTACCTCCTCATTCTCCTCTACTTTCTTGATTCGCCGCTCATACCAGTTCATCAAAGGAGTTGCGCTAATCCCATGTAGAAGTACAGAAATCACAATAACAATGTAAGTAATCCAGGCGATTTGTTCGCCCAAAGTGTCTTTTAATCCTTCGCCAAAGGCATAGGAAAGATAATACAAAGAGCCGACACCGCGAATGCCAAACCAGCCAAATAATGAGCTGGTTGCGGGGCCAAAGTTACGTCCGAGCAGGCTAATCCAAATTCCCAAAGGACGAATTGCAAATAATAACAATAGTGCTACTAAGATTCCTTGACCCGCGTACTCGCGCATCGGTGCATATCTTAGTATTGTCCCCAATATCAAAATTGTTGCTACCTCCAACAGTTTTTCAATTTGCTCGGTAAATTCAAATCGAGATTTTTGCTTTTCTGAATCTTCGTAAGTGCGCTGAACCACTACTCCAGCAACAAAAACCGCGAGAAAGCCATAACCGTTAACAACTTCTGTCAAGGAATAGGTCAGCAAAATTGTACTCAGCGCAACGAAATCTTCCATCAAGCTATCGACAGGGCGGAATTTTTGCAGTCGCTTGTCAATCCAGCCAACACTTTTTGCTACAACAATTCCCATCACGATGGCGGCGGCGATCGCCCAAAGTAAGTCAACAACTACCCACTCTTTAAACCAGTTTTCCCAGTTGTTATCTTTTAAGGAGTGAATCCCGAAATAAACAAAGGGAAAAGCTAAGGCATCATTCAAACCGCCTTCAGAAGTCAAACCAAAGCGCAATTCATCCCGATCTTCTAGACTTTCCATCTGGACTTCTGAGGCTAATACTGGATCGGTGGGTGCGAGGATTCCTCCCAATAAAATAGCGGGCCCCCAGGCCATTCCTAACAGCCAATGACCGACCGCAGCGATCGCAAAAATTGAAATCGGCATCAGCAAACCAATTAGCCGCGCCGTGATATTCCAAGACCACAAATTTAGCGGACGATTCATCTTCAGCCCGCAGCTAAACACTGAGACAATTACCACAAATTCCGCCAGTCGTTCCAGAAACTCAGCATCCGGTCGGATCTGAATCAACTTAGTCCCGTATGGCCCCAACAAAATACCCACAATCAGGTAAATGATGGCATAGGAGAGAGGTAAACGGGCAATCCAGCCCGAACCCAACGTCACCATGAGCAGGAGTAGACCAATAACCAGCAGGTCGAGAATATATATATCTACAGGAGGGAAAAGAGCTTCGAGCATACAGTTAGCGATCGCACGATTGGCAACTAAAGATCTGAGCTTACTGCGAAGTCTCCCCGCTCTAAATCATCCTGTGTGATTATTTGTTATCTAGGTTCTGTATACCGTTATACTTATGCCAACTTAGTATTTTTACAAACTATTATGATGCCTCCTAGTCTGACGACTCCAAAACTACTACAGATGATCCAGTGGCTGGCAAGCCCGATGACATTTATGGATGCTTGCGCCGCACGTTACGGGGATATTTTCACCTTGCCATTAGGCGCGAAATTTTCCCCAGGGGTGTTCACAAGCAATCCCCAAGCGCTTCAAGAGATTTTGACAGATTCAAAGCATTTTGAAGCCCCAGGTGAGACTAACCAGCTTCTCCAGCCTTTTCTAGGAGATCGTTCCGTGATTACGGTGAGTGGCACGCGCCACCAACGTCAGCGCCAGCTGTTAATGCCTCCCTTTCATGGGGAACGGATGCGAACCTATGGACAGGTGATGGGCGATGTCACGGAGCAAGTAATTAGCCAGTGGAAAATTGGTCAGCCGTTCTGCGTCCGTTCATCCACGCAAGCGATCGCTATGCGGGTGATTTTGAAGGCAGTGTTTGGTATAAATGAAGGATCACGCTGTCATCAGCTAGAGCAACTCCTTAGCGCCATGCTAGATGACTTGAGTTCTCCCCTGAGTGTCGCTTTTCTTTATTTTCCGGCTCTGCAAAAGGATTTAGGTGCCTGGAGTCCGTGGGGAAAGTTTGTGCGCCGCAGACAGCAAGTTGACAAACTCATCTACGATCAGATTCAGGAACATCGAGCGCACCCTGACCCATCTCGCACAGATATTCTCACCTTGTTAATGTCTGCTCGTGACGAAGCGGGGGAGGCGATGACGGATGTGGAGTTACGCGATGAATTGATGACCTTGTTAGTGGCAGGTCACGAAACTACGGCAACTGCCTTGGCTTGGGCGTTGTACTGGATTCATAAACTGCCATCCGTGCGCCAGAAGCTACTACAGGAACTCGATAGCCTTGGCGATGACCCAGACCCCAGCGCTATTTTTAAACTGCCCTATCTCAACGCTGTCTGCTGTGAAACTCTGCGAATTTACCCGGTTGCGATGCTGCTCTTCCCACGGGTGGTGAAAGCAGCACGAAGTCTTATGGGTTACGAACTCGCTTCGGGTACAGTGATAGTCGGTTCTATTTATCTGACGCACCGCCGCGAGGATTTATACCCGGAACCAGAGCAGTTTAAGCCAGAACGCTTTCTAGAACGTCAATTTTCACCTTATGAATATCTACCCTTTGGCGGAGGCAGTCGGCGCTGTATTGGTTTGGCATTTGCCCAGTTTGAAATGAAAGTGGTACTCGCCGAGATGCTTTCACGCTTTGAGCTGGCACTGGCAGATAATCGTGAGGTAAAACCTGTACGCCGTGGTTTAGTTTCAGCTCCCGGTGGCAGTGTGCGGATGATGGTCACGGGCGAACGTCGCCATTCTCCAACGCCCCAATTAACTTCTAGTAGCGTATAAGCTTGTGAAAGCAATTTGTATTTGAGCAAATGCGATCGCTATCCGTAAATACACCCACCATACTTGTAGTTATAGTCGTCGGGTGTGCAATGCAGTTTTCTCCCAAACGTTGCGGATTGATCCCGTAGCGATGGTTGCTTTGGCTCAAAGTGTAAAATCGCCCCTTAGCTTAGGCGATCAGTTGGATGTGGATACATTGCTTTCTCCCTGTATTTATCTTTTTCCCCATCGGGAAGATATATACTCACAACCAAAGCGTTTCAAACCAGAGGGTTTTCTAGAAAGATAATTTTCTCGTAATAAATATTTGCCTTTGAGTTACAGCAACCACTGCTGTATTAGCATGGCATTTCCTATCTTGGAAATAAAACTGATTCTCTTTACAATTGGGTTGCTTTATCAATTGACTCTTAGCGATAGTCCAGTAAAGCCTCTACCCCGTAGTGTCACCTTAGCGCCCCTAGCCAGTATGGTAGCTAATGGTTGTGACTTCCAAACGTTATGACAAATCCCCAACTTTTCATAGTAGCGCTACTTCTGCATAAACTACAGCGCGATCGCATCCGCTTTTCAACCCTCTGTTGTAGAGACGGCGATTTACCTCAAGTCTTCTACTGACTTTTCCCTAGCCAAACTTGAAATTGCGCCTTGCTCCCGATCTAAGTTTTGGCTAAAGTTTTACCGTAACTTTGCAAATTCTTTGTATCTTCTTCATTTTTCCCCCTAGTCAAGCACAGTATGTTTAATGTAGGAGTAACAGGTAAAGGGTGATGTGGATAATTAATGCAGTTTTAATTTTTGTAGTGATAGCTTTTATAAGTTTGTTTTGGGGAAAATTTGCTGATGAAGTAATTAGGGCTATGAGTTTCTTATTTTCAGGATTCCAATCAATATTAATTGTAATTTTCCAATTGTTACGTCATGCCCTAACCGGAGCAATAATTGGAGCAGTAGGCGGTATAATTTTTTCTGCAATATTTCATATTTCTGGCGCTCCAATGAAGGTGGTATGGCAAGTTGCTGTTGCAGTAGCATCAGGCTCTTTTTCAGTGTGGATGATCAAAGCTTTGGTAGAAGAGTGGAGTAACTTGTATTGGAGTATTCGGAATGCCAGACGCAACACCTATCGCCAGCGACGATAGAAGTTGATTGCACTCATGGCTTCTGGCGTTTCTAAAGATAAGCAATTTAAGCTAAGATTGGAGATCGCCAACTTCCTGTTTGTATTATGAGAATTGCCCAAATTGCTCCACTGTGGGAACGAGTACCACCCTTTCGCTATGGAGGAATTGAGCTAATTGTCAGTTTATTGACAGATGAATTAGTTCAACGCGGTCATGAAGTCACATTATTTGCCTCTGGAGATTCCCTCACAACTGCTCAGCTTAAATCAGTGCATGAGCAGGCGCTGCGGTTAGATCCCAAAATTAAGGAGCATGGACTTTATGAGCAAATGATACTTTCTCAGGTCTATCAACAGGCGCATCACTTTGATATTATTCATTCCCACGTCGGTTGTGCAGCCCTACCTTATACTGCTTTTGTAACAACACCAACCGTACACACTACCCACGGTATTTTTACGCCGGATAACGAGAAAATATTCCGGCAATTTAGATGGCAGCCTTATATCAGCATCAGCGAAGCGCAGCGAGAACCCAAACTAGGTTTAAATTACATCCACACGGTCTACAACGGCATTGACCCAGAGGTGTATTCCTTCCAAGAAAAGCCTTCTCAACCAACTTATCTAGCCTTTGTTGGTCGCCTCTCACCGGAAAAAGGGCCGGAAGGAGCGATTAAAATTGCGCGTGCCATCGGCTTACCTCTAAAAATGGCTGGCAAAATTGATGTAGTCGATAAGGAATATTACAAGGAAATACTGGAACCGCTGATTGACGGCGAACAAATCCAGTATTTGGGGGAAGTGTCCCACGAGGAAAAGGTGCAGCTGCTGCGAGGCGCTACAGTAACGCTATTCCCGATTACTTGGCGGGAACCATTTGGCTTAGTGATGATTGAATCGATGGCAACTGGTACGCCTGTGATTGGTATAGCAATGGGTTCGGTGCCAGAAGTCATCGCGCATGGTAAGACTGGGTTTGTCTGCCACTCCATAGAAGACATGATTGCAGCGATTCCAGAGGCGATGAAGTTAAATCGGCAGGCTTGTCGAGACTACGTTTTAAGCCGTTTTAGCGTTCAAAAAATGGTTGACGAGTACGAAAAAACTTACCAGATGGCACTGCTGGGGAATGGCTGATGAAATTACGGATTGCACAAATTTCCCCGGTGTGGGAACGAGTTGCATCGTAGGATTAGGGTGGTATTGAGTTAATAGTTAGCTATTTGGTAGATGAGTTAGTGCGTCGAGGTCATGATGTCACCTTATTTGCCTCTAGAGATTCTCAAACTTTGGCTCAGTTAGAGTCATACCCGGTAGTGCGCTTAGATCAATACAAAGCTGCTTATCAACAACTCCTCGCTTGAAGTTATAACTTTCTCCTTCCCAGGCTCAGCCTGGGAATGCTGCAATAGGTGGCTCTGCCTCCGGGTATACTGCTAACTCGCCAGCAATTTCTTTACACTCTCTTTGACACTTCAAGCACTCTTTTTCTTCAAAATATTTAAGATGAGGCAGAACCTCTAGATGTGTCTTTCCAACTGGAATCCCTACAACTTTGATGATAGCGGCTTGCTCTTAGGCTCTATATAGTCATCAAAGCCAATTAACTTTAAATGCTTTGAACCATCCTTACCAATCAGTTCTTTTGCTAATAAGTAACCAGCACAAGTCCAAGTTTGATTTCTTCTAGCTTCTCTGCCAATTAAATGTCCAGTATGCCCATCGTAGTATTCTGGCCATTCATCTTTTTGCAAACGTTTTCCAGCAAGTTCAATGGCTGAACTTGCAAAGTTTAAATATTCCTTTTCGCCAACTTTTTGAGCGGCTGCTGCCCACATCCACATCAAAACAGGCCAGCTGCCACCATTATGATAAGACCAAGGACTATTTTTTGGATCGCAGCCCGTGACAATTTTCCACTCTTGACCGTCTATAGCTGCATAACAGATTTTAAAGGGCATCTGTCCAAGAAGCTCTTTTTTGCGTTCTTTGATCAGCTTCATAATTTTTTCTGACATATCCTTGGTGGCTAGAGAAGATACAATTGCCATCAAGTTGCCTAGAGAAAAGAAACGGAAATCCATTTGCGAAGGGCCGATATTACCAATTAGATAACCGCCATCTTCTGGTATCCAATCATCTAAATTAGCATAGGGAATAGAGTTAGCATATATATTGTACTTATTGATAGCTGTTTCTCCATATTCCTCGACATTGTACTGATAGGTTTTATTCAATTCTTCCATATCCATCCAATATTCATCCCGCATATGGTTAGCAAGATCGATTAATCGTTTCTTGATTTCTGGAATAAGTTCTTTATTGCTGTGATTTTTCCGATCTAGTAGCTCATCAGCAGCACGCAAGGCAGCATAAAATAGCACTTGGATTTCTAAAGGATAACCATAGATACCCATCCGACGGTCAATCATACAAGCGCCATCGGGTACTAAGATAGTGGGTTCTCGATCGAAGCGATCGCTAAAGCAAAGTTCCAAAATTAACCTGATGCCTTCTTGGAAGTCAATTCGATGGACTAAAGCAGTCTTTCCGGTTGCTTTCCAATACGCTCGCAACAGGATAATCCACCAGAGGCTAGAATCAACAGGCGTGACTCTAGCGATCGCGTGTTGACCAAAATCAGGTTCCAGCTTTTCTTTCCCCTGCTTTTTAATAATTTTGAAGCTTGCAGGCATCAAAACTCGCCCGGTGTTTAAAAAGGTGCTTGACCTTTCTTGCTGATGCAGTTCTAATGTTACTTCAAGAAAGTTTTTGACAATTTCTTTACCCTTAATTAACTCTAATTTTCCATTAATAGTAATTTCAAAGTCACCTTTTATAAGAAACAGAAGTGCTACAGGAATAAAATCCCGAATAAAAACTTGATCATAATTGAGCATTTCCTTACTAACTTTGGTACGCTCATTTTCTTTCCGATTTTTTTTAGGAGTATAGGCGGCTGGGGTGCCAACCAAACTTCCTTTATAGGAAATTAGCGACTCAACAAGTATCCTCATTGCTTCTATTTCCAGTGCATTTTCTTCCATAGGACGCAAACCTCTGCAATTTTCATATCAACTATAGCAAGATGCAGCTTTCTCTTCGCCGCTCGTAATGAGGAGAATTGGGCAACAACTTTAAAATAGACCCTAGGATAGAAAGTGGGTGTATAATTAAAAATTTTTATAATGCTCCCAGGCAACAAACGGCACGAGGGACTTGGGGAGCAAGGGGAGAGCAAGCGATCGCTTGCTCTCGCGGCATGACAAAACGGAAAATTTTGTTGCGTGGGAATAGTTAGGCGAATAGTTGATTAAATTTGTAGAAGTGTGAAAAAGGCGCATATCTTGCAACCTTGACATCTATTAGGATGTCAGGGAGTTTTGTGGGTCAAACTTCTACCATGATGATAGTGCGACCCAAATAAAGCCCTCACAAACAAGCTGTATTCTTGAGCAGAAACCTGATTCATGGCACCAGATACTCTTGAACTGGAAGGAAAAACCTATATTCGGGCTGACGAACTACCCATCCCGGAATGGCCTTGCGTTTTGGGCGATCGCCCCCAGCCGACTCTTACCATTAAAGATAATGACCTATTTTTAGTTACCGACACGCTGGGCAACATTTCTGGGTGTTTAGGCGATGACATGAACTCCAGCATGGGGTTGTTCTGCGCTGATACCCGCTTCCTCAGCCGCCTGGAGTTGCAAATTAACGAACGTCCCCCGGTATTGCTCAGCAGCACCGCTGATAAAGGGTTTGCCCTTTCAGTTTTGTGTACCAATCCGAGTATGGACGGAGGAGTGCGATTAGAAGGAGGAGATAAATTAGAGCCAGAGGGGCAAATAGATGGCGGGGCAATGTTTGATTTTGCTCCCCTACGCGCCGATACCATAGGAATTGCGCGGGAAATTGTTCTCAATGGAGCGTTGTTTGAAGAATTAACAGTCTCCAACTACAGCACCCATTCAATTAGCTTTCAACTCAGTCTCAGCTTTGATGCGGATTTTGTGGACTTATTTGTAGTCCGGGGCTACGCTCGAAAACATAAAGGGCAGCTCTTACGCGCAGTGCCAAAAGGTGAAACCGCAGAAAAAGAAAATTTTGAACTGAAATTAGCTTACCAAGGGCTGGATGGCTCTTTGATGGAATCTCACATTGAGTTTGTTCATCTCCAACCAGACGCGCTGAGAGGTTACACGGCAGTTTGGCAGCTAGAGCTGGATTCCCACGAAACCCAGAAGCTGGGCTATCGGCTGCAAATGCGGATAAAAAATCGGCCTGCTTCGAGTGTACCTGCGCCAGTAACTCTAGTACAAGCGAGAGCCGCAGAGTTATCCGAGCAGCAAGATTGGCGCAATCACGTTACGCAGATTCGTTCGGACAAAAACACCTTTAATCGGGTGATTGAACGGGCTGAACAGGATGTTTATTTGCTGCGGCAATCTTTCGGTAAGGGCAAGGTACTCTCAGCTGGGGTGCCGTGGTTTTCCACGCTGTTTGGACGCGACTCGATCATTGCGGCATCGCAAACCTTGATGCTCGATGCGACAATTGCCCGCGAAACTCTAACTATTTTAGCTGACTACCAAGGTAAAAATGAGGATGATTGGCGCGACGAGCAGCCTGGGAAGATTTTGCACGAGTTGCGAATGGGGGAAATGGCTCGTTGTCAAGAAATTCCTCATACGCCTTATTACGGGACGGTGGATGCTACGCCGCTGTGGTTAATGCTGTATGCGGAATATTTTGCCTGGACAGCGGATCGGGAAACTCTTGAACTACTGTGGCCTAATGCTTTGGCGGCGATGGATTGGATTGACCGCAACTGCGAGGAAACGGGCTATCTGAGTTACCAACGTCAATCGAAGCGGGGTTTGGCGAATCAGGGTTGGAAAGACTCTGGTGATTGTATTGTGAATCGCAAGGGGCAGCTAGCGATGGGCGCGATCGCTTTGTCGGAAGTGCAGGCTTATGTCTATTCTGCTAAACTCCGCCTTGCTGAAATCGCCCGGATGAAGAAGCGGTTAGACCTGTCGGATCGATGGCAAGACGAGGCGAGAGACTTGAAGAACCGCTTTAATCGCGATTTTTGGATGGCAGAGGAAGGCTTCTGCGCTCTGGCTTTGGATGGCGACGGCAATCAGGTTGATAGTATTACTTCTAATCCCGGTCACTGTCTGAATCTAGGCATCCTCTTGCCGGAAAAGGCTTATAGCGTGGCGGAACGGCTGCAAGCGCCGGATATGTTCAACGGCTGGGGGATTCGCACTTTGAGCAGTTTGTCCCCAGCATACAATCCGATGGGCTACCATGTAGGATCGGTTTGGCCTCACGATAATGCTCTGATTGCGATGGGAGTGCGATCGCTAGGGCTTATCGATCAAGCTCTGGAACTTGCCAAAGCTTTGTTTGATATGACCATACAGCAGCCTTATCAGAGACCGCCAGAACTATTTTGCGGCTACGACCGGACAGAGGATAACGCACCAGTCAAGTATCCCGTAGCTTGTTCTCCGCAAGCTTGGGCAACTGGCAGCATCTTTCAGCTGCTGCAAATGATGGTTAATTTGGTGCCAGATGCTCCCAATAACTGCTTACGGATTATTGACCCTGCTTTACCTGAGTCGATTAATCGTCTGGCATTACACAACTTGAGAGTTGGAGCAACGCTGCTGGATCTGGAATTTGAGCGTTCTGGCAGTACCACCGCTTGTCGGGTCGCTAAGAAGCGGGGGAACCTCCGAGTCGTGATTGAAGCCTGATTTCCTCATTCCCAGGCGATCGCCTGGGAATGAGAAAATTAATCTTCTTGAGGTTCGCTACTGTTGCCGGGAGAAGATTTGTAAAGCGCATCCAATTGTTCGCGGGCATCTTCTACGGACATAGAACGCATCACCAGCAGTGGCTCATTAATTGGGTTCCCGGCATCATCTAACAGTTCCGGGTGCGGTACGGTTCGATAACCAGTGGCGGAAGCCATGTAGGGACCCGATGGTGGGTAACGCCGTGGAGTATCCATACTGCTGATAGTCAACAAGCTGCGGATCATATTCGCGATCGCTAAAAATGCCAAAATGGTAAAGACAACAAGATAAAGCAGGTGTAACATACGATTTTCCTCCAGGCCACACAGTCTAAGTAGTTGTTAGTTTTTATTTGTTATTGCTAGTCGCTTGCTCGGTACGGAACCGCATCCCCACCTGCCAGCACTCCGTTACTAGCTGGTGCCACGGCACCAAAGCAGACGTTTCGATACCGACTTGAGCGCCAGTTGCTAAGAAAAGCATCTGAGCTGTGCTGACTTCAGCTTGAGCTTGCTTTACCCGTTCGAGCAGGTCTGATTGCTGATTTTCACTTAAAAAGGGAATTTCTTCAGTTTCTAAGAGCAGGCGCGATCGCGCAAACCAATACTGAAAATCTTCTAACAACGGTTGTAATACCGTTTTGAGCAATTCGTTTTCCGGCAGGTTGGAAAGGGGCATGATAAAAGCCGAATACTATCCTACTCTAATCTTAACTTACTTTACAATTCTTAATGTTATTTAAAACTTTTTTAATAATGTCTAGATCCAGGGACTAGAGGCAGGGGAAAATTATTCCCTTTTTCCCTCCTCCCCAGCCCCCAATCCAAAATTCAAAATTGACTAACCCTTTGTCTTTCAACAACCTGGGTATCATATAAGCAGTGCTATCACAACAATTCTGTCTATTTTCGCTCTTATGGTTCAGCAGCCAATGCCCCCCGAAGAATCTTCAGCTTCCCAGGATGTGCCAGCAAAGATAAATTTGCCCCGTACCAGTGAATCTGAATCCTTGAAGAAAATCCGTCACACGGCATCCCACGTTATGGCGATGGCGGTGCAAAAGCTGTTTCCTAAGGCACAGGTGACTATTGGCCCGTGGATTGAAAACGGATTTTACTATGACTTTGACAATCCAGAGCCATTTACAGAAAAAGACTTAAAAACCATCCAGAAAGAGATGGTCAAGATTGTCAATCGCAAATTGCCAGTAATTCGGGAAGAAGTCAGCCGCGAGGAAGCCGAAAGCCGAATTAAGGCAATTAATGAGCCTTACAAACTAGAAATATTAGAAGACCTGCAAGAACCCATTACCATCTATCATGTGGGAGATCAGTGGTGGGATTTGTGTGCTGGGCCTCATGTAGAAAACACCAGCGAGTTGAATCCAAAAGCATTTGAATTGGAAAGCGTTGCTGGAGCCTACTGGCGCGGTGATGAAACCAAAGCACAGCTACAGCGAATTTATGCCACGGCTTGGGAATCGCCGGAACAGCTGGCTGAGTACAAGCGACGCAAGGAAGAAGCGCTGCGGCGAGATCACCGCAAGCTAGGCAAAGAACTGGGATTATTCATTTTTGCGGATCAGGTGGGGCCAGGGTTGCCTCTGTGGACACCAAAAGGAACGGTGTTGCGGAGCGTTCTGGAAGATTTCCTCAAGCAGGAACAGCTCAAACGCGGATACCAGCAGGTAGTAACGCCTCACATCGCCAGAGTAGATTTATTTAAAACCTCTGGACACTGGCAGAAATACAAAGAAGATATGTTCCCGATGATGGCGGAGGATGAGCAAGCGGCGGCGATGGAACAAGGGTTCGCACTCAAGCCGATGAATTGCCCTTTCCACATCCAAATCTATAAGAGCCAGTTGCGCTCCTACCGGGAACTACCGATGCGACTGGCGGAGTTTGGCACCGTCTACCGTTACGAACAATCTGGGGAACTCGGTGGATTAACGCGAGTGCGCGGTTTCACCGTGGATGATTCTCACTTATTTGTAACGCCAGAACAACTTGAGAGCGAATTTCTCAACGTGGTGGATTTGATTCTGTCGGTGTTTAAGAGTCTGCAACTGAAGAACTTTAAGGCGCGTCTCAGTTTCCGCGATCCAAATTCAGACAAGTACATCGGTTCCGATGAAGCTTGGGAAAAAGCTCAAGGTGCGATTCGCCGCGCCGTGGAAACGCTGGGAATGAATTACTTTGAAGGAATTGGGGAAGCAGCGTTTTATGGCCCCAAACTGGATTTTATCTTCAGCGATGCTCTAGAGCGGGAGTGGCAGCTGGGTACTGTGCAAGTAGACTACAATTTGCCAGAACGTTTTGATTTGGAGTACGTTGCGCCGGATGGTTCCCGCCAACGTCCTGTGATGATTCACCGCGCTCCTTTTGGCTCTTTAGAAAGGCTGATTGGAATTTTAATTGAGGAGTATGCTGGGGATTTTCCGCTGTGGTTAGCGCCAGTACAAGCGCGACTGCTGACAGTAAGCGATGATCAGTTTCCGTTTGCTCAGGAAGTGGTAAACCAAATGCTACGCTGCGGTATTCGGGCCGAAGTTGACACCAGTGGCGAACACCTCAAGAAACAGATTCGCAATGGTGAAAAGGAGAAAATCCCAGTTATGGGAGTTGTGGGAGCGAAAGAGGTGGAAGCTAATAGTTTGAGTATTCGCCTCCGCGCTTCGGGTAAGCCAACCCAAGAGTTAGGAGCGATGCCTGTTAGTGAGGTAATTGAGAGAATCAAAGACGCTAAGCTCAACTACGGCAGCTTTTAAACTGTAGGGTGGGTTTTTTCCCACCTTACTGATTATTCCAGAGGATGAAGGAAGCGATCGCTTCCTTTTTCCATTTTTAACCTCTTTTCCTAAGCAATACGGAATCCATAACATTTCTGGTGAAGGGTAAGTATACAAACTTTTATCCTAAACACCAGCCAAAATGGAGAAATTACACGTTTTAGGAACAAGCATTTTTCTAGTAGCATCTATTGGATTTAGTACGTCTCAAGCTGCTGTAAAAAGTGAAAATATTTTGACAGCCAAATCCAACACAATTGAACTAGCCCAAAGTAACTCTAGATTTCGCCCAGATCCAGATTATCCCAATGTCCTTCGCGACTATGGTTGGACTACGCGGCTACCAAAAACTGGTAAAGTAACGGTTCGTGGCAATATTAAACAACTAAATTCCAATCGGCTGTTTACTCGTTGCCCTGCTAATACGGTGGTAGTTGCATTTGCAGAAAGTACAAATTACTTGACGCAAATTTGTTCTAAAGAATATGATTTATCACTTCCTAAGTATTACTTTGGACGCGAAAAGAAAAGTGGCAGCAGTCTGAAGATTGTAAATAATGATGCAGATGAAGCTAATCAACTGATTTTTCACAATCGCGGCTACACCTACTTGATTTATGCAGATGGTTCGCGTCCCGAAGGATCGAACGCATATCTAGAGGTGACGCAGCCAAATGGGAAAACTTACGCTGAAGCGCTGCTTTACTTGTACGATCGAAGATAATTTGTAACCCTCACTCTATAAACGGTGCGGGGAATTTGCTGTTACCAACGCCTAATTTAAAGATGCCCTCTGTTTCTTGCGTAACCGTTACCGTTCCCGCTACGACTGCGAATTTGGGGCCTGGATTTGATTGTATTGGGGCAGCTTTGACGCTGTACAATCAGTTCAAGTTCACCCGGCTCGACTCAGCTAAACCGGAATTGAAAATAACTGTCACTGGTGCGGAAGCCGAACGGGTTAACACCAGTGCTGATAATCTGGTTTACCAGTCGTTTGTGAAGTTGTATCAGCATATTGGTGAAACGCCGCCGTCAGTCGAGATTGAGATTGATTTGGGTGTTCCTCTGGCGCGGGGTTTGGGTAGTTCAGCGACAGCGATCGCGGGTGGGTTGGTTGGTGCTAATCTGTTGGCTGGTTCGCCTTTGAGTCAGGCTGAGGTGATGGAATTAGCGATCGCTATGGAAGGACATCCTGATAATGTGGTTCCGGCGTTGTTGGGGGGTTGTCGTCTGGCGGCTACGGGTTTAAAGGAACCGCAGCGCCCAGAACCCAGAGAAGAGGGATGGGAGATTTGTGAGGTTCCCTGGCATTCTGATGTTGTTCCGGTGGTGGCAATTCCGGATTTTGAGCTTTCGACTTCTGAGGCGCGGCGGGTTTTGCCAAATCAGTACAGTCGTGCTGATGCGATTTTTAATACGGCGCATCTGGGTTTGCTGTTGCGGGGGTTGGAAACTGGACGGGAGGATTGGTTAAGGGCGGCGCTGCAAGACCGCATTCATCAGCCTTATCGGAAAGCTTTGATTCCCGGTTATGATGCTGTACGCGAGGCTGCAATGGCGGCGGGTGCTTTAGGTATGGTGATTAGTGGTGCGGGGCCAACTCTTTTGGCTCTTGTACGCCGTGATCTGTGTGTGTCTGTGGAAGAAGCGATCGCTACAACTTGGCAGCAGAAAGGAATTAAGGCTCAAGTGCGATCGCTGCAAATTGATTTGCACGGCGCAAGCAGCTCCACAGAAGCATTACCATGAATAGATAATCAACTTAAGTAATTATGGAGCCATTGCAGGCAGAAATTGACGCGATTCGCTCTCAACTTGATGCTTTAAAGCAAGAACGCGAGTCATTAAAAGTAGATCCAGTATTGCCAAGCTATGACTCACCAGAGGCGATTGTTGAGGCTTATCGTCGTCATGCTAGAGAGACATCACAAATGTCTGCTGAAATCAAGGGGATAGATGATGCGATCGCTGCTCTGGAAGCTAAATTAAAGCAGCTGGTCGGGCAACCTCTAGAATTGTTACAAAGGCAGCGCAGACAAAACTCTCTGGAGCAGCAGTTAGATGAGGACAAACAACGCGCTCAGGGTCATGCTGAACGCATTAACGACCTCGCCGCAGAACTGGCAGAAGAAGTACAGGCACTCAAAGCGATCGCTGACGAAATTAGTACGGATTATTGGCAGTTACACGGGAAGCCTTTTATTACTGGGTTCAGCAGGGTGACGGTTCCCCACGTCCGTTCAGATGGGGTTGTTTGGACGATTGTGAATAAAGTTGTTTGAGAATCCCTCCCCAACCTCTGCCCGTTGACGGCTACCGTGTATACACATCTGGGCAAGAAGCTAAAGACCAACCGAGAAATAGGGAATCAAACTGTCGGAGACCCTGAAAAAGAGTGGCAATTCCGGGAAGTCGTTGGCTCTGATAAGTAGTTAAACAAACTATGTAATTAATTTTGTTTAACTACTTAGCCGTGTCAACGGCTGTTGCTCAGACCATCTGTGACTTGCTCTTTTGCCCCGTGATGAATCCGGTAATGAGTACAAGGGCGTACCCCCACAACAGCCACGCCCCAAATGCGCCGTCGGCAGCCGGAAGCACATTTGGGAACACCTGAGTAAAGAAGTAAGTAGTCACAACATCAAGTAGCATTCCTGGAATGGCTAAACAGATAGCAGCATCTCTACGCTGATGAGGCTGTACCTTCTTCCAACGAAACAAAGCGTAAGCTAGGAGCGGCAAAAACACCAGGGAAAATAAAAAACTACTACCCATGCTGAAATTGTTTTCAGGGATGAAAAAGGTGTGTCCCCACAGCCGCATGATGACCGTTGCAACGAGCCAAATAAGAAAGCTCATGAAGAAGAAAAATCCATAGAAGATCGATTGGCTGCGGTTTTCAGTCATACTCAATTGAGTTGCAGGTTGCATAAATTCCTCCATCAAAAATGCTGTAAACTAAAATACGAGCTTTAGCTCACCTTTTCAAGATACGAGCAATCTCTCGCGTTTGTCAACCCAAGATTTGCATGATGACTGACAGCCCTGAGCAGACACCGCTATGGCGCTTACCACAACAAGCACGAAGCCGTGAACGATTTAACCGAATCCTTGATGCAGCAGCTGAATTGTTTGTAGAGATTGGTTACGAGTCAGTCACAACGGATGAGATTGCAGCACGAGCAAATACCTCTGTTGGCGGCTTATACCGCTTCTTCCCAGACAAGTTAGCCGTTTTTCATGCGTTGCTCGATCGCTATCTCAATCAACTTAGAGGACTGTCTGCAACTCTTCATACTGACGAAGTAATGGAGCTACCGCTCGACATCTACATTCATCAACTGGTAGATGGGTTCGATCAATTTGTGAGTGCAAATCCTGCCTTCCGCACGGTGTTTGTGCAATCTCGTCTGATCTCTACAACCGTTGAAATGAACACGGCATTTAATCAGGAGATTGCACAACAACTAACCGTCTATTTTGCAGCGCGTAATCCTGCTTTAGAGCAAAGTCAAAGAGAGCTACTCGCAACAATCAGTGTTGAAGTTGCCAGCGCGCTCGACATTCTCGCATTATCCCGCGATCGCGCCTTTCAACACCAAGTTTTAGACCAAACCAAGAAATTACTGATTGCTTACTTACGACCGTATCTTCCAGATTGATGTTGACGTACAAAGAACCTGAAAGTACAGCCCCAACCGAAAGGCTTTAACCCCTGCACTGTAACGATCAGAACATCCTCACTTTTTTCTCAAAGATTTTGGTTGACACTATACCGTCTGGACGGTTATATTAATTTCATAAACCGTCCAGACGGTATAAAATTCATAGGGTCTTGAGCGATACTCGTTTGTTCTGCATTGAGGAGAATGTTGTGGTTTTTTGCCAGCGTCCCTTCTGGCTCCAAATGCCGCTTGGTTCAGATTGCAATAGGTGTGGGCAAAAAGCGCTCGATTTGTTGGATGCAACGTTGTGCAGTATGGTTGCTCAGCCTTATGGAAAGTCGAGAAAAGTTGATAAACGGGAGTTTGCTCGTTATTTGTCAAACCAAAATCAGAAACTACACTCTTGATTCAGTTGATTTCACAACTGAATCGTTCCTTGTTGCTTAATGTACAGTTCTTACGCTTCTAATCTTGTGGCAACTTCAAAAAACTCTAAATCTGCCTCTGTTACTCGTGATGCACTGCTAGAAGCAGCAGGGCGAGTTGTTGTCGCTCAGGGAGCAGAAGCACTGACGTTACAGGCAGTTGCTCAGGAAGCAGGAGTCAGTAAAGGCGGTCTGCTCTACCATTTTCCAAACAAGGATGCGCTGATTGCTGGCATGATTCAACATCTAGTTGATGAATTCACAGCAGCCTTGAATCAGGAGTTGGCACAAGACGATGCACCAAAGACTCCGGGGCATTGGGTCAGAGCCTATATCCGTGCATCTGCGGTGTTTGATCAGCAGACGATCGCGTTGCAATCCGGACTGTTAGCGGCGATCGCAGTCAATCCTGAATTACTCATTCCCATTCAGGAAATCTTTGTTGATTGGCAACGGCAGATCGAAGCCAGTGGCATCGATCCAGCAACAGCAACAGCACTACGACTTGCGATCGATGGATTACTATTTGCCCATCTTTTTGGGTTAGGGGTTCCCAAAGAATCCTTGCAGGAGGCTGTCATTGAAACACTGCTGAAACTTGCCCACTGATTGATTCTTTCAGCTTTTTAGACATTTCTGCTTGGGTATTCACCATGCCGCTGTGTGAAATACAGCCGTGTGTGGTGATCGATCACTGTGCCATTCAATCGAAGCTCTGGAGATTTTCATCATGCTATTGGTTGAGTACATGACCAAGGCACTCATCACCTGGTGGGTTGGTTTTTTCCCTTATTTCGAGGTTTATGCGGCGGTTGCAGCGGGAATGGCAATGAAACTGGATGTTGTTTCATCGGTCGCTTGGGCAGTGTTTGGCAACTTTACTCCTATCCCTTTACTGATGTGGGGATATAGCCGCCTGATGCGGATTCCCCAATTCCGCCACTGGTTGCTGCGTCTTGAAAAGCGTGGTGTTCACAAAGTAAAACGAGCATTCGATCGTTATGGAGCCTGGTTTTTGATCGTCATGACACCCATTCTCGGAAGCTGGACGATCGCCGTAGTCGCCCCTTTAACTGGAATGAAGCCTAAACGATTGCTTTTGTTTTCGTTCATCGGCATCACGATTTATGCAATAGTCACGGCTGCCATCATTGCGTCAGGCGTGAACTGGTTCACTCATCGTTAAGTCTCGATTGCAATTTTAGGTTTCTCACTCGTTGGTTATTCATTTCCCAGGTAGCGCGTATCTGGCTCAGTTCGGTTGTCCGGTTACATCTGATTCACTTCTAACTCATTCAAGGAGATTAACATGACGTTCGATTCACAGTTTCTGTTGAACCCCTTTTCCTGGTATGCCCAAATGCGTCGTGAAGCCCCTGTACATTACGATGAGGCAAAACGAAGCTGGAGTGTGTTTCGCTATGCTGATGTCCAGCGTGTGTTGAGCGAATGGCAAACTTTTTCGTCTAAAATTCCTCACCCACCTGAACAGCAACACCTGACGGAGAGTTTGAATTACACCGATCCACCGAAGCATCGCAGTCTGCGATCGCTGGTGCAAGGTGTCTTCACGCCTCGTCGGATTGAATCAATGGCTCCTCGCATTACGGAAATTACTCATGATTTGATTGAGCAAATAAAACGGAAAGATCGGGTAGATTTAATTCACGATTTTTCCAGTCCATTGCCTGTGACTGCGATCGCAGAAATTTTAGGAGTACCAACTCAGGATTGGGAAGACTTCAAACGTTGGTCGGATGGTGTCGTTGTACTCGATCCAGTAGCACTGCAAGCGCTGGCAGACTATTTTCAACAGTTGATCGATTGGCGGCGATCGCATCCCACTGACGACCTAGTGAGCGATCTCATTTCAGCCCACGATGCAGAAGCAAAGCTGACGGCTAAAGAACTGATTGATTTCTGCATTGTGTTGCTCGTGGGGGGAAATGAAACAACCACAAATCTGATTGCCAATGCAGTTCTCTGTCTGCATGAACACCCCGACCAAGCACAACGCCTCCGAGAGGATCGATCGCTGTTGCCCAGTGCAATTGAGGAAGTGCTGCGATATCGTTCTCCGATTACATCGATGGCTCGATACACCACAGTAGACACCCTCATCGGTGAACAAGTAATTTCTGCTGGACAAATGGTTGAAGCTTGGATGGCATCGGCAAACCGAGATGAGCTGCATTTTGAACAAGCAGATCGGTTCATCATTGATCGACAACTGAATGATCATGTTGCCTTCGGGTATGGCATTCATTTCTGCATCGGTGCGACCTTAGCCCGCCTGGAAGCTCGAATTGCACTGACTGCTTTGCTAAAGGAGTTTCCCAATTTGCGGGTTGATGAAACCAAATCTCTGGAACCAATTCCGACGCTTGAAATACATGGGCTGAAAGCGCTGCCTGTATTACTTTAGGAAGATTAAATTGGGCGATTGCCTCTGTTTGAGAGTACAAGGGCGATCGCCCCACCTCAGCACTACGCCCCTTGGTTTTTCCGACAGTCCGCTTCATGGTCAAAGCAACAGAACTATTGCGTGAAAGTCAATTGGGGCTGAAAGAGATGGCTACGCGGGTGGGCTATGAATCGGAAGTATCTTTTAGCAAAGCGTTCAAGCGGTGCGCTGGCGTTGTCCTAAGTTTCTATCGGCAGCAATACGCTTCATAAGTCCTGAATCATTCATGTTTTGATTCAAAGTCAGCCAAATTTACAGCACTGGTGACTTGAACCGCCAAGGCATGAGCCGTCTTGATGGGGGAGACGGCAATGACATTCTCGATGGGAGAGATGGCAATGACTACCTCAACGATGGAGTCGGAAGGTTTAACGGCTATTCTTTCAAGTTAGAGAGCGTTTCTGGAAGGGGCGATCGCTCTTTTACAGGATAATTTTTCTGCTCGATCAAGCGCTGCAATTCTTTAACACGCCTACCGGGTGCTGGATGGGTGGTTAAGAAATCAAAATTCACACCTTTTTGACGACTCATTCGGGCAAAAAAGTCGGTTGCTCCTGCTACATGACCGTAAGTATTTTGTAGTAAAGTAAGTCCAAACTCATCGGCTTGAGATTCTTGAGACTGAGAAAATTGGGAATTGCTGACAGCTTCAACTCCAGAAGCAGCAACTGATGATAGTCCACCCGCATCCCCAAAAATGGTAGCGATCGCGATCGGGAAAATCAGCTGGCGCACTAAACTGCGTAAATGATCGCGATGGGCAAAATGTCCCAACTCATGTCCCAACACCATCATCAGCTCATTTTCAGATTCGATTTGCTTGAGCAACCCCGCGTAGATGATTATGCGATCGCCCGGTAAAGCTAGAGCATTCACCGTATCACCTGGCAAATATAGCACTCGATAATCCCGCTCTTGTCTCACCTCCTGCGACAATTTTGTTTCCAGCTTATCTAACAGCTGATTCAATGTCTCTTGAGTCGGTGACGGTTTAGCCAACTGTTCGTAAGCCGGAACAATTACCGCACCCAGTTGTTTTTCCACACTGGGAGGAATCACCCATACCAGGCTATTAATCAGCAACCCCAACAGCCAAATAACACCCACAATAAAACCAATAAATAACCCCAGAATTATGAGCAGTTGGCGGTTACTTGGGGGCGGATTGCGATTAATAGGTGTTGCTGTTGAGGGAAGTTCAGAAGACATAAGATTAATTCTTAGTACGGTGCAATGACACTTACAAAAGCCGAAAATTAACTTTTAGGTTGGGTTGAACGATAGTGAACCCTACAACTCTCTTAGATTAGCTAGTAGGTTGGGTTGAGGAACGAAACCCAACCTACTAGCACGTCTCAATTGAGTCCGCGCAGGCGGACTTTGTTTGTGTAGCCGCGATTTCCTTTTCTCCTGGTATTTTTGCAAAACTGGGATGTACCCGGTGAGGCTCCAAGAGCGCAACCTACGTTTTCAAGTAAGTGCTGCATACACACCGTATTTTTTTATTAATCACTACTCTTAACTGGACGAAACGGATTCAAGAAATTAATCAGCGCATAAAGCTCCCGTGACTGAATCCATAAACGTCCGTTACCCTGAAAGCGACATACTAATCCTTCACCACCTAAAATTCCAGTTCTCAACCCTTTAAATGACAAACCCCCTAACATCTCAACTTTGTATTGTAAGGAATCTTCAAACGCTACAATGTAGCCAGTATCTACTACATAATCACCCGCCACTGGAATTTCTACAATTGCTCCATAAGAACTAAACCAGATATCACCTTGTCCAGTTGCGCGAAGTAAAAACAAGGACTCTCCACTAAAGAAGCCTTTAAAACCTTGAAACTTAGTATCGAGTTGAACTGTGGGACTAGCAGCAACAAATCCAGAAGATTGCACCATTAAACCATTACCATTCAGATAGTAATGTTGAATTTCTCCAGGGACTCCAGGCGAAACATACAGTTCTCCTGCTCTACCTTCAGCGGTGAATTCACTGATAAATAAAGATTCCCCACCCAGCATTCTACCAAGACCTTTCATTAAACCACCTTGCACCTTAGATTTCATTTTGATGCAAGAGTCCATCGCCGCCATTGCTCCTGATTCAACTAACACCGTTTGATTTGCCCTCAAGTCGAACCGTAGGGAAGCATATGCAGGAGAATGTTCGATTTCGTATTTTATTTCATTCATATTTTTAAATTGTTAATTATTTGTTATTTGTGAAGAATGACTAATGCTTATCGTGCTGGAAGCTGAGCGCCGACCAGTATACCAAAGGCACCAGGATTGTGAGTTTGGCAAAACACTTTACCTTGTCCTTTAAACCGACAAATGAAACCTTCGCCGCCCAAGAAAGAACCGATCAAACTAGAACTTGCTTTTTTTATTTCAAATGTCAGGCTTTTTTCAAAGGCAACAATATGTCCGGTGTCAACAATATATTCACCGTTTACTGATATTTCATAAATTGCCCCAAAGGAACTGAGAAGAACAGAACCCTTGCCAGTGACATCTAACCAAAAGATTGATTCGCCAGAAAATAAAGATTTAAAGCCTTGAAATCCCAAGTTAATATCAACATCTGATTCACTGGCTAGGTAAGAAGCAGACTGCACAACTAAGCCATCGCTAGTCATTTTATAAGGCAAAATATCGCCCATCAATTTTGGAGCCAGAGATATTTCACCCCCAGCAGTGGGAGAACGGAAGACACTTAAAAATAACGACTCGCCAGCCACCATGCGCTTGAGTCCGCCTAAGATTCCGCCGCCTTTTCCTTGGCGTAAAGTGGTGCTGGCATTGATGTAACCACTCATGGCAATCATTCTGCCAGCTTCTGCAACTAATTCTTCACCAGCACCTAAAGTAACGCGAGCGATCGCGCTGTCTGGTTGATGTAAAATTTCCACATTCATTTGGACAAAATCTCCTAAAATAGTTTTGAAGGTTGAATTTGATTTTTTAAAAACTCAAACAACCTTCAAAATTCAAAACTTTATTACCGTAATTTGGGGCTTAAATACCTAACTAATCCCCCAACACTGCGAGACTGTAAATAAATCTCCCCTTGACCAGTCAGACGGTTTACTAATCCTTCTCCCGACGTGACAGAACCAAGCAATCCCCCAGCTAACCCAATATTCATTTTGATTCCTGGTTCATAAGCAACTAAATGACCGCTATCTACTACAAATTCGCCATAAATACGTTTTTGAGTAATGCCACCATAAGCACCAAAGAACACTTGTCCCTGACCGTTTAACTTCAGCTTAAACAGTCCTTCTCCTGATAGCCAGCTCTTGAAACCTGCCCACTGTACTCCCATATTTACGCCTGGAGTATGGGCAATATAAGCACCGGGTTGGAAGCAAATTTCCCGTCCACCCCGTAAATCGATACAAACTATATCACCAATGGTGGATTGAGTTAAAACTAACTGCAATGGTTGCTGTGAATTGTTAGTAAAAACATTAACAAATAATGATTCTCCACCAAAGAATTTCTTTAACAATCCTGAGATGAAACCACCGGAAAACTCGGTTTTTATGGACAGTTGAGCATCCATACTGGTCATAGCTCCCGCCTCAGCGGTGAGGCTATCACCCGGATTCAAGGTGACAAAAACAGAGGCAAAGGCTGGTTTGTAACGAATTTCGTACTTCACCGATAAATCTCCTGCTTTTGGTGGATGCAGATATATACAAGTTTGGCAGAAGTTTTTCCGGTATCCAGATTTCTTAAGGAAAATAGATACATCTTAAAACAGGTTAAACGTGTAGCTGGTATCGCTCCCCAGTACAATCAAGTTATGACCCCTCAACCTAGAAAACAATTTGCTCAACACTGGCTGCGAAGCGACAAGGCGCTGAATCAAATTGTCGCCGCAGCTGCTTTATCGAAATGCGATCGCGTTCTGGAGATCGGCCCCGGTACTGGTATCCTGACTCGTCGCTTATTGCCCCTGGCTGAATCGGTTGTCGCTGTCGAAATTGACCGCGATTTGTGTCAACTGCTGGCTAAACAACTGGGTAAGGTAGAAAATTTTCTCCTTCTACAAGGCGATTTTCTTTCCCTCGATTTAGACGCTTCTTTAACTTCATTCCTAGCCTTCCAAAATCCAAATAAAGTTGTTGCCAATATCCCCTACAACATCACTGGCCCAATTTTGGAAAAATTGTTAGGTACAATTTCCCAACCCGCAGCCAAACCGTTTGATTCAATTGTGCTGCTGGTGCAGAAGGAAGTAGCACAAAGGCTGTATGCTAAACCTGGCTCGAAAGCATTTGGAGCTTTATCGGTGCGGGTGCAATATCTAGCAGAGTGCGAGTTAATTTGTATTGTGCCAGCAGGAGCGTTTCATCCGCCGCCCAAGGTTGATTCCGCGGTGGTGCGCCTGCGTCCGCGAATGACGGAACCACCAGCCGATGACCCCAAGCACCTAGAGACTTTGTTAAAGTTAGGCTTTGCCGAAAAGCGCAAAATGTTGCGAAATAATTTGAAAGGGATAGTAGAACGCGATCGCCTCACCCAATTACTGGAACAATTAGAAGTAAATCCCCAAGCCCGCGCCGAAGACTTAAGCGTTGCTCAATGGGTAGCCTTGAGTAACTTGGATCTTGCCTAACGACTAAAGTCGCCGCCATCCTTCCAGGGTGCGGGCATCCCTTACCGACGACACTATGCGTTCTTACTCCCTGATTTCCCCAGCCAAAATTAATCTCTACCTGGAAATTATCGGCGATCGCCCGGATGGTTATCACGAACTGGTAATGGTGCTGCAAAGCATCGGCTTAAGCGATCGCATAAATTTGCGATCGCTTAGCACCGACATCATCCGCGTCCAATGCGATCATCCCGAAGTGCCGCAAGACAAAAGTAATCTTGCTTACCGCGCGGCAGAATTGATGGCAGTAAAATTTCCCGAAGCCTTTGCCCAGTATGGCGGCGTTGAAATTGCCATAGAAAAACAAATCCCCGTAGGGGCTGGACTCGCTGGCGGATCTAGCAATGCCGCAGCTGTTATCGTCGGGATAGATTTGCTGTGGCATCTGGGACTCACTCAGTCGGAATTGCAAGAACTGGCTGCAAAAATTGGCTCAGATGTTCCTTTTTGTATCGCTGGCGGCACAGCACTGGCAACTGGGCGGGGTGAGGAACTTTCTCCTCTGCCAAACTTGGATCGTCTCTATGTCGTCTTGGGCAAATATCGCAATCTTGCGGTTTACACTCCTTGGGCTTACCAAACTTACCGACAGCAATATCTCAGTTCCTACGTTACGGATGCTGATAGTTTGGAGGCACGCAGGGAACGAGTACATTCTGGGCCAATGGTGCGAGCTATCTACAATAAAGATGGAGCAAAAATCGGTCAACTGCTGCACAATGACTTAGAGAAAGTCGTATTGCCAGAGTATCCCCAAGTATTGCGACTGCGGGAAGCTTTCATCAGTGCCGGTGTCTTGGGAACCATGATGTCGGGTTCCGGGCCAACAGTATTTGCACTCTGCGAAACAGAAGCCCAAGCACAACAGGTACAGCAGCAAGTTAGACAGTCAATTCTTGACCCCAATTTAGACTTGTGGGCAACTGCGGTAACAACTAACGGTATTCATGTTTCAACTTAAAATTTATGACTGACCCTACTCCTACACAAAATCCAGCTGTCCAACCAACCGAAACGCCAACGAGTCCTCTACGCTGTTTGACTGGGGCGTTGATTGCAGGAGGAATGGCATATTGCCTCTACTTGCTCACCGTCTCAATTTCTCAAACTTTTGCCGCTAAGCCTATTTCATCGGATAACGTTACTGCGATCAATATTGCGATCGCTGTTCGTACTCTCGTTGTTGGTATGAGCGCACTGGGAACGTGTATCTTTGGTTTAGTAACTCTTGGTCTTCTTGCCTTAGCTATTCAAATTACCTTTCAACGCCTGACAAACCGCACACCACCAACTCAATAGTATAAGTAGGTAGACATAATTCAACTTGAATAGCAAGGAGTCCCCTACCATATCTGTATTCGGATTGGTGGAGGGAGGCATTGCGCGTAAATTACGAAACGTCCTCCAACTAATATTCGCGCCCCCGGCGGATCAGGAAAGGAAGACAGTTAAGTAATTTACAATTTTCATCTATTGAAATATCCTGAGAGGATAAAGTTTTCCTTTCCCTAATTTTATTTGTTCTTTTTTGCACACCTTAAAAAAATATTTATTTATTCTTTATAATTGATGGTGAATGTTTCATCATTTCTTTAAAAATTATGCTAATAGATGATGACTAATAGCAGATGATAGTAATATAAGAAGCATTGAGTGGTTAACAGGGAAAATTAAGCTGAGATATTAGTAGGTTAACAGATGAAATCAAAGACGGCCAAAATAAACCGATCTTTGCCCCTCGCTAGTTAGAAGTTGAGCAGGGAAAAATTTTTATAAGTAAAATAACTTGACTGTAATCAAAGGGTGCAATAACTATGACGGTTTCCCATTGCCAGACAACAACTAAAAACCAGATGTATCTGCCCCAAATAGAGCAACCAGCAGAACTAATTGAGCAACTTTTGGCGATAGGGACAGCACTTTCGGGCAGTCAAGATTTAGGAGAATTACTAAATCTGATTTTATCTAAGAGTCGGGAGATTACTTGTAGCGATGCGGGAAGCGTTTATTTAATAGATCGAACTGGAGACACTCCCAAGTTGGTATTTAAGGTCGCCCAGAATGATTCTCGATCGAGCGATTCCTTTCGAGAGTTCTGCGTGCCGTTAACTCCAAAAAGTTTGGCGGGGTACGTGGCGCTGACGGGTGAAAGCTTAAATTTGCCAGATGCTTATAATTTACCTCCAGATGTTCCCTACCAGCTGGATCGCAGTTTTGACCGCAGTATTCCCTACCACACGCGCTCAGTGTTGGTGCTGCCAATGCAAGACGCTGAAGGAGAAATTATCGGGGTGCTTCAGCTGATCAATCGCAAAATTAATATTAACGCGGTTGTAACTCCGGAAAATGTGCGGGATGTTACTCAACCTTATTCGGCTTGGGAAGAATACGTTGTGCGAAGTCTTGCTTCTCAGGCGGCGATCTCTATTGAACGCAATCAATTACAAAAGAGTATTGAAAATCTGTTCGAGGGCTTTGTCAGAGCTTCTGTTCAGATTATTGAAGCGCGAGATCCCACAACATCGGGGCATTCTGAGCGAGTTGCAGACTTGGTGGTGCGTCTGGCTCAAGAAACGAGTACAGTCACCACAGGGCCATTGCGGTTGATTTATTTTAGCGATCGCCAAATCCAAGAAATTCGTTATGCAGCACTGTTGCATGACTTTGGCAAAGTAAGTACACCAGAAGCTATTTTAGGCAAGCAGAAAAAACTTTATCCAGCCCAGCTGGAGGTGATTCGTAACCGCTTTGCTGTAGCGCAGCGCACCTTAGAAATGGAATGCGCCCAGAGTAAGTTTAAATATTTAATTGAGCATCCCAGCCACCGCCACAATGATTCCGAAAACGTCTGTTCCCACTGCCAACAACTGCAACAATTAGATAGCCAAGTTGAAGATGCGATCGCTAAACTCAATGAATATTGGCAGCTATTACTAGAAGCAAACGAACCCCATATTCTAGCCCAAGAGCTTCCAGAACGACTCAGAGAGTTGTCTGAATACACCTATCAAGATGTAGATGGTGAGATGAAGCCGCTGATGTCACCTCCAGAATTGTCTCAACTTATGGTGCCTAGAGGTAATTTGACAACCGCAGAGCGCTCGATAATCGAAGCCCACGTCACCCACACCTACGAATTTCTCAAGCGGATTCCCTGGACAAAGCATCTAAAAAATGTTCCTCTGATTGCTGCTTTGCATCACGAAAAACTCGATGGTAGTGGCTATCCCCAAGCCTTAACACAGGCAGAAATTCCCATTCAAACCCAGATTTTGACGATTGCAGATATTTACGATGCACTCACAGCAAGCGATCGCCCTTATAAACGTCGATTGCCTGTTGAAAACGCGATCGCCATTCTCAGAGCAGAAGCAGCTCAAAGCAAAATCAACACCGATCTAGTCACCCTGTTCGAGCAACGCCATGTTTTTGCTGCTTTGGGTCACACCCTCTCAATTGAAGCTCATTCAGCAGCTTAGGGGCGAACACGGCGGTATTCAGCCTGGATCTGGCTCTCACGCCCCGAATCGCCATTTGGCAATTTTTGTCACATTTTCGCCCTAATTACCGAAAACTTGTTAATAACTAATGCCACAGACATCGCGCCTGTGCTACAGACTAATAATAATTGATGACTTTGCAATTCTTATCTTTAACCCAAATTTTCCCCACCTATTCCCCAACGTTTCCACAAAGCCGTTCAACTTTTTCCACAGGTTAAGAGAAGTTTTCCACAGGGTTTAACGGTCGGATCGGGTCTTGCAGTTCTAGTGGGGATTTTTAAAAAGATACTGACTCGCCTGGGATGGACTGAGTTTTAGTAAAGATAGGTAACAAAAAGCGACCGAAAAAGCTGATTCTCTCGTGAATATTTTTTTTGCGTACAGGTGACTGTAACATTTCGCAGCATTGACAGGGTGGGGAAGAGAAGCCGACAATGATGCGACAGTCAGTTGTCCGTAAGAGTTGAAACGTTTCAACTTTCCAACTCTTAGCTGACCACAGACCACAGACCACAGAAAGGAGTTCTATGAACGCAACAATCAGTATCCTGGCAGAAATCCCTGAAGAACTACACGAATCTCTCAAAAACTACCTAGAAACTCATCCTGATTGGGATCACGATCGCGTTTTTGCCGCAGCGCTGTCCCTATTCTTGCTGCAAAATGGTAATGGCAACAGCCCAGAAGCTTCGCAAAGTTATCGCAAAGCAGCACGGGTTTATCTGGAAACCCTTTTCCAGCATACAGTTTGAGAAATAGCGCTGGATCTAACAAAAACTTGTTGATATTGTCGGATTTGACTGTAGAGGACACGATTAATGGCTTATTTCTGGTATAAGGCTTTTCACATTGTCGGCTTTGTGGTCTGGTTTGCAGGCTTGTTTTACCTGGTACGTCTCTTTATCTATCACGTAGAGGCGGGTGAGCAGCCAGAACCTGCCCAAACGATTCTGAAGAATCAGTATCAGATTATGGAAAAACGCCTTTACAAAATCATCACGACACCAGGAATGATAGTGACGGTAGCGATGGCGATTGGTATCGTTACTACTGAACCTGAAGTTCTCAAGCAAACTTGGTTGCATATCAAACTCGGTTTGGTGGTTGTTTTAATTGGCTACCATCATTATTGTGGTCGTCTCCTCAAACAGTTAGCCGAAGATCGATGCACTTGGAGTAGTCAGCAGTTACGGGCTTTGAATGAAGCCCCTACTTTACTGCTAGTTGTAATTGTTTTGCTGGCTGTGTTTAAAAATAGTCTGCCTTTAGATATCACCACTTGGACGGTCGTGGGTTTAATTATTACTATGGCAGCTACTATTCAGTTGTATGCGAAAAAGCGTAAGCGGGATCAAGAAAAACTCCAGAATGAGGTTCCCCAACAAGAGGCGCAACAAACAATATAAAACGAGGGTGCGATCGCTACCGTTTAGTGATTACTAGCAATTGACAATGAACAATAGACAAATGACCGCTGATAACCCAGATGCAACACCCGCATTAGTAATTCCCCAGTTAATTGTTGGTTTGGGGAATCCAGAACCTAAGTATGACAAAACGCGGCACAACATTGGTTTTGATGCGGTTGATGTCCTGGCCCGTTCTTGGCAAATTCCTTTGAGTGAAAATCGCAAGTTCCAGGCGCAGTTTGGCGAAGGGCGCGGATTACACGGAGACAAGATAAGATTACTTAAGCCGCTCACTTACATGAATCTCTCAGGACAGGCAATTCGCGCTTGTGTTGATTGGTATAAGATTCCCCCAGAGTCGGTGCTGGTGATTTACGACGATATGGATTTACCTCTGGGGAAGATTCGCCTGCGCCTTTCGGGTTCGGCGGGCGGACACAACGGGATGAAGTCAGCGATTGCCCATCTCGGTAGTCAAGATTTCCCCCGTCTGCGGATCGGTATTGGCAAAACCAAAGCAGAACAGGACACGGTTGCTCACGTCCTGGGTAAATTTTCCTCTGCTGAAAATCAAGTTTTGTCTGATGTCCTGCAACTGGTAACTCAGTCAGTGGAAGTAAGCCTCAAGCAAGGGGTTGAGAAGGCTATGAGTCTTTTCAATAACCGCTCTGTTATCCCCAATTCGCCTTAGAAAACAATACGGTTCACCAAGAAGTTAAAATCCAAAACCTGTAACTATTCTTCAGTGAACCGTATTGCTTTTTGCCTTAAAAGAAGTCGCCTTAACGAAAACGTCTTGTTTTGCGGCGCGCAGCAGTTGCCTTGCGCTTACGCTTCTCTAGGGGAGTTTCAAAGTGCCGCCGATACCTTGCATCTGCTAATATCCCCGCTTTGGAGACTTGCCGCTTAAAGCGCCGCAGTGCTGATTCTATTCCTTCACTTTCACCTAAAACCACTTGGGTCATTATTGTTGATTCCTCGCTAATGTTGATTGATTGACTGTTAGTGTGAGTGTCACCCACGACCACTTGTTCTATGTTTTAATACCTGGGTCGCGGTTTTTGCTCCCTAGAGAAGCTTAGCGAAGCTGCTCTTAGTAGCCAAAGTCTTGCATTCTTCGGGTAAATCCGGCAGTGCCGTCTCCCGACTTTCCTACATACTTGCAGACCATTTCTGTAGTGTAGGTATTGATTTGAAGCTTTTTGCCTACTTTTTCTTTTACCCCACAAAGCGTTTAGCTCTAGCTTTGTAGCGGGTCTAGGACTTACAGGAGCAGCCCTACCTTATTCAGTCGGTTTTATCCTAAGATATCTCCACCCCCCAAAGGGCGATCGCACTTTAATCCAATCCGCCCTGAATTGCATTAATTTTACCACGAGCGCCCAGCATCCCATTTCACACCACATCTGGTGTTGTCGGCCAATGGCGGGCATATCTTTACACAATTTTGAGTCAACGCCGGGAAGAGAATTTTGGGCCCTCCGGGCCGCCCCGGCTTCCTGCCGGACGACCCCCACCCCCATCTTCACGGGGTTTGGCTTTATTCACTTTCAGGGTGCGGCCCATCCATTCTGCTCCATCTAAAGCTTCAATCGCAGCTTCTTCTTCAGCATCTGTTGCCATTTCAACAAACCCAAAGCCACGCATCCGCCCTGTTTCGCGATCCGTAGGCAATTGAACCCGTTTAACGGTTCCGTAGTCTGTAAATACAGATGTGAGGTCGTCTTGCGTAACTTCGTAGGATAGGTTCCCTACATATATCGACACGGAAATAACTCCAACATTCAATATTTTGAGAGACTCAGTTTCGGAGGTTTGCCTGCCGACACAGATAAATAAACTTGCTGTGCATTAAACAAAGCTTTCCGCCGATCCAGATTCACGAGCGATATTATAGCACAAACTATTTTATTACAATAAACTTAACCTGCCTACTTTGCAGGATTTAACAAAACTGGCGAGCGCTTTCGTGCGCCCGACCGAATAAAAAAATAACAAATCTGATTTTAAATTACATAATGTGGCTCAGACAGGAAACATCAGCATCCCCAAAGTGAAGACTCAAAGCCACATTCATATTTTCTAGAGATTTGACTAACCACGGTACACCATCCCTGGCGTAAGCTTCGTAGTGGTTAAAAAGAATTGAAAATCGCTTTTCTAAATAGGGCTTGACTTTGCGGCACAGTAGCACGATTTTCAAAAGCATACCGATTGTGCAAGTTGCCCCCAGGTTGGTAATCAGATCCACAAACACATAGTGATTCGGTCGCTGCGGACTTTCCACTACTAAGAAGTTCAAAATCTGGCTGCAAGTACGCACGATCAGAAATTCGCTGGGTCTTTGGCAATCGCTACTGGGCAAAGTGTTCTTTAGTTGGGCATACAGTCGGTCATTAAACTGACGTTTGCCATATTCAGGGTCAATAGAAGATGTCAAGTATTCGTATAAATCCCATTTAAAAGCTCTATACGAGGGTGTCTGGCTAGTGTGGGTAATAAAGCTTTGGGATAAATCCCGATAGGTATGGGAGCCTTCGACTTTGCCGACAAATTGCTTGAGAGCAACACCCAGTTCGCGATCGCTTAGTAACGTTGGATTATGTACTGGCTGTATAATTCGCTCAGCTCCGACTGGGGAAGTCTTACGTGACATTTGCGCTCGTCGCACTTGATAAGTCACATACTGAGACAGATCAACTTCAAAATCTCGCTGAATCCGAGACTGAATTGCCCTGACGGTTTGCTGATGTTCGTAAGAACTATCTTCACTCAGCAGGCAATGTTCGTATAAGTATGGATACCTGCGAATTAAGCTACCCAAAGGCTTAGAGCCATTGCCATTCGCCTCTGCCGCTTCAGTCATAACTTGAGCTAGGCGGCGCAGCGTCAGATATTGCTCCGTCTGGTTAAAAATCCTCACCAGTTCTCGGAACCGCCTTGCTGAGCGGGAGCGAACCGTTCCCACACTTGGAGGATGCTCAAATATATCTACCAAATCGGGGATAGACGCTTGGAGTTGCGGGTGCATCTGCCAGCGATTGATCAGAATGTGGCAGCAGCGATTGATAATAAACCGAAATTCCTGCTCAGCCTGCTTGGAACTAGCAATCCTCTCCAGAGCCATCCAAATTTTTGGCTCGGAGTATCCCACTCCATCCATAAATAGCTGACGAAATCGCTCGATCATCCGACTGGGTGACTCTTCTTGTACCCAGTGAAGCAGATGCTCGTAAAGCTGCTGCTCTTCAATGCTAGTTTGTCGATGGTAACAGTCTGTCCAGGTAGTCACGTCAAGAAAGCCCCCCTACGTGCAAATGTTAGGGCTAAGTGTATATTAGTTCCGTTAAGTCAGTGTAGATTGCAAATTGAACTGTGATGTAGTAGACGCTAGATAACAAGAGGCACCCTAAACAAAACCCTGATTTTGGGGGCTATACTCTATACTCCTATAAGCTAAGAGATTTTCGCCCAATTAGAGCATATCTTGACTAACTCTTTAAATGGCTCAGCAAATTTGCGGCAATATTATGAATTTTTTGTGAAGTAACTGTATAGTTTCCGCAAAGCATCAAGTTAACCTCTCAAAAATCTATATCTACGGTAGGTAGACCCAAGAGTGGCTGAATGTGATGTAAGTCACTGATAAAGATGCCTATTTTGTTGTGGTGCTGGGATTGGTGCATGATTAGGATTAATCTCATTGAAGTTTGAATTTAAGCTGTATGTCTTTTCACGTCCTCCTCTCGCAACTGGCTGAAATTATAGCGGCAGGTTCAGTAAACTTATCTGACGATCTCTTAGCGGCAGATGTTGCAGGGATTACAACCGACACACGCACTCTAAAAGCGGGAGAAGTGTTTGTGGCACTGCGTGGAGAGAAGTTTGATGGACATGAATTTGTGGAAACTGCCTTTAGAAAAGGTGCGATCGCTGTCATTACAGACTACAAAATGCCTGGGGCTATTCCGCAATTACACGTAAAAGACACGTTGACAGCATATCAGGCGATCGCTCGGTGGTGGCGATCGCAATTGAAAATACCAGTAATTGGCATAACTGGCTCCTGCGGTAAAACTACTACTAAAGAATTAGTTTCGGCAGTTTTGTCCTCTACCCAAGGGAATATTCATAAAACTTTATTCAATTACAACAATGAAATCGGCGTTCCCAAAACTTTATTAGAAATGTCACCGATTCATGACTATGCCGTAATTGAAATGGCGATGCGGGCAAAAGGTGAAATTGCACTGTTAACACAGATTGCGTGTCCGACAATTGGGGTAATTACTAATGTGGGTACAGCGCATATTGGGCGGCTGGGTTCAAAAGAAGCGATCGCACAAGCAAAATGTGAATTACTCGCTGAAATGCCCTCCAGCAGCATCGCTGTTCTTAACCACGACGACCGCCGCCTCATGGAAACAGCCGCCGGGGTTTGGCAAGGGCAAACCGTTACCTACGGTTTGGAAGGTGGAGACGTGCGCGGCGAGTTAATTGATAACGAGACATTATTGGTTGACGGGATGCGGCTACCTTTACCGTTACCGGGACGACACAATGCGTCTAATTTCCTAGCAGCCTTAGCGGTGGCTAAAATTCTCCAAGTAGACTGGACACCGTTTAAGGCTGGTTTGGCGGTTAATTTGCCTTCTGGGAGGGCGCAGCGCTACAATTTGCCCAACGACGTTGTAATTCTCGATGAAACTTACAATGCTGGCTTAGAATCTATGCTGGCAGCACTGCAATTGTTGGCAGAGACTCCGGGGAAAAGGCATATTGCAGTTTTGGGGACGATGAAGGAATTGGGAGAGCAAAGTCCCGAATTTCACTTCGCAGTTGGAGAGGCGGCGCGAAAGCTAAATCTCGACGCTTTGCTGATTTTGGTAGACGATAAAGAAGCAGAAGCGATCGCGCTTGGTGCTGCACCTTTACCAGCAGAGTGCTTTACAACACATCAAGCTATTGTAGAGCGTTTGAAAGAAATGGTAGAAGAAAGCGATCGCATCCTCTTCAAAGCCTCCCATTCCGTAGCACTCGATCGAGTTGTAAATCAGTTTCGTGCTGAATTTACTGCCTAATTAATATCATCCACCAAAATATCGTAAGGACACCCACAAGGGGTATCCGTCCCAAGCAAGGAGTCAATCTAAAGTGGCTAAGAAATTAGATCAAATCATTGTGGTTGATATTGAATCAACTTGCTGGGAAAAAAAACCACCAGAAGGGCAAGAAAGCGAAATCATCGAAATTGGTATTTGTCCGCTTGATGTCCCTTCTGGAGAAAGACTGGAAAAAGAAAGTATACTCGTGAAACCCGAACGCTCCCAAATAAGTGAATTTTGCACCAATTTAACAACTTTAACCCAAGAGCAAGTTAATCAAGGGCTACCCTTTGCAGAGGCTTGTTCAATTCTAAAAAAAAATACCTAACTCAGCAGCGAGTTTGGGCAAGCTACGGGGACTACGATAGAAACCAATTTCAAAAACAGTGCCAATCTCATTCTATAAAATATCCTTTTGGTTCCAGACACATCAATGTAAAAACACTTTTTAGCCTTATTCATACTTTGCCTGAAGAAGTAGGAATGGACATAGCCCTAGAAATATTGAAATTACCCCTTGAAGGAACTCATCATAGAGGAGGCGATGATGCTTGGAATATAGCCGCTATATTGTCAAGATTAGTATGACAAACAAGAAATGTTAATTAGCATTTTGATACACCACGTTTGAAGAGTTAATTCTTGTTCCCAGGCTCAGCCTAGGAACAAAAATAGACAATTTAAGAAATCATAGGCATAATAGCATTTGCTCCATTACAAAGCACTGCACCCGGTTGGGCTATCCGGGTGAAACTCGATAAAATCCAAAGTTGCCAGCTGTCTATTAAGGATGGCTAATAACTAATAACCAATGGCCTATGACTAATGACTAAGAAAATTATTTGTCTGCTTTTAACCTTGCTGCTGGTAGCCTGCGCTACAACTGCAAGCGACATTACACGAACCGCCCAAGTGAAACCGGGTCTGGGTGCTTTTAAGGTAGCGGCGATTTTTCCCGGAGCTGTGGATGACAAAGCTTGGAATCAATCAGGTTACGAAGGATTAAAGTTAATTGAAAAAGAACTTGGCGCTGAGGTGGCTTATGCTGACAGTGTGCCAGAAGCCGATGCTGAAAAACTTTTTCGTCAATATGCTAAAAAAGGTTTTGATTTTATCATCGGTCATGGTGGAGAATATATCGCCGCCGCTAAAGTCGTATCCGCAGAATTTCCCCGTAATAAATTTGCGGTTATGAGTAGTGATGCTGGCAACAATAAAAATTTTGGCGCTTTGGCGTTTCGGGCTGGTGAATTGGGGTATTTAACGGGAGTGGTATCAGCGCTGAAAACAAAAACTAATAAAGTTGCTTACATTGGCGGCGAAAAATATGAAAGTTTGGAAGAGGAGGCTACCTTATTTGAACGAGGCGTTAAGAAAATTAACCCCTCAGCCGAAGTATTCATCGATTGGGTGGGAAGTTGGACAGATGCAGACAAAGCCAGCCGAATTTCCCAAAAGCTAGTGGCGAAAGGCGTTGATATCATAACGGTCAATGCAGATACTGCTTATAAAGGTGTTATAAAAGTTGCTGCTGAAAATAAAGGGGTTTATGCTATTAGATGGAATCATGCCATTCCTGGGCTTCCAGAGCAACAAAAACCACCCCCAAAAATGATTTTAACCAATGCCATGCAGCAGGTTCCTATGGTAATGCTCGAAGGAGCAACTTTGGTAGAGCAAGGGCGTTGGGAGGGCAAGCAGTATAAATTCGGGTTGCAAGAGGAAACCCAAGATTTGACTCCTTTCTATGGTTCGCTTACTCCAAAACAAGAGGAACTTATAAACTCGCTCAAGGAAGACATCATTACTGGGAAAATCGATGCTACACATTAGTTATTAGTTATTACTTAAATTTAAAGGAATTAGTGGGTGAAAGAGATTTCTAAAGGAGGCACGATGAACCAACAGAATAAAAGCAGTGGTTCACGGCTAGGGGCAAGTTATGAATTGCCTCTACGAATGGATAGGGCTTCGCCTCTCTCTGGTTTTTTTTCTATTGCCAATCAACTTAGATATGGTTTGGTACTGCTAGTAGTTTTAGCTTTATTAATCACATCGGGAATGTTAATTTCCCTGAGCTTCCAGGCTCAAATAGAACAGGTAGAAGTCGCCCAGCAAGAGCGAAGTTTGGTGGCTGCTGGCGAGATTAATGCTTACTTGGATGACTTGCAGCGTAAACTGAGTTACCTTGCTAGAGTGCAAGGCTTGACGGATTTTTCACCGGAAATTCAGCAAACTTTGTTGGAAGCGCTGACGCGCCATAATAGTGCTTATGAAAAAGTGGCGATTTTCAATAAAAATGGTGAGGTTGTTTCTGAGTATTCTCCTTATGATGATTCAAAATTCTCTCACCCGGATGATTACCGCTCATTTGGGCGGGCTTTTAAACAAAGAGAAGACATTGTTAGTCCAGTTAGAATGGACGCTGCTACAAAGCTTCCAGTTGTTACCTTAGCGTTACCAATTCGTAACCGGCAGGATGTAGTAGATGGCGTTTTGATGGCGCGGATTAATTTAAACTTTCTCTGGTTTATTGTATCTCAAATCGATGTTGGTAAAACTGGTTACACTTATGTAATTGATAACCGCAAGTATTTAATTGCTGAGAAAGGGATAGCACCTAATAATTATAAGTTACACGATATTTCAAACTACGGTTTTATCAAAACATTAACAAAATTGAAGGGTGCGAAAACTCTAAAGAATTATCAGGGGTTGAAAGGGGTGGAAGTGGTGGGCGCGATCGCGCCCATTCGCAGTGTACGCTGGAAGGTGGTGGTAGAACTTCCTACGGCTGAAGCTTACGCTCCTGTGCAGAGAATGCTTTTCGTGATGGGTATAGCCTTGAGCGTGGCGATGGTAGTTGCGGCTGAGTTAGGTTGGTTCTTCTCTCGGCAAATTGTATCGCCTTTGCAGCGTTTGACGCAGGCAGCAGCTAAAATTAGCGCGGGAAATTTGGATACCCAGGTGACAGTTAACCGTCACAACGAAATGGGGGTATTAGCAACAACTTTCAATGAAATGACAGCTCAGTTGCGCGGACTGATTAAAGAGTTGCGTAAGGAGCGCAATTTTGTTTCGGCAATTCTGGATACAGCTGGTGCTTTAGTAATTGTGGTTGATAGACAAGGGCGAATTATTCGGTTTAATACAGCTTGTGAAGAAATAACTGATTACTCGTTTGCAGAGGTAAAAGATCAGCCTTTTTGGGATATTTTTCTAATTCCAGAGGAAGCAAAATCTATTAAAGATATTTTCGATCAGTTGCACACTGGTAATTTTCCCAAAACCTACGATAATTATTGGACTACGAGGGATGGAAGGCGGCGGCTAATTAGTTGGTCAACTACTGTTCTACTCGATGCTGATGGTTCAATCAAATATATGATTGGCACCGGAATTGACATTACTGAACGTAAACGCGCGGAAGAGGCGTTGTTACTTTCAGAAGAAAAGTTTTCTAAAGCTTTTCTTTCTAGTCCAGATTCGATTGCTATCAGTACGATCAAAGATGGACGCTATGTAGAAATTAATGAAAGTCTTTTACGAACGACTGGTTACACTCGTGAAGAGCTAATTGGACATACCGCCATTGAATTAAATATATGGAACAATCCGGAAGACCGTCTTAAGATGATAGATATGTTGCAAGAGGCGGGAAATATTCGCAATTTAGAATGTGAGTTTCGCAAAAAGTCTGGTGAGGTGGCTATAGGTTTACTCTCAGCAGAAATTATTAATTTTGGCGATGAATTATGCGTGTTGGCTGTTGTTAACGATATCACCGAACGCAAAGCTGCGGACGCGCAACTACGCGACGCTTTAGAACGCGATCGCTTACTTGGGGTCATTGCTTTGCGGATTCGTCAATCCCTCGATCTCCAGCAAATTTTAGATACTACTGTCAGCGAAGTCCGAAATTTTCTTTCAGCAGATCGGGTTTTTATCAGTCGTATCTATGACGATTTTCAGGTTGTTGCTGAGTCGGTTATTCCGCCGTGGCGACCTATTCAAGAATGGACTCCTAAAAATGAAGAACATTATCAAGCAATTAAGAAAGTTTTTGAAAATAAATCTGTCCATGTTGTCAGAGATACCTCTGAAATAGAGATTTCTTCAGTTGTTGCAGAAGATTTTAATAATTATCAAATTAGAGCTTTCTTGGCTGTACCAATTATTCTGGATGAGGAACCTTGGGGACTGTTGATAGTCGATCAATGTACGTCACCGCGTGACTGGCAACAATCTGAAATTGATTTGCTATCATCATTGGGAACGCAAGTGACTATAGCTATTAAACAAGCAAAACTCTACCAAGAGGTACAGGAGCTAAATGCTCGGTTAGAACGTAAAGTGGAGGAACGTACTGCTCAACTTTCTCAAAAAATGCAGGAACTCAAAGAGCTAAATGAACTCAAAGATGAGTTTTTACACGCAGTTTCTCACGATTTGCGTACCCCGATTATGGGTATGTCTTTAGTCGTAAATAATTTATTAAATAAATCAGGGGAAACAATCCCGATTTCTCGCTCAATTTTAGAGCGAATGATCCAAAGTAGCGATCGCCAACTGAGTTTGATTAACTCTCTCCTCGAAACCCACTCCAGCGAAGTTCGGGGCGTTATCCTCAATTACCAGCTAGTACAACTGGGTAAGCTAACTTCCGCGATCGCTCAAGACATGGAACCACTGCTCCTGAAAAATCAAGCTACCCTGAACAACTTAGTTCCAGCTTCTTTACCAGGCGTGACAGCAGATCCATTGCAGCTGAGGCGGGTATTTGAAAATCTGCTCACCAATGCCCTAAATCATAACCCACCTGGACTCATTCTCACCCTGCAAGCCACAGTTGAGGAAGAAATGGTTCATTGTACCGTTGCTGATAACGGCGTGGGAATGAACCCCGAAGCGTGCGATCACCTGTTCGAGCGTTATGTTCGCGGTTCCCGCGCCCGTTCAACTGGCATCGGTCTAGGGTTATACCTTTGTCGGCAAATCATCACAGCTCATGGCGGACAAATTGGTGCTATTAGCGCCCCCGGAGCCGGAGCAACTTTTTGGTTCACATTACCCCTGTTCGCGTCTTCTACTGAAGAAGTAGGTAATTAGTAGGGGAGAAGCATTCGCGCAGATGGATTATCGGTAAGTTGTAAATTGTTATACGCAAATGCTTTGGCCTTGCAGGTTATGAGTGACTGGCTAAAAATCACCCAATCGGGTGAGTCAGCAGCACGAAGCGCGATCGCGACCTCTTCTATTAACTTGGAAAAGTAGAAGTGTACGTGCAGGAAAATTCCATGTTAAAAAAAAAAGTTGTGACTAATGAAACTGCGCCACTTGCTGCTCATCTGTCACTCATTAAATGCTATCGAGAAAATATGATTTCTAATTTAGAGTATTTACAAGCTTTACGGAATTGTTGCCGAAATGAAGCCGCTTTTGAAGAACTTAAACACCTCCTAACTTTGGCTGGGCAAAGTATTGAGGAAATAGCTATACCAAATCAGCTTCATGAACCAGCCGCGAAGAACCTCACCCCGCCTCCGACTCCCCTCTCCGCTTGTCCAGAGGGACTGGGGGCGCGGTGTTTTAATGATGGGCTAACCGGGTTGGATATCAGTCTGCCATCAACACAAATTAACACAGATTTTCAGTCACAAGTCACTCATTCTTGGGATTTCCTCCCAACAGAAGCCTCAATCTCCCAATCTGTCCCAGAATTAAACAAAATTGCCGCCAACAAGCTCGGAATAATTTTTAAGCTTATAGAGCGTAACGATAACTCTCGATGGTTACTATTTGCCCATGCAAGCTGTGAAGAATTATTAGAATTAACATCCCATTCAGCTCGCTCTAACCTAATTTTGTTTAGGAATCTGGTTCACCCTGAAGATCGGGAATCTTATGAACAATCGCTGATTGATTCGGCGGATAACTTACAGCCGTGGATCTGGGAAGGTCGGGTAATTACCAAATCAGGTAAGCTGAAATGGTTGCAAGGGGCTACCCGCCCTATTGTGCAGGCGAATGGCGATATATTTTGGAATGGTTTGCTGATAGATATTACTGAGCGGAAAGCGTCGGAGGAAGCGCTTTTGCTCTCAGAAGAAAAATTTTCCATAGCCTTTCGTCATAGTCCTGATTGTATCAGTATTACTACATTTAAAGAAGGACGCTATCTGGAGGTTAATGATAACTTTCTGGAGCTTAGTGGTTATCTTCGGGAAGAGGTAATTGGGCATACTGTAGCTGAGATAAATACCTGGGTAAATCCAGAAGAACGTATAAAAATGCTAGAAATATTGCTAGAACAAGGTGCAGTTCACAACCTAGAATGTCAGTTTCGCAAAAAGTGTGGCGAAGTTGTAGCAGCCCTCTTGTCAGCAGAACTTGTTAATATTAACGGCGAGTCATCCGTGCTTGCTGTAGTTACTGATATAACTGAGCGCAAAGCTGCTGAAGCTCTGGTTAGAGTCGCAGCCGAGCGCAATCGCTTACTTTATGAGATTGCTTTAAAAATTAGACGATCGCTGGATCTAAATGAAATTCTTAACACTACTGTAGCGGAAGTCCGACAATTTTTGCAAGCCGATCGCGTCTTCATCAGTTACTTTGATGAAAATGGACACGCACGAGCCGTAGCCGAATCTGTAGATCCCAATTTTAATTCAATTTTGGGATGGGTTACGGATGACATGGCTTTTAGGGAAGTTAAGGAAATTTTTGGTGGCAATTCCATTCGAGTTATCAACGATACAACCCCAATAAACAAATCTCCGTTTCTAGCAGAATACTATCACCGCTGTCAAGTAAAAGCTGGTATTGGCGTACCGATTATGCTAGGTGAAAAACTGTTTGGGTTATTGATTGCCAATCAATGCTCTGCACCTCGTGAATGGCAGCAATTTGAAATCGACTTGATAGATCAACTGGGAATTCAGGTAGCGATCGCTATTCAGCAATCTTGCCTTTTCCAACAGGTACAAACCCTGAATACTAATCTGGAACGCCAAGTAGAAGAACGCACTATTCAGTTACAGCAAAAAATGCAGGAATTGCAAGAGCTAAACCGCATTAAAGATGTTGTTTTACATACAGTTTCTCACGACCTCCGCACATCCGTTCAAGGAACTGTAATGGTTTTTAAAAACTTGCTTGGTTCGCCGGAAGAGAAATTAACCATTTCTCGCTCTATTGTAGAACGAATGATTCAAGGCAACGAGCGCCAACTATGTATGATTAACTCCTTGCTTGAAAGCGATTCTACGGAAGTTCAGGGAGTGGTAATTCAGCAAAACTTTGTTCAACTAAATACAGTTTTACCAGCAATTCTCATAGACTTAGAACCGCTGCTGGCGCAAAATCAAGCAACTCTGACCAATTTGGTAAATCCAAATTTACCATTAGTTATGGCAGATCCAACTCAGCTACAGCGAGTTTTAGAAACCCTCTTCACTACCACCTTAAAACACAATCCACCGGGACTGAATCTGACTCTCAAAGCTACAGTAGAGCATCAGACAATCCGCTGCACCCTGGAAGATGACGGTGTAGGGATGAGCCAGCTAGAGTGCGATCGCTTATTCGATCTCTACGTGCGCGATCCCCAATCTCGCTGCTCAACACGCACTGGTTTAAAACTACATCTGTGTCGGCAAATTATTACTGCTCACGGTGGACAAATTGGCGTAACCAGTCGCCCCAATAGGGGGACAACTTTCTGGTTCACCTTACCCTTGGCAACCGTAGAACGACAAGGCATCTAGCAGCTTTGGGTCATCGATTCTGACGGCAAAAAATGTGGGAACTTTTGAGCGGATAATTTTATCACATATCTAAATAAGATAAATCCATCTGAATCATTAAGCTCCTCACCATGACTTTGACTTCAAGCTCCTCCAAGCGTCTACTTCGGCGGTCAATTGCAGCCATAGCCACCGTAGTCTCAACACTAAATGTCGTAAACCCCAGCCATGCTGCCACTTTTGATCAAAAAGAAGTTGAACAATCTAAATTTATTGCCGTAGCCGCACCTTATGGCACAAATAGTCATCAACTATTGATTTTGGAACAGATATCAGACAAGCAGCAGTGCTGGAGCGAAAACGGCGCCACCCCCGTCATAGTAGATCCGCTGCTGGTGAACTTTGACTTCAGTGGCATTTGCGGACGCAGTACGGACAGCAACGGCTATTCTATCCGGATGGCGGGTACAGATTTGGGACTGAAGTACAGCTTCAACATCGTCAAAAGCGGTAATGACTTTGTGCTAGTTGGGAAAAATTTGAGCGATCGCAACGCCCCCGTCATCGAAATCGGTAGAGCCAATGGCATCAACGACGGCTTCGTGAAAATCAATCTCGATCCGGCTTGGCGGTTTGCCAAAAGAAGCTTCAACGGAAAAACACTAGGTCACGTCTATCTTACTAGCGACCAAGCACCACCCCCCGGATTTGGCGATGTTGCCACACCTCCAAGCGGAATCTCAAGCTTTGGAGACATCGCCACAGATGTCTACGCCAGAGAAATTGAACAAGCAGTATCCCTTGGATTCGTCGCCGGGTTCAAAGAAGACAATACCTTCCGTCCCCAAGTCTCTTTAACTAGAGAACAACTGGTATCTATGGTATTGGAATCATTAACCAAGCTACCCAGTGCTAACGTCACAATTCCCGCGCGAGCATCATCCCGACCATATCCCGATGTCGATGCTACGCGCTGGAGTGCGGCTAAAATTCAATGGGCGCGGGATAACAAAATTGTCAGTGGCTATCAAGACGGCTCATTTAAACCCACCCAACCAGTCACCAGAGCCGAACTATTAGCAGTGCTGCGACGTGCTGCGGAATTTGGGAAAAATATGCGCGGACTCCCCACAGAGCTTGCTGTCAAGAACTCAGCCAAAACCTTCTCAGACACAGAAAAACACTGGGCAGCATCACTGGTTAACCAAATGTCTTCTTATTGTAATGTTGCCTCCCCAGTAAATGAAACTGGCAGCAAGTTTGAGCCAAACTCTCCCACTCGTCGCAACTACGCCGCCGCCGCCACTTTGCGAATGCTTAACTGCGTTAAATCGGAATAAGGGGCTGGAACTGGGAACTTTATCCTCGTTCCCATCCCCTACTGGGAACGAGGTAATAAACCATCCACGCTTCTAGGCTTGCGATCGCTTGTAATATGCAACCGCGTGTAACCATCTTCCGCACTTATATAACCAGTCTCATCTGCTACCGATTCCAACGCCTTTACCACTGTAGTTCCCACACTTGGTAATTGAAATATTTTATCCTTGTTAAGAGGCGTTACTCCTGGGTATGATTTAGGCGAGGCAAAGGCTCCAGCTATTGCGAATTTTGTAAGATATCAATTGCATAAACGCAAATATTTTTTCCCCACAGGGTTGATTCTTTTCCGTAAGTTAAACCAACTTTCATGGCAACTTTTTGAGACGCTATATTTCCCGGATCTATTAACGATATAAGACGGTTACAACCAACTTTTTCAAATCCATAATCCCGACTCGCACAAGCTGCTTCTGTTGCCAAACCTTGCCCCCAGTATTCCTTGGCAAGTAGATAGCCAATTTCAACTTCTTGCTGCCCATCCACCAACTGAAGACTTAATCCGCATCTACCAATAAATTTATTATCGGCTTTGTAAATGGTTGCCCACAAACCGAACCCGTTTTTATCGTAACAATTGATTATCCGCTCAACCCGTTGCTTTGTCTCTTCGTATGTCTGCGTACTGGGATAGAACTTCATAACAACAGGATCGGCGTAAATCGTCGCTAAGTCGTCCGCGTCATCCAAGGTTAAATGCCGCAGAATCAATCGCGGTGTTTCAGCTACAATCATCTGTTTTTTGAGTTGCTGTTATCAACAAAATTATTCCCTAAAGTAACGCCTGTTAACGAGGAAAACAAGAGCGCAACTACTCTTGGAAGGAGAGTAGTTGCGCTCTTGTTCAAATTAAATCTTTCCTCCAAACCCGATTTCTTTTTTGAAACCGGGTTTCTTACTAAGAGCGCAGCGCAACCCAACTTGCTCAGCCTAGACAGGCTAGTAGGGCCGGGGTTGGGGGAGAGGTTTTTGGTGTTAAAAAGATGATCCGGGCTGCGTGAGAAATTCTGCCTCTTGGAGTGTTGACTTTCGACCCAAAATCAGATTTCGATGGGGAAAGCGCCCAAAACGCTCAATTACCTCCAAGTGTCGAACTGCGTAGGAGATAGTGTTAGCACTATCAGGGTCATCGCTCAGTTGGTTAAACAACTCCAGCGACTGACGCTGATGATTCAAATCTTCGCTGTGTTCAAAAGGTAAGTAAACAAACCATCGCTGCACTGGTAGAAGTTGTTTATCAAAATTATTAACTACAGCATACTTTGCCGCTGCAAGTGCTTGCGGGTCTGTGGCGAAGGCTTGGGCAGTACCTCTGAAGATGTTGCGAGGAAATTGATCCAACAAGATAATTAAAGCTAGGCAACTGTGGGGTGAAGACTTCCAGTAATCCAACTGACCCGCAGCTGCTAGTTCGTAGTCTTGTCGGAAGCGAGTTTGTATCTCTTGGTCAAACTCCGGTTTTTTCGTAAACCATAGCTGACGCTGCTTGCCATAACCCGGCTCATCTTCTCGACCAAACCAAAAATCTAAAATATCATTTACTTGTGGCATCAGTTTTTCCAAGATGCTGCTGAGGATAGATGTTAGAAAATATACGCTCTATCGCCCGACAGGGCAGTGAAGGAGGGAGTACAGTTTCAGCTTAACAGTATCTTCATAAAGGATAGAGAACTTTGAGCAAATTTCTCGGTGGAAGAGTATTTATTGATGTCAGTGAAAATTAAACCAGGAAATTTGGGCATCCTAAGTAGGTAGGACGATATAGCTAAATTTGAGTTTAAATTCACAGCGACCAATCCACCTTTAATATATGAATCACATAGATAACCAAGAGCTACTGCAAAAATTTATCCAGCGATCGCCTGCTGCGATCGCCATGTTCGACCACGAAATGCGTTACCTGCTTTGTAGCGATCGCTGGCGGACAGATTTTGGACTAAGCGGGGATATCAGCCAGCGATCGCTCTATGAGACGTTCAGGGAAGTTCCTGAAAGTTGGAACGACCAACTCTTAACCATCGAAAAGGGAGATGAAGAATTTATCAGGCGTTTGGATGGGACTGGGGACTGGGTAAAGTGGGAAGCCCAACCGTGGACGACAAGTGCAGGTGAAATCGGCGGCATCATTATATTTACAGAAATCCTCAGCTCGCGCAAATGGGCAAAATCGGCACTCAGGCAGAGAGAGCAAAACTTCCAGTTGCTAGTCGAAGGCGTAAAAGACTATGCAATTATTAAGCTGGATACCAATGGACACGTTGTCAGCTGGAACGCGGGAGCTGAAAGGATTAAAGGGTATCAGTTAGAAGAAATTGTCGGACAGCATTTTTCCTACTTTTATCCGCCTGAAGATATTGAGCTGGGAAAGCCAAAGCAAAATTTAGAACTAGCAGCAAAACTTGGTCGGTGCGAAAAGGAAGGCTGGCGGGTGCGTAAGGATGGTACGCGGTTTTGGGCAAACGTAGTGATTACAGCTTTGCACGACAGGGAGGGAAATCTGCGCGGCTTCTCGAAAGTAACGCAGGACATCACCGAGCGCAAACAACAAGAAGAGTCTTTACGGTTGCTGGAGAGAGCGATCGCATCTAGTAGCAATGGCATCGCCATCACGGACACCACCCAGCCAGACAACCCGATTATTTATGTCAATCCCCGTTTTGAGCAGATGACTGGATATGCTGCGGCTGAAGTCATTGGTACCAATTGCCGCTTCTTGCAGGGAACAGACACAAATCAACTAGCGATCGCTCAACTTAGAATGGCAATTGCTGAGGGCAGAGAGTGCAGTGTCGTATTACGAAATTATCGCAAAGATGGCAGCCTTTTCTGGAACGAACTCCGGATTTCCCCGGTACGCAATGCCCAAGGCAAACTGACACACTTTATTGGTATCCAAACTGACATCACCTACCGGGTGGAAGCTGAAGCAGCCTTACGGCAACTCTTGCAACGGGAATTACTTTTAGGAGCAATGCAAGAGCGAATTCGGCAATCCTTGAGACTAGAAGATGTCCTCAACACCACTGTAGCGGAAGTGCGACAAGCTCTCCATACCGACCGAGCAGCTATTTACCGCTTTGAGCCAGATGGGAGTGGGACTGTAGTTGTGGAATCGCTGGGTACTGGTGTTTCATCAACATTAGGCATCAATATTCAGGAAAATTACCACTCATGCGATCGCACCAGCTTATGCAATTTTAGTGATACTCTCGCCACCGCATACCTCACAGGTGAGATTCAAGCTATTGAAGATATTTACACAGCGGATTTAGAGCAGCCTCATGTTCAATTGCTAGAGCGGTTTCAAGTCAGAGCCAATCTGGTAGTGCCGATTTTCCAAGAAAGCGTTGCAACATTGAGCAGAGATTCTCGCTGGCATCAGGGAAGGTGGGAAAATGGTTCTACTTCCAACCTTGCAACTGTTAAACCTTCAAACTCCAAATTATGGGGACTGCTAATTGTCCATCATTGTCATGGAACCAGACAATGGCAAAACTGGGAAGTACAATTTCTCAAGCAGCTTAGCGTACAACTAGCGATCGCTATTCAGCAAGCTAACCTTTTCGAGCAGCTGCAAGCTGAACTCGCCCGTACTCAATCCGCGGAAACAGCATTGCGCGTTAGCGAGGAGCGACTACAAGCAATTTTAGATAACTCCACCGCCGTCATCTACGTTAAGGATAGGGAAGGACGATTTATTTTGGTCAACCGTCTATTCCAAACCCTATTCCACCTCGACCGAGAGCAGATAGTCGGCAAAACCAACCACGAAATTTTTCCCGAAGAAGTAGCTGACGCTTTTCATACCACCGACCAACAAGTAATCGCATCTGGAACTCCGATAGAGTTGGAAGAAGTCGCACCTGTCGAAGGTGTTTTACACAGCTACCTTTCAGTCAAGTTTCCCCTACAGGATGCTACTGGTGTCCCTTATGCAGTCTGCGGTATCTCCACCGACATCACCGAACGCCAGCAAGCTCAACAAAGCTTGCGACGCACTAATTCACTTTTGAAGGCGCAGCAAGAAGCAGCACTCGATGGCATTTTGGTGATAGACGAGAACAGAAAAGTCGCCTCGTACAATCGTCGCTTCAAAGAATTGTGGCAAATCCCCGACGAGGTGATGAAGTCTGGGGACGACAGACAACTGCTAGGTTATGTACTCTCAACCTTGGTGCAGCCACAAGAGTTTATTGCAAAAGTCGAGTATTTATATGCTCATCCAACTGAATCTAGCCGCGATGAAATTTCCTTAAATGATGAGCGCATTTTTGACCGTTACTCATCAGCGGTGTTTTCCCCAGAAGGAGACGATTATGGCAGAATTTGGTACTTCCGAGATATCACAAGACGCAAACAAGCTGAAGAGGATTTGCACAAGTCTAACCAGCAAATTAACAAGATATTAGAAAGCATCAACGATGCCTTTCTTTCCTTAGATCGGGAGTGGCGGTTCACCTACATAAATTCACGAGCCGAGCAGCTTTTGTTGAGAACCAAGGATGACTTAATTGGCAAAAATATATGGGATGAATTTCCAGAGGCTGTTAACTCCAACTTCTACTCGCAGTATCACAAAGCTGCTACCGAACAAGTCACGGTTGAGTTTGAGGAATTTTATTCACCATTAAACACCTGGTATCAGGTGCGAGCTTATCCTTATGCCGATGGTTTATCAGTTTATTTCCACGATATCAACGAGCGCAAGCAAGCCGAGACAGTACAGATACAGTTAAACGCATCTATACAGGAAAGGGAAGAAAGATTCCGAACCCTAGTTGCTAATATTCCTGGTGCTGTTTACCGCTGTGCCTGTGATGCTAACTGGACAATGGAGTTTATCAGTGATGCGATCGCCGGAATTTCTGACTATCCGGCTAGTGACTTTATTAACAATCAAGTACGCACCTTTGCCAGTATTATCCATTGCGAAGACGTGGCGATGGTGGAGAAAACTATCTTAGAAGGCGTGTCAGCAAAACAGCCTTACATTATCGAGTATCGGATTATTCGAGCTGATGAAACTGTCGGATGGGTTTATGAAAAAGGTCAGGGAATCTTTAATAAAGAAGGAGAATTAATTCGCCTTGATGGGGCGATTTTTGATATCACTGAGCGCAAAGCTGCTGAGGCAGAATTACGCGATTTAGGATCTGCCCTGGAAAATGCCGTTGAAGGGATCTCGCGCCTAGACACCCAAGGGCGCTACCTAGCTGTCAACCGAGCCTACGCCAGCGCTGCTGGATACCAACCAGAAGAAATGATTGGTATGGAATGGCCCTTAACTGTACATCCTGAAGATGTAGAAAAGATGGTAGCTGCCTATGAACAAATGCTCAAAGATGGCAAGGTAGAAGCTGAAGCCAGGGGTGTGCGTAAAGACGGCTCTATTTTTTATAAGCAATTAGTGATGATCTGTGCTTACGATTCGCAACGGCGTTTTATCGGACATCACTGCTTTATGAAGGACATCACTGAACGCAAAGCCGCTGAGGAAGCCTTGCGCCAAAGTGAAGTGTTACGCGAAAGCGAGGCGAAAACTCGCGCCCTTCTAGACGCTATTCCAGATGCGATGTATCGCATGAACAAAGAGGGCATTTTTCTGGATTTCAAAGCCGCTAAGAACGACCCGATGGAGATGAGTGCTGATGCTGTTGTTGGCAAAAATATTTATGAGATTTTGCCCATGACTGTAGCTCAAGCTGCTTTACACTATAGCGCGATCGCTCTTTCCACCAACAAAGCCCAAGTGTTTGAATATCAAATGCCCAAAGGCAAAAAGATTGAGACTTATGAGGCTAGAGTTGTAGTCAATGGCCCGGATGAAGTGCTGACAATTGTGCGAGATATTACTGAGCGCAAGGAGGTAGAGCGATTGAAAAACGAATTTGTCTCAATTGTTAGCCATGAATTGAGAACGCCCCTAACTTCAGTTCGCGGTTCTTTGAGTCTAATTACTGGCGGCGTGGCGGGTGAAATTCCCCCACAGGCGAAAGCATTGGTAGACATTGCTTATAAAAATAGCGAACGTCTGATCCTGCTGATTAATGACATTTTGGATATCGAAAAGATTGAATCCGGTAAAATGGATTTCCATCTCACGCCCCTGGAGCTGATGCCATTAGTGCAGCAGGCAATAGACGTGAATCGTGGCTATAGCGAACAGTTTGGGGTGCAGTTAGTGTTGGAGCCGCAACTAACTGATGCTAAGGTGAATGTAGATCGCGATCGCGTGATGCAGGTAATCACTAACCTGCTCTCCAACGCCGCCAAATTCTCTCCCCCCAATGGCCAAGTCAAAGTCTGTGTCTCCCGCTTAAACCCAGAAGATAGAAGTCCAGACTTATTGGCAACTGATAATATTTATCCTACCTATTGCCTCCTGGCTCCTACCTCCTTCATTCGCGTTGCCATCACCGACCAAGGAACGGGTATCCCCGAAGAATTTCGCTCCCGGATCTTCAAGAAATTTGCCCAAGCTGATTCCTCAGATACCCGTCAAAAGGGCGGAACTGGCTTGGGTTTGAGCATTTGCAAAGCGATTGTCGAAAAACTCGGCGGACAAATTGGCTTTACCACCACTACCCATGTCGGTAGCACCTTCTATTTCGACTTACCAGAATGGCAGGACGCACTTATGCCAATTGTCCCCAGCTCAAACTCATCTGACAGCTTCCGCATCTTAGTGTGTGAAGACGACCCGGATATTGCCCAATTGCTCTGGCTAATGCTAAAGCAAGAGGGTTTGAGCGCAGACATCGCTTATAGTGCAGCGCAAGCCAAGCAGCTACTGGGCCAAAACCGCTATGCAGCAATGACAGTGGATCTGGCATTACCCGGTCAAGACGGTATTTCATTGATCCGCGAGTTGCGGGAGGCGCAAAACACCCACAGCCTGCCAATTGTCGTGGTTTCTGCCAAGGCGCAGCAAGGGCGGCAGGAATTCAACGGCGGCGGCTTGGCGGTGATAGACTGGCTGGATAAGCCAATCGATCAACAGCGATTGATGGCAGCAGTCCGGCAAGCAGTACGACAACAAACTGGCACTCAGCTACAAATTTTGTATGTAGAGGACGATCCGGATTTAACACAAGTGGTCTCAAAAATTTTGCAGCCCCTAGCCGAAATTGACTCAGCTAAAAATCTTCAGGCGGCAAAACACAAGCTACGGACAAAAACTTACGACCTGGTGATTCTAGACCTAAGTTTACCTGATGGTTCTGGTCTGGAGTTGCTACCTTACCTAAACAATCAGACTCGTGTCCCGATTCCCGCAGTGGTTTTCTCTGCCAATACAGTTGGTATTGAAGCCGCGAATCATGTGGCTGCGGCACTCGTAAAATCTCGCACCTCAAATCAGCAACTGCTGGATACCATCAAATCCTTAATTGGGCGCAGTGACCCGATAAATACCGTTTAGTAACGGTAGCCAGTTACGCTGACAAAATGCCACATTAGAAATGCAAATTAAAAATTGCCAGGAAACTCTTAAATTTTTAATTTGTTTTGTTCAGGACACTCTTTTTTGGAAGTACAACTTAGAGAAACGCTTTGTCTACCCCACCTCTAAACCGGATTTTGTTTGTGGAAGATGACCCAGACATCCAAACTGTTGCCAGCTTGGGTTTGCAGGCTGTCGGCGGTTTTACTGTGCAAATATGTAGTTCTGGCAGTGAAGCAATTCAAGCCGCGCCAACTTTTGCCCCAGATTTGATTCTGCTTGATGTGATGATGCCGGGTATGGACGGTATTAGTACGCTAAAGGCTCTGCGCGAACTAAGAGAAACTTTAACTACTCCTGTGATTTTTTTGACTGCCAAAGTCCAAACTCACGAAGTAGCTTCCTATAAACAACTGGGCGTTTTGGATGTAATTGCAAAGCCGTTTGACCCGATGACTCTTTCTGCAACTCTTAATCGCTTGTGGTCTCAGTACCATGTTTAATTCTGTGAAAAATCCACAAGAACAACTAAACGCCTTACGTATTGCTTACACGCAGCAACTACCAAGTCGAGTTGAGCAGATTGAAGCTACATGGAATCAGCTGCTTGCAAGTTTGGAAAAGAGTATCGCAGTGGGGGAGGGGGAGGGTGGGAGAGTGGGAAAAGATAATTCTAAATTCCTTTTTTCACCTCATCACCCCATCGCCGCCTCACCGCCTCTGCCCCTCGCCGAAGCTTCCTCACTTTTGGTAACGCTGCACAACTTAACACACCGTCTGGCTGGATCTAGTGCTACATTTGGCTTTCTAATATTAGGCAATGCCGCCCGAACTTTGGAACTTGTTTTCAAAGCGATGCTGGAATGTGAGGATTTGCCAACTTCGGAACAGCAAGCACAAATTTTGGTGCTGCTAGAGGTATTGAAACACGCGGCGAGTGAAATTTGTTTACTGTCCACTCAAGAATTGTCGGTAAACCTGCCGCTGACACTTCCTCCCCTACCGGAGTCAGACAATCGGCTGATTTTTCTGGTTGAAGACGATCCGCTTTTGTCACAGGATTTAGTGTTGCAAATCGGTTGTTTTGGTTATGATGTTCGCGCCTTTAACGAGTTTGTTGAACTTCAGGACGCGATCGCTCAAACACCTCCAGCAGCAGTCATCATGGATGTGGTGTTCCCTGAAGACAATTTGGCAGGCCCGAAAACTATCACCCAAATCCAGAAAGGGCGCGAACAACCTTTGCCAGTTGTATTTATCTCTTGCAGAAACGATCTGACGGCGCGTTTGCAGGCGGTGAGGGCAGGTGGGAAGGCATATTTCCCTAAGCCAATTAATATCGGAGAGTTGATTGATGCTTTGGATTCCCTGACGGCACCGCAAACCCCTGAACCGTATCGAATTTTAATTGTTGACGATGATGCGTCTTTGGCTACTTTCTATAGCTTAACTTTAGAGCAGGCGGGGATGATGACGGTCGCGATCGCTGATCCTTTGCAGGTGATGCAGCCTTTGATTGAGTTTAGACCGGATTTGATTTTGATGGATATGTATATGCCTGGTTGCGATGGCTTGGAATTGGCATCGGTGATCCGTCAGCAACCTGCTTATATGGGGATTCCGATTGTGTTTCTCTCGGTTGAGACTGATTTTAATAAGCAGCTGACGGCGATTCAGCTAGGCGGGGACGATTTCTTGACTAAGCCAATTTTGCCACACCATCTGGTGGCGTCAGTGATGCCGCGAGTGCAGCGATCGCGTCTTTTACGTTCTGTGATGGTGCGCGATAGTTTGACGGGGCTACTTAATCATACGACTATCAAAGAGCAATTAAATATTGAAGTGCAACGGGCTAGCCGGGAAAATACCACAGTCGCCTTTGCCATGATTGATATTGATGATTTTAAGTCAGTTAATGATACCTATGGGCATTTGACAGGCGATCGCGTTTTGAAAAGTCTCTCCCGTCTATTGCAGCAGCGTTTGCGTAAAACTGACATTACTGGTCGTTACGGCGGTGAAGAATTTGCTATCATCTTGCCGCATACAGATGGTTTAACAGCAGTCAAGGTACTTAATCGCATCCGAGAAGGCTTTGCCAAAGTTCGGCAACAGTCTGAAGGTGCTGAATTTTCCGTCACTTTTAGCTGTGGTGTTGCTGTTTTTCCCAGCGTGGTTGATGCGACGCAACTCAATGAAGCCGCAGACAAAGCACTCTACGAAGCCAAACGACACGGACGAAATAAAGTTGTTATTGCTAATTGCTAATAGTTAATTGCTATTAGTAATCTCCTTAAATTAACATAGGAATCGGTAGTTTCTTGCCTTTCCACAGTAACTTTTCCAATTCTTCCGGTGGTACAGGACGACAAAACAAATACCCTTGGACTTCATCACAATCATGTTGGCAAAGAAAACTTACTTCTTCTGCCGCTTCTACTCCCTCAGCAATCACTTTTAAATTCAATTTTTGTGACATTTGAATAATTGCCATAGTGATGTTTTTACATCTAGCATCAGTGTTAATATTTCGGATGAAACTCTGGTCTATTTTTAAAGTAGAAAAAGGAAATTTTTTGAGATAACTTAAAGAAGAATATCCAGTCCCAAAATCATCAATAGATATTTCGATTCCTAAAAGCTTCAACTTATTTAATGTCTTGATAGCTGCTGATTCATTTTGGGTTAGTACGCTTTCAGTAATTTCTAATTCCAGAAATTGCGGAGCCAGACCTGTGTTATTTAAGATTTCGACTATACTCTCACCCAAGTTTACTTGATTGAATTGTCTGCATGACAAATTAACTGCTACTCGTAAAGAAGAAAAACCAGCGGTTTGCCATGTTTTAGTTTGAGCGCAAGCCGTTTTCAAAACCCATTCGCCAATGGGCATAATCAAGCCTGTCTCTTCTGCCAATGGTATAAATGTTGCCGGAGAAATTAGCCCCAATTCTGGATGTTTCCAACGTATTAACGCTTCTATCCCAACAATCTTTCCGGTTTTTAATTCGACTTGTGGCTGATAGTATACCTGAAATTCTTCTCGTTCTAAGGCACGACGCAAGCTAGACTCTAGTGCAAATTGATCGACAGAATCAGCCTGCATATCTGACGTGTAAAACTGATAAGTATTTCCCCCTTGCTTTTTAGCCCCAAATGTTGCTAAAGAAGCATTTTTAATTAAAGTGTCAATGTCACCACCATCCGACGGATAGCGCGAGATGCCAATGCTGGCGGTGATAAATACTTCGTGACCCTCCAGCATGAAAGGTTGAGAAATTGTATTTAAAATATCGTGGATAACGCCAACATCTGATTTTGTGTCATCAGTTAGGAGAATAATTGCAAATATATCGGCTTGCAAGTGAGCAACAAAGTCGCCGCCACTAACACACATTGTCAGGCGTTCGGCTACAGACTTAAGTAGCAAGTCGCCTAGTGTATAGCCTAGAGAGTCGTTGACACGGCTAAATCTATCTAAACTAATAGAGAGAATACTGATAGAAGATTGACTTGGTAACTTGTCTCTATGAGCAATCACTTGATGGAACTGTTCTTGTAGTGACAAGCGATTGGGCAAGCCGATCAAATTATTGTAATATACCAGGTGATTGACTTTTTCTTCTGTATGTTTTAATTCAGTTGAGTAATGTTCAAACATTACTGTTTGTTTTTTGAATCTAGCAGCGATCGCGCCCAATAATTCATCTCTAGTAAACGGTTTGGTAAGATAATCATCAGCCCCCAGTTCCATACCCTGACGCAGATCGGATTTGGTAGATTTGGCAGTTAGAAAAATAAAAGGAATCATAGCCGTGGCTGGATTTTGACGCAATTCTCTCAATACACCGTATCCATCCAGTTCCGGCATTGTGACATCACAAATAATTAAGTCTAGTTGGTTTTTTATCGCCAACTCTACCCCGACTTTACCATTTTCTGCGCCTATTACATCGAAATTCTCAGCTGTTAAAAGGGCGCTCATTCCAGCCAACACTGGTTCTTCATCTTCAATAACTAAAATCTTGTTCATTTTTGCTAGTTTCTCCCTGCCCCTGTTAAGTTTTTATTGATATGGCAACTTGACTACAAACTTCGTGCCTAGCCCTAGTTTACTGTTTACACTAATTTCTCCTTGGTGTAATTTGACACATTCTTTAACTATTGCCAGACCCAATCCAGTGCCGGGAATAGTACCGACATTAGTAGCCCGATGGAAGCTTTCAAATAAATGTTGTTGGTCTTCTATGGGAATACCGATGCCCTCATCTTGCACTTCAAAAACTAATTTTTCATTCTGAAAATAATAGGAAAAATTAATTACCCCTCCTTGGGGAGAATATTTCAGGGCATTTGAAAGTAAGTTTGTGAAAATTTGCCGCAAAAGTTGTTCATCTACATAAGTTTGTTGAGAGCAGCTACAGCTTTGAAAAATAATAGCCTGTTGGCTACCTGCTGTTAGTTGCATTTCGCTCGCCAAGTCGCGGCAGAAAACATCTATATCTAGAAATTTTGGACTAAATTCTAGTTTTCCAATTTCGGCTTTCCCGATGATTAAAACATCATTTAGCAGATTCGTCATGTTTTTGATAGCAGTTTGAATGCGTATAAAATACTGGCGTTTTTGCTCCTCATCCCACTTGTGGTGATAGTGTTCTAACAATTCGGTATAAAGCAAAATAGTGCTTAGGGGAGTACGGAACTCATGGGAAACCATTGAGACGAAGCGAGATTTTAGTTCGTTGAGTTCTTTTTCTTTTTCCAGTGAAGAACGAATTTCTGAGTCGGCTTTTTTGCGCTCAGTGATGTCGCGACTTATGCCGCGATAACCTTGCAGTACACCTTGGCTTTCAAAAACAGGCGAACCGCTGCTTTCTAAAACAATTGAGTGACCGTTTTTGTGAATTACAGTTTTTTCTAGATTGGAGAAGGGTTGCTGTGCAGAAACAAAGTAGTTGAGAACTGACTGAAATCGCGTTGCCTCATCCGGCGACATAAAATTGAAAGTAGTCTTACCAAGAATTTCCCCAACTTGATAGCCGGCAATATCAGAGGCTTTTGGGCTGACGTAGGTAAAGACACCATTGCTATCAATTTCCCACACCCAATCGTTGGTTTGTTCGACAAGATTGCGATACTTCTCCTCACTCTCGCGTAGTGCTTGTTCGGCTTGCAGGCGTTCGGTGATGTCAGTAAAGATGGCAATTGACCCAACAACTTGACCGGAAGTATCTTTGATGGCATCTGTACGAAGGGAAATTTGGATGATGCAGCCGCTACGCGATCGCATCTCTACTTCACCTCTCCAAGATTTGCCGCCGTTGACGGTGGCGAACACCTCTTGGTTAACTGCTTTTTGGGTGAACAGTAGCGCTAGACCTCCAGAGACGTCTAATTCATCCAACGAGTAGCCGAATAAGTTGCGAAAAGCTTCATTGATATAGATGGGTTCAGCATTTACACCAGATATCCCAATAGCATCGCTGGATTTTTCCACAGCAGCGCTGATGCGTAAAAGAGTCTGCTGTGCCGACTTGCGTTCGGTGATGTCTTCTGCAAGTCCGGTGATGCGGCAGATTTCTCCGGCGGCGTTCCGGACGGGAAAGGCGCGATCCCAGATCCAGCGAACCGAACCATCGGGGCGCACAATTCGATATTCTTCGTTTAAAGTCCGTTGGGGATTGTTACGAATCAGAGCAACGATGCGATCGCGATCCTCTGGATGGATTGATTCCACCCAATATTTAGGATTGTTATACAAACTCTCGCAGGTGCGCCCCCAAATCTTCTCAAATGCAGAACTAATGTAGATAATCTGGGTTTTATCAGGGTTAGTCATCCAGAACACCTCATCAATATTTTCTGCCAGCTGCCGGAACCGTTCCTCACTCTCCCGCAGCGCCAACTCCGCCAGCCTGCGTTGTTGGTACATAGATATTGCCGTTGCTGCCGCTCTGAGAATATCCACATCTGATGAAGCCCAAGGGCGAGCTTCATGGCAATTATCAAAGCCAATAAAGCCAAAGAACTTATCATTAACAATCATCGGCAAGACTAAAATCGAAAGAATGCCCTGCGGTTCTAAAACCTGACGCTCTGACTCTGGAAATTTTGCCACTACCCCAGAAACGATTTTTCCCCGCGCTAATAGGTTAGCCCAGCGAGGAAAATAGTCGTCATAAGAGAGGTTTTGCAGCAAAGGATTGTCAATTTCGGGGTTGACACCCTCCCCGCACCACTCGGCACGCTGACTCATTCGCAGACAACCCGACTCATCTGTGTGGTTCTCAAACACGTAAATCCGGCTGGCACGCGAAACCGTCCCCAGTGTTTTCAACACCTGTTTGTAGCAGTTTTCTTTGTCGTTGGAAACCAATAACCGACGCCCAATTGTAACCAACGCTGCCCAGTGGCGTTCCCGCTTTGCCAGTGCTTTCTCAGCGGCTTTGCGTAGGGTGATATCCCGACCGACTGCCTGGAATTCGACAAACTGGCCAAATTCGTTAAATATTGCCCGGTTTGTCCATTGCTGAATGCAAATCTCCCTGCTTGGCATTACTACCTGATGTTCGTAACTCACTACTGATTTTTCTGGAGTAAGAAAAGCCATTTCCTGGGTTATCCATTCTTGCTTCTCTTCTAACATGAAGGGAGCAAAAGTTTGCCCGACTAACTCTTCGGGCTGTTTGTTGAAGAAACGACAGTAAGCGTCGTTGACGAAACTTAAGGTTCCGTCAGGCAAAAAGCGACAGATCATTTCTGTTTGATCTTCAACAACTGCACGATATCGCGCCTCACTTTCTTTCAGTGCAACTTCTGCTTGTTTACGTTCAGTAATGTCATGCAAGTAAACGCTTAAGCCATCTTCATAAGGATAGACTTGTACCTGATACCAGGTATTTGATGACCCATAAAATGTCTCAAAATGAATTGTAATATTTTCGGATACAGCTTTGTGATATTGCTTTATCAAGCTAGAGTTAACTACTGGCAACTCGTCCCAGATACATTTGCCAATTAATTCGTCTCTGGTTTTTAATAAGTGCTGCTCGGCTTTTGAGTTTAAGTAAGTGAAGCACCACGATTTATCGAGGGCAAAAAAAGCATCTGTGATACTTTCTAAAATTTTAATAGTCCGCTGATTTGACTTTTCTAATTCTGCTTCGGCTCGCTTGCGTTCAGTGATATCAAAGATTGCCCCGTCGAGCCAAAGTACAGTCCCATCATCACCAAAGAATCCTTGACCTTTATCATAGACCCATCTGATGCTACCATCTGCTCGAATAATCCGATATTCCGCGAGAAACAGTTGTCTCTCTTCCACGGCTTTCAGGACTAACTTTTCACAATTGGCTGTGTCTTCGGGATGAATAATACTGGCGAAAGTGCGAATTTTGTTGTCAATAAAGTCACTAGGCGGATAGCCGGAAATTTCTGCGATCGCATCGCTGATAAACTCCATTGTCCAGTCCGAATCGCAGCCAGAGCGATAAACTACGCCGGGAATATTGGAAACTAAGGAGCGGAACCGCAGTTCGCTTTCCTGCAAAGCAAATTCAGCTTGCTTGCGCTCCGTAATATCGTTCAGCGTACCGGAAGTACCCAAGATCCCATTGTCGTCAGCCAATGTCAGACTTACATAAACCTCAATCCATCTGTAATCACCATCTTTCGTCAAGTACCTAATCTCATGTTTGCAATAGTCTTTCTCTCGATTAATCAATAGTTGAAATAGCTCTAGATTGTGTTGGCGATCGTCAGGATGGATGTAATTTAGAAAATTTGTATCGAGGCTTTCTTCGATGCTGAATCCAGTAATTTCTGTCCATGCAGGATTTAGAAATGCCCATAAACCTGCTGTATCTGTCTGGAAAAATACTTCTTTAACGTTGTCAACAACCGACTTATACTGTCTCTCTCTTGCTAAGAGAGTCTTAAAACTCTGTTGCTCCTCGGACACTTTAACTGATAGGGTTTCATAAGGTTCTTTTAGGTAAGTTGCAGGCGCTTCTACTGTAATTGCTAATTTTTCCTTCGCCTGTGGCCAGCTTGCGTTTGGGGCTATAATCCCGATTTTATCGCTACCTTTTGATCTATCCTGGGTGACGCTGCTCAAATTTTCCCCTTTCGCAGATTTCAAATTGGCAAATGCAGAATTAAGATTTGAAATTTCTTTTTCCAGCACTCGGCAAATACTTTGAGGGGTGATTACTCCCAATATTTGATCCCGATCGCCTACTACAGGCAGATGGTGAATTTGATGTTGTTGCAATAATGAAGATAATATAAAAATATCTGGTAAATTTGATATATTTAGGGTAATAATGGGTGTCGTCATCACCTCAGCAACTTTAACCTTTTCTAAAGACCTTTGTGCTAGGTTAAGCGCTATAATATTATGCTCGCTAAACAACCCAACTAACCGGGACTCCTCCATCACTAAAGCACACCTGCTCGAATCTCCAGACTGAAGACTAGCTATGACTTCTGGTAGAGGGTTGTCACGAGCAACAGTTAACAAGTGACGGTCAATTGCTTGTTCTAAAACTAAAGAACAATTGGGCTGGTTGTGAAGTTGCATAGTAGTAAAGATTAAAATGCCCTGTTTGGGTGTCTTCAGTTTTTCGAGAGGGGAGATAAGATTAAAAAATGTAGTGGATTTTAGCTAATTTTTGTGTTTGCTGCTAGATAAGAAAACGCACAGCTTTTGTCCGCGCAAAAAAGCAGCAGAAAAATAGATATTTTTGGCTTACCTTTGGTAAGCTTACGGGAAAAGATAAAAGAAAAATCTCTATTTAAGAGTAACTTTATAATTTTTACTCATGAATGCCAGCGAAGGATGCGATCGCGATCGCATCCTTCGCTGAAAATAACCCCCAATTACCAATCCAAAATCCAAAATGGTATTATCCGTTACCATCGCCGACGTGGAAGCTGCTGCGGTGCGCCTTGGCGGTATTGCCCACCGTACACCTGTGTTGACCTCAAAAACTGTCAATCAGCGCACCAACTCTCAGGTGTTCTTCAAGTGCGAGAATTTTCAACGCACAGGTTCGTTTAAGTTTCGGGGTGCGTACAATGCAATGGCGCAGTTATCAAAAGCACAAAAGCAAAGCGGCGTTTTGACGTATTCATCGGGAAATCATGCCCAAGCGATCGCGCTTGCTGGACAACTGCTAGGCATTCGCACTACGATTATCATGCCTGATGATGCACCAGCAGTGAAGCAAGCCGCAACTCGCGGTTATGGTGCTGAGGTAATTTTGTACAATCGTCAGGAAACGACGCGGGAAGCTTTGGCGAAAGATATGGTCAGCGATCGCCATCTCACCCTGATTCCCCCCTACGATCATCCTCATGTGATAGCAGGACAAGGTACAACAGCTTTAGAACTAATTCAGGAAGTTGGATTAGACTTAGTGTTAGTTTGTTGCGGTGGCGGTGGTTTATTATCCGGCTGCGCGATCGCTATTAAAGCTTTTTCACCCAATTGTCGAGTCATCGGCGTAGAACCGGAACGCGCCGACGATGCTACGCGATCGTTTCACACCAAAACGCTGCATACTGTTACCAATCCTGACACCATGGCCGATGGCGCACGCACCCCCAGTTTAGGGAAAATTACCTTTCCGCTGGTGTTGCATTATGTTGATGATATGGTGACAGTATCTGAAGAAGCCATCCGCAGCGCCATGTTGTTCTTGTGGCTCCGCTTAAAGATTGTCGTAGAACCCACAGGCGCTTTAGCAGCTGCTGCTTTACTTTCAGGAGTTGTCAAAGATGCAAAGATTGGTGTCATCATCACTGGGGGAAATGTGGACATGACACAAATTGGTAACATTTTCCTAGCCCGCTAAAAGTAACACTAAGAGATAATGCAGGCAACAGTCGAGCAACTTTCTGAGATTCGAGTTTTTGTGGATCTAACTCCTGCGGAATTAGAACATTTACAACCTTACACCCAAGTACAGAAATACAGCAAAGGGGAGATAGTCTTACATGAAGGCGATCGCTTACCTCCTAAACTATACGCCCTGCTGGATGGCTCTTTGCAAATCACCAAAACTGCAACAACAGGCAAAGAAACGATTCTGCGTACCCTACCACCGGGGGAAATTTTCGCTGCACCCGCCTTATTAGGTGATGGAATTTCTCCGGCGATGGTGACAGCTGAGTGTGATTCAATAATTCTTACAGTACAACGAGATGCCCTCTTAGAAGCAATAAGGCAAACTCCAGAAATTTCCCTGCGAATGCTGATGGTTTTCAATTCTCGATTGCAACAACTCCATGACACAGTGCATGGATTGGTTTCTGAAAGGGCAATTGTACGCTTAGCGCGGTTTATTCAGTATTTTGCATCTCAAGGAACCGAATCAACCCCCACTGGCGCATCTTTGAAGGTGAAGCTTTCCTATTATCAAATAGCGCGGAGTATTGGCATCACCTACGAGGAGTGCGTGCGAATGTTCAAGAGTCTGAAGTCGGTTGTGGCTTACGGTCGCGGTGGTAAGATTACAGTGTTGGATGCCGAAAAATTAGAAGCGATCGCTTCCGGCACATCAGAACTCAATGCTTGAGAGAGAAGGCTGATTCAACTCTAGGCAATCCAAAAAAATACCGGGCAAAACTTTCTATTTTGCCCGATATCAAATAGCTCTGCAAACAGTTGTGGTTAAACGGTTTGAGCCTATGCGACCTGGTTTGCCTTCTTCCGTCGCGCCGCCGCCCCAATCGCTCCGGCTACGAACAGCCCCAGAGCGGTAGCAGGTTCAGGTACTGCCGTTGAGTCTATCGGATTTTCGATTTGACCTCGGATCTCACCAGTCGGAAATGTGGTTGAGTGGACATTGAAATAGTACTGACCATCCAAAAAGCGCTGGAACACGGTGGCTGGGGTGACTGTCGCAGGCAGTTCTGCCGATGTCCAGTCACCGACCAAAGTACCACTGTTCACGTTTGCCGTAGCCAAGGATGCAACGCCGTCTAGCCGATGCACTACCGGGCCCGCAACTCCACGGCTTCCTAGATGAATATGCGCGTCGCGGAAAAGTCCGGTGAAGTTCTGGAAAGAAACTTCATAGTTAAATGTCCATTGCTCAGGTTCACCTGTCAATGTTGCTAAAAATGATCCCGTCGCCGGACTATTGTTGGGGACAGGAATTTCCTGCGCTCCACTTAAAGGGCCTGAAAATGTGAATGACGCTGCTTGGGCTGCCAGTGGAGCAGAAGCAATCAGGGCTGAACTCAGCACTGCCGTTGTCCAAAACTGTCTCATATATCGTCCTTTGTTAGTGAAGGTCAAAAACTGAATTCAGTGCAACTGCTGACGTACTCTGGTGAAGTACTCTCGCTAGAAACACCAGTCTTACCATTGATGTTACAGTTTGTTACGGTTTTAGATCGACCAGCTACGTGTTTTTGAGTAAAGATTGTATGAAGTTATTGAACTACCACTGGGATTTATACTGAGAATCCAAAAGCTTCTACGGTTCTAGATTCAGTATCGTTAGGTTTACGTTGCAATTTAGATGATCTGTAGAGGATGTGTGACCCAGGTATCATCATGTACGTTCGCAAATTAAATGTCGCGATTCGCAGTTCGCGACATTTAATTTGCGAACGTAGAATATTATAGAGCTGCGGCAGCAATTTTGAAGTTTATGAAGCTGCGCCAGCAATTTGAATAATAATAGTTGTAGATAGTGTCCCAAATTTAGGGGGGGTTGAAAGGATCGCCTGCTTTGTAATTAAAGTCGCTGGACGACATTAATTTGTTAACGGTTGTCAGAACTAATTCAACGACACGAATTTGTTAAAAACTACATTAAGCGACATTAATGTGTTAATCACGACATTAATCTGTTAATCGACAACGACATTAATTTGCGAACAGATGCTCAAAGGGGAATAACGACATTAATTTGCGAATTGCGACATTTAATTTGCGAACGTACAAAAACTAATGGAGGTTAGCGGACTCGAACCGCTGACATCCTGCTTGCAAAGCAGATTACTGTTATCCTTCAAAGCTTTTCCGTGTAAAGCGTTGACACTTTTACGCCAAATCTTGTGTACCAATTCTCTGTACCATCAGAGCCAAAAGCCTTGTAATTTGGTCAACCAAATTTAAGGAGTTGGGGCTGTAGCCGTGGAGCGATCCAACAAAATCTCTACTGTGCGCTCCTCGCCTAATAGTCCATTGTTAGCTATTTTTTGCGCCGCAAGGTAACTATCTACGCTGTTCGCCACCACATACCCAGCTTCCACGCAAGCGTCAAACGCCTCTTCAAAGAAATTTTCTGCAAATGTCCTTAAATATTTATTATCAATAGACTCTATTGCCTCTTCAAACTTTAAAGCAAAGCTCCAAGGCTTACTTCTCTCTTCTACAGCTCTATCTATATACTCTTTTTTTAGTCCGCCCGCAGCTAACATCTTTGCAAACTCAGAATTTGGTTGCCTCCACAGCTTTCTGTAATTGATATAAGCCCAAGTCAATAAAACTTGTACCCCTTGAGTCGCTGTTTGGCGTATCAGTTGAGCAACGTTATCGGCAATCTCTTCGAGCGCCTCTTCGCCAACTTCATTTAGAACGTGCAAACCAAGCGGTTCATTGAATGCAAAGATTATTGCACCTGGCAACGCACCGCACGCTAGCCAACCTACAGCATTACCAAGGGTATTCCCAAGGCTACCCGCTAAACTTGTATAAAGAGCCTCTATTTTTTTGTCAGCAGCCTCCTCTGACATATTAAAATCGAAGTTCCATAAAAACTGACCTGTAGATATTACTAATCCCCACAAACCGCTAAGAGTAAAACTTGCAAAACTAAAAAGAGCTTTAGCAACGCCGTTTATTAAACTGTTGTTAAACTTTCCAACAGCGCCGATAATTTTTCCTAATATTCCTCCGCCATCACCGCTGTCTGCCTTCCCCGACATGGCGTTCACAGCAAATCGTCGGACACCATCCGCCGTAATCTCCTTTCTCGCTAAACGTCCGGCAGCCTTGCTTAAATCTATTAGTGATGCCATGAATTTTTTTTACTTTGTATCGCTAGTATCTTTTCCAATTTCACGAATCCGAGGGCGGCGTGAATAATCCTTGCCATAAGGCTCGGTGCTATTAGTTATTCCCGGTTCAGTGGTAAATCCTATCTCTGCATCATCTATGAATCTATCAAAATTATCTTTACCATCAGCGTCCTTTTCGTTGCCGTTTAACTTGTCATTGGTGGCAGCATGACCTTTAACCATATCTATTAATTGGGCTTTAATATCTCCCTTTTGGTCAAACTTCCTAAAAAAGACAGATTTTATAATTGAAGCGGAATCAAGTAGCGGCATAAAGACATCTTTCATATCTCGTTGCTCTTTTAACTCCGTCACCGACACTTCAACAGTAGTGTCACGCAATAAATCCGGCAATGTTTCAGCACCCACTGAAAAAGATAACGGTATAGATTTCTTAACCTCTTGTGTACCACATCCCATATAATCCAAAACTGTAGTGAGCTGGTGAAAGTTCTTAAAGTCTTGTTGCTTAATTTGTCCTGACTCTATTAATGTCTTCGTACAAATATTTATTAAAGTCTCGGAGTTAACAGAAGTCTGAATTAACAACAGCATCATCTCTGCAATGCCTTCCGCTATATTCGGTATTTTAATACCCTTGGGCTGGTCGCCTGGTGTGGTCGGGTCACTGTCTTTGATTTGGATTGGAATTTCAAATTGTCCCGTGATTTCCTCAAATCGCTCCATGAAATATCCCAGAAGCTGAACCAAATTTCTTTTATAAACAGGTTGATTAGGTATCAAATTACCCAAGAAACCTTCATCTCGTGAAATAAAAGATTCTGGCAATTCGGCGGGCAATTCTTCTATACCAATAATTTTAGCAACGTTTTCAACTCGTTGAAATGTCGTAGGAATACTATCTGCAATTGATTTTACAGATATTGTTTTACCTTGTTTTCCTGGTATTTTTTCGTCAGCATCAAAGTATTCTAAGACGACCGGAAATTCTCCTACATTTTCTTCTAGCTTTGTTACTCTTTTATCTATTTGAACTACCTTGCTATAAATAAGGCGTAAAGGCGCATCATTACTAGCTTGGTTTCCACTATTGTTTGGACAACAAGACATACAACATCTCCTATCGGGTGGCGGCGGTGGTGGTAAAGGTCGCCTTAAACCCGTAGGAAATGCGGCGATCATAGTAATGGACATTGTAGTATTTTTTGTATTGCTATTTTTAAGAACTATTTCTAAAAAGTTTTTAATTGTTTTTCCCCTGCCTTGAATCATTCCATGCGTAAATACTCCCCCTATAACAGGTAAAGAGCTTGTAGGGCCATAGCCGCTTAAAATTCCCCCTTCTGGAAAATCTCCATTAGTAAATTCATCATCTTGAAATCTATTTAGTGGTTTTACGTCAGTTACAAAAGTCCGTAATTCATTTACTTGAAATTCTTCATTATTTCTCTTTTGAAATATATTATTATTTTCCCATCTATAATACATTTGATGTTTGTCGAACCTTGCTCCCCCAGGATTCCCAAAAATATCTGAGCTATATCTAAAGCTAAAAGAGTTATTTAATGTAGCGGTTACTCTGATTAATATTCCTTCTTTATCCCTGTACTGGGTGACACCTCCAGAAGCACTGATGCCCTTTTGCAATCCGTCATATCCATATTCATCTTTATCAAGAACTATTGATGACCTATTACCAAAAATCACAACATAATCGGTTTCATTGTCTAAATCATAAATAGTAGATGGTGGCAAATCGGGGGGAGCTGGGATTTTATCAAATAAATCTTTAGGTTTAATACAATTAATATTAGGCTTAACTATTTGTACTGGTGGGAGTTGAATAAATCCCACAGTCGGAGTAATGCTAATTCCCACCACATTACCGCACTCATCTATCACTACTTCCGGGTCTAGGGCAATAGGTTCAATACTTAAAGGCGCACCGCCACAATAGATACTACTAGGGTATCTGTTACAGTCCCTTGGATCTGCTGCTGTATCAGGAGTGGCATATAGTCCAGTATTGCCAATGGGGACAAGTCCTTTTTGGATTTCTGCTGTACCAACTAATTGAGGTAGCCCCCACCGCTTTTTTAATTCGGGCATTTCTACTTTCCGGTAGGGCGGTCTGGGTGGCACTCGCTCTACTGGTGGTTGCAGTATAGTATCTTTTCCTAAATTAGGTCTTACTCTATCTTGTACTCGGTCGTTAATTCTATCCCCAGGAGTATCCTTAATAGTGTCTCTTATAGTGTCTTGAATACCATTAACTTTGTCTTGTGGGTTATTGTATTTATTCAGCCAAGATTCATCATCTGGTATTTCTACAATTGTTCTCGGTCTATCGTAAAGAGAATCGCCGCGTACCGTCTGCATTTTTACCATAATTAAAATATTAAGTTCTCAGGTTTGTGCTGTAATTATGCCGTCTAATAACTCCATAAGAATTATTATTTAATCCCCGATACCGCCGCAACATAACGGCTCTATCGGTCGGCGTAACTATAGACCAAGGTATTTTAAAATCAGCTAAATCAGGAGCAAATTGCACATATTCAAACGGATTAATTAAAGCCATTACCAGCACTCCATTCCTACTAAATTTATTGTTCCGTCATGTTGCGGAAAACAGACTACGGATACTGTACCGAAATATGGATAATTATCGGTATTATATTCGTAAGCATCTTTCCCTCCTAAAAATATTCCTCTGCCTTGTTCGGCAGTATTGCCAAAATTAAGGAAGCAAGGATTAGTATCCGGGTTTTTAATAGTAAATTGTTTACGCTCTGCATTTGGACGCAATAATACAGAACTTGTCGATGTTACTGGATGACTAAACGGATTAGAAAATTCTATAGGTTTTAATCGTGCCGTAGCTGTTACCCACTCGGTAACATAGCTACCGTAAATTACCACTTTGTCTTTATCTGTTAGCAGTCCGTGTCCCACATCACTTATTGATACTCCTATCCGTGATCTGACACCAATTTCAGCAGCAAGGTTGTCTGTCAACAGATCCATTGCGTTATGAATTGTAAAAGGATAATTTAATACATTGATCAAACTTACTGATCCAATTGGCATCCACGGAGTATCATCTACTCCCCAGTGTAAATTTAATTGCTTTCTTGTGCCTTTCCATTCTCTTATAAGTGTTTTAGCTAACCTATCGGTATCAGTATCTGTTAATTCAAACTCTGGCAGAGGTACTTCAGCAGTAGACCGTATTTCACTATAAACTTTAAGATTTTTTAAAAAGGTATTTACCGTAATAGCTTCTAGTCCCCTATTTTTATATTTTTCAAAGTCATCAAAATTTTCTATAAGGGTATGTATGTAGTTGCTATTAGCCTGTAACTGATACCCTATATTCTTTACTTCACTGTGGGTATAAATTGCCATGTTGCTCTTTAAGTAAAAATTCTCTCTCTTTTTGTATCTGAATCAGGATTTCTGATTCAGTCATACTTAATTCCGCACAAAGTCGGCTTAAAAGGTTGTACCGGGGAAAATATCCGTAATATCCCCGATGCGTTTTTTTGATTCTCCGCATAGCTCGTTTGGAGTTGGTTGAGAGGAGTGAATAAACTTCAAGCTGCATTAAAAATTTAAAATTCCCGTTTTTATAACCCATAGGGTCTTCACGTTGGACTCAGCCTAAAAACATTCTATATCAAGGGTTTGGGGACTTGACACTTTTTTTAAGAAATATCATCATGAAATCGTACTGATATCAAACTGAATCAACATGGCAGCACTTACCGGAGCTGATTTAAAGGCCGACACCGCAGAAGGCTTGGCATTGGAATCACTGATGCAATTGCAAGCAATAGAGCGTACAACTGCTCGAAATCCTGACAACCGTAACTTTGTTACGGGAACTTACAACTCGGACACCGGAATTTATTCTGGTACATTTTCTTTTCCAGTAGCTCAAACAATTGATCCGGCTACTGGAAACCTTGTTCTAGCGGCTACGCCGTATTTGACTTAATAATTCGTAATTCACGTTTGACAAGAGGAGACACAAGGAAAATAAAGTATGCCTTATGGGGAGAGACGACTTGTTGGAGTAGGGCTTAAGGGGTTTGCTGGCTTAACTTATGGGTTCCGTACAGACGTTGCAGATGCAACCTCTACAGCACTGGGACATCAAGTTATTTTGGCGTCAGGGGGAGGCTATAAGCCTGGAACCGTTTTTGGAGCCAACAGCCCAAAACCACCAAGGGCTAGAAAATTTTTTGGCACTGCAAACAAAGGCTATGAGGAAAGCTTTGTTAATGCAGATTCCATTGCTGCTGCCAGGACGGCAGGTTGGGACATTAGAGCGGGTACAATTCGAGCATTTAGAGGAGCCTCCGGCTTTTCTCGGTTAGTTTTCGTCCCCTATCGCCCATTTGGTGCTACAGATGGGATTAACTATGGATGGAATATGCCTCTGTTTCAATACAACAAGCTAACAGCAACCGATAAAGGTGCGTTAGGGATAGAGGATGTAACGGATGCTAATTACACTACCGTGCTTTATGGCATCAATAATCCTAGACCGAAACGAGCGAATAAACGCATTTCAACCACGGATGGCGCAGTGATTAGCATGACCACTTTTGTAGCTTCTACTAAAGAAGATACGGTAGGAGATGCTGGTAGTGGTTGGAAGCTTGTCGGAGGTGGTGGCGGTGGCATACCGTTCGGACTCTGATAATTTTCTCGTGTACCCAGGAGATCCCGATTTTGAATCAGTATTGGGATCTATCCTTCCTTTCGATTGGAGGGAAGAGGCTTGGAAGTCTTGCGGAGATTATTGCTTTGTTGCAGATTCTGAGTCTGGGTTGTTACGGACTGCCACCCCAGCCGAAACCAGAGAATATTTGGAGGGGGGAGAGTATGAGGAAAGGTTGGCTAGTATCGGCGATGAAATGTAAATAAATGCCAACCTCAAACGATGCTTTAGGCGTATGGAATGATTTAGGCACCCTTTATCCTACAGAAGGAGAATGGATAAAATTTCCTGTGCAAGCTGTTGGCGGCAATGATTTAGTAAGGATATCTTTTATCTATCCTACTGATGCCATTATTAGTAGTTGGTCTTGGCTGCGTTGCATCTATACCACTGCTGATGTGTCACCAGTGTCGCAAGCTGTAAAGGTTTATCCCAAAGCGGTACCTATGTTGATCAATATGCCTATATTTCAAGATTTGCGGGATAGGGAGGTGACGTTTAGAAATTTTGAAATACTAAAAATGGTGCGTAGTCCCAGGTATTCAGGGATAATCACTGATTGTCTTTGGGGCGTAAAGCTGGAGGAGTTATGGGGGTAAGATGACGCGAATAATACTTAAGGGTAGAACTCAGCTTCTTAAATCCCAGATACCCTTTTTAATGGGAATCAATCAGCTAATAGAAGATAGAGACATCGGGCAGTTTTTGGGCTATCCAATAGAAGACTTTGTACGGATGAAACGCCGTACACCTTTATCTTTAGACGTAGTTTTTTATAGTGTGGCAAAGCCGCCTTGGAGGGCTAGGAAAGCATCAGACAGATTTGTCAGAGCGTCTTATTCAATCCCAGATATCAACCGCGCTGCTTTGGATTGGGCAAAAATTAAAACCGCTTGTGGTGGTTCTAACGGTTATATGTGGGGACGTTTTCGTGCCACGGCAAATCTATCTAACGGAGGACAGATGCAGGTACACGGTGGTAGCGACCAGGAGGCTGAGGAAAGGCTGAAAACCCTACAATCCCTTAGCGCGACGGAGATAGTTACTTTGTCGGTGACTGAAGAAAAAAATGTAGGGAAAAGAGCTAAAGATAAGAAATTATACAAGGAAACCACAAGAGTATATCCTGCGTATTTTTCGCTGACTAATACCGAGAAAGTAGTTACAGAATCCAATTTGGCTACTTTAGAGGGTGAGTATTACAGTATGCAGGGAAGGATAAATTTGTGGACTGAGCAACCCCCACCTAATATGAGTGAAATATTCACCGAGGTTTTGAGGGTGCGAGGGGCTAATAACAATACGTAGTAAGGATTGAATACGATGCCTATTTCCAGCGGTGGAGGTGGTTCTTCTCCCTTAAACATTTTCGATAGTGCCAATAACACTAAACTCCCTCTTTTGGCTAATACTGCGGTGCAAGTTTTACCTGCCAATCCGAACCGCAAGTATGCAGCAATAGTAGTAAGCAGTGATGCTGAGATAACTATTGCACTGGGTGGACAAACTGATAGCAATACTGGTGTTGTAACAGGGGTAGTAATAGGAGAAGGCATTCCTTTATTAGGTAGAGGAAAATCGTATGAGATAACCTCTATAAACCTTTATACTGGGCAAGTTTCTGCTATTTGTTCGGTGGCAGCCAGCTTATCTATAGTAGAGGGTACTTAATTGCCAATCGAAAATGATGTAGCTTTAATCCCTGCGCTAGAAGACTGGCGATTAGCAACTTTAAGTAATGGCTGGATAAATGTTGGGGGGGTTTTTGCTCCGACCGCCTATTATAAAGATCCGCTGGGAATTGTCCATTTACGGGGGCTAGTGTCCAGCGGCACAGGAATTATTTTTACTTTACCCGTAGGGTACCGACCTACGGGCTACCGCTTAATATTTCCAGTGCTTGCACTCAATGCGATTGCTAGGATCGATGTACTTCTTAATGGTTCTGTAAACTTTGTTACTGGGACTAATTCAAACGTTAGTCTCGACGGGATAACTTTTCGGTAAAATTTACGCCACTTAACCTCATAGGCGGTAATGGAAAGTAGTAGCAAATCTGATTGTCCAATAGATTGCCCGAATAGAAATAAGTCTGCGGTCGGAAAAGGCTATTCAATTTTGGCTTTAATGGCAACGGTGCCGTCAGTTTTAATAGTTGCTTGCTTATTTTCCTTGCGGCTGGACTATCAATGTCAGGGTAGTAACGGTTGTATTACCAAAATTGAGTGGCAAGGGTGGCAGGGCGTGCCGCTGGAAGCGATCGCATCCGCCCTCGGAACAGGACTCGCAATCTATGCCACACGAGACGCACTGGCTGAGAAGGTGGGAAATTTACTTAATAAATAATTTAAGAATGTGTCTAATAGGAGCTGGATAGATGGAATCAGAAGATGGATTCGCCGACTCATCCGCCGAGAACACAGACACCCGTCGCCAGTCATCCTTGAGCGATTCAGCTTCCCTGCCTGCGGGGTTCTCCGCTTGGAGCGAGATACCACCGGAAGCGTTGATACGTGGCGAATCATTCCACGACAGGGGGAGAATGATTTTTTGGTTGCCATTGACTCATTCCGCCGAGTTAAGCACCAAATTGATAATGAGGAAAAGCTTCGTCGTAAAAAATCTGGCTCTTCGCCAGGGCGACACACACTTACCGACGAAGCTAAACGTCTCCTACTCTGGCAACCTAACAAGGTTGTTACTCATCTTTTCTGGGTTCAGAAAATCTCCCGCTTCCCGATTAACGGGCGCATCAAATTGGAGTGTATTGGGATTTGGGCGTTTGATTTGGAAGGGATTCTCTCAGGTTGGACAGGGCATGATCGCTATCCTCAAGCGATTTGTCGGAGGGCAGTAAAATCAATTGCCAGTTTGCCCGATCCGGATTTTTCTATCAACGTTTTAGATCCGGATGCGTGGCTTTCAGCAATGACCAAAGCGGCGAAGGCTTTTTTAGGGCAGCTTCACCATATTTAAACTATGACTTCATCAATTGCTCAATATACTTCTTGTTCAACATCGGGTGTTCGCCCGTTGGACTATCAGCTGATTCATCAAATCAACCGCATTGCACCAGGTCTGTTAGTCGATTTTTCCCATTTGAATGTGGCTTGTGGCGCAGGGTGCCACTCATTTTTGCAAGCGCCTGCTGTGGAGGCTCTAGAAAAGGCGATTGCTATTCGCCGTAAGAAGATGATTGTTAATAGTGCTTATAGATCGCTAGCACAACAGGCAATACTTTACACCCACCATAAGAATCGACGGTGTGGAATTACTGCCGCAGCCGTCCCAGGACGAAGTAATCATAATACTGGACTGGCTTTAGATATTGAGGACGCTCAGGGATGGAAACCCTATTTAGAGCGATACGGCTGGGATTGGATTGGCTCGTTTGACCCCATGCACTTTGATTTTGAGGGCGCAGGTTGCAAGAATCTAGCATGGTTGTCAATTAAGGCTTTTCAACAGCTCTGGAACTACAACCATCCAGAGCGGCGAATTATTGAGGATGGAGAGTGGGGAAAGCAAACCGAAATAGCACTTTTATCTACTTCCTGCGACGGGTTTTATGCAGTCCCCGGCTTTGACAGGTTGGAGGATGCCTCTGACCTTCCAACTGTTGGCAGGAGTTTGAGGGAGGGGAGCAGCGGTGAAGATGTCCGCAAAATCCAAATAAAGTTAGGGATTAAGCCTGATGGGGTTTTTGGGAAAGCTACCACTGCGACGGTTATCAAATTTCAACGTGAGCAGGGACTGGTAGCTGACGGTGTTTTGGGGATGCGATCGCTACAGGCATTGAATGAGCTTAAATAAATGCCTAACCTAACGCGGTAGTTAGGCACTCCAAGAATAAAAAGCCCCTATTAATATTAAGGGGCTTCGTTTTTAATTCAGTTCTGGGGAATTGAATTTTTCAGTTTGTTTGTGAACTCTGCACCGTTCCTCTCCAGCCATGATTGGTTCCCCGCAGGCTGGGCAGTTATTAGGGAATTTATCGGGATCTGGTAGCCGTCCTGTGCCGTCGCAGGTGGGACATTCCATGTCGTACTGCTGATGTACTCCTGGCACTGCTGCAATATGCCTTTGTCCTGAGCCATTGCATTCTGGGCAAGCTTTCATATTATTTATCTTCTTTTTATTCACGATTGGTTTCCTGTTAGGGAAAATTTTACATTCCTTCAATCTTCGGTGAGGCGAACTCCACAGCACAAACCAAAACCAAACCCTAGCAGCATCCCTTTATTGATTTCTTTGGGCTGGATCAATAGGGTGAAAAAGCCAAATGTGCAAGACGTTGCGATAGTCCCTATCACGATATTTTTGATTCTTCTGCGGGTTCTAATTCTCATTGTTGCCTCCATCTGCCCAGATAATCAGTCCTCTTACGTCCAACTCATCCAAGCTGGCGCGATTGATTTCTTCCACTGTTTCGTCCGGAAGCGATCGCACAATTATCTCGATCAACCAGTAAATAAAGTTACTCATCACCGCCTCCTAATTTTTCGATCCAGGCAGAGGCGCTGTTTATCAACTGCTGCTCTGTCCAGTCCCACATTCCCTCGCACTGCTTAGCCAAGTAATTCATGTTCTCACTGGTGAGCAGTGAGCCTGAAAAATTTATCTCATTTCTGCGCCCGCCCTGTCTGTCGTCCACCTCGACTAAGGCGGCGATCGCTAGTAGCAATTTGTCTCGTTTTGTGAGATTTAATTTGTCACTCATCGTCCCCTCCTGCCAGTTCCTTGAACTGCAAATATGCCTGTTTCCAACCCACCTTGTTTTTTTCGCAACCCCAAAGCGACTGGATTATCAAAGTTTGGCTTAGTCCCGCTCCCTTCATCTGCTTTATCAGCTGTAGCGCCTGGGAACGTGGAATTTGTGCTGGTGTAATAGTATCTGGGGTATCACGCCTGGTATCGCTGGAACTGCCTGTATTATCAAGGGTTTCAGAGCTTGCAGTATCGCTGGTATCAGGTTCGGTATCATTGGTATCGATACCAGTATCGGTTCCGGTATCGCTGTTTTTAGGGTCTTTTTCACTGATACCAGTATCGGTTCCGGTATCGATACTGGTATCACTCAACAGGAATTCAAGACGCTCTCGTACATTAGTTTGATAGGCGAAAGAACCATCAACCCATCCTTGTTTATGAGTCTTGATTTCTCCTCTATCTATGTAAGCTAAGGGGATATCGATAGCTGCTGAATTGAGAGGTTGCAAGCTGCGTGGAGCGTTCCCGTTTTTGCGAAAGATATCGTGATGTCCGTGTGTGGGATGTTCTACTTGTTCGTCCTCAACAACGCACGGATAAGCGCAATCTTTAATGTCTGAAAACTCTTTTTTAGCTAAGCGTCCTAAGTAAATTTTTTGGTAGTTCTCCCGCAAGGATGAGTCAATACCAGCAGCTTCAACATTTGGGCTATGCAAGACGAATACAGCCAACTTGTTAAACTTGCGTGGTTTAGTGCTAAACAACCTAATAAAGTCGTCTGCCAGCCCTTTATAATCACCAGATTTATTGAGGCGATCGAAGCGAATCTCCATCCATTCGTCGCAGATTACCAGGAAAGGAGATTCGTCGCCATCATCCAGTACGTCTAATAAAATCCTCATTTGTTTGTAGATTGCTGGCATCTTAGTGATGACGTAAGCATTGCCCCAATCAGTTTTACCGTGCGGGTCGAACACAATGATTCCGTACCCGTTGAATCCATTGGCAACGTACATTGCGATGCAGGTTTTAGCAGTACCCGAATCTCCAATAATCATTAGCCCTTTGGATTCGTTAATGATTCTGCTGCGGTCGAAGGACGGTAAAGTTTGAGTAGTCAAGCTAACCTCAGTAAGCGCTGGCGAATGTGACGAGTCAAGCGGTAATTCTTGTGGTTGTGGCTTAAATATTGCGCTCGCCTGCTCCACCAAATTTGAATTACTCGACACATCGCTTGCAATTGGAGGTAATTCAATTGGCTTGTGAGCTTCCAAAAAATCTTCAGCATCCGCAGTAAGGATGTAGTCATTCTCCTGCGCCCAGGTGATTTGTTGCAGTGCTTCGTCCGTGCCAACTTGATTAGCAAACTGCCGTAGCGAATTACCTTTAAGTACATGAGCGACGCATCCATACTCACTAATTGCCTGCTCATTCCGGTTAGCAGCGGCAGTTTTTCGCCACGCTTCATAAAATCCCCATCCAGCTACGAGTAACCCAGTGGGAGGGAAGGCAGTTATTGAAGCCGCGAACAGCCCTCCAACTATGCCGCCGATAATAAGGTATTGGCTCCCGGTTTCTTCAACGGAATCGTGTGCTATTTCCTGCCAATGCTGAGCAGGAAGTTGTTTCTTGTTCGGATTAAAACTCGACATAAATTTATTTCATTTAATGGTCGATACAACCGCTGGGAATTGCACCCAGCTTTTGGCTTCAAACCTACGATTGCGGAGTATGAGCTGAGCGCATGAAGTATGCGATTTGACCCAGCCAAAAAAGCAGGCGAACAATACCTTCAATGGCAAACAAGGTTAGCAACAACATCACAATGTTCTGCCAGTCCAGTCGCCCATACTGCCCTGTGGACATCAAGAACACAAAGTTCCTAAAACCACCAGGTGCCGGGGGGTAAACCAACAAGCAAATGCAGAAGTCGATGGCATACACAAACAGCGCGGCGGTACGAGCGCGGGCGATGGTCAGGCTGGGAAATTGGTTGTACCAAGCCTTCAGTGCCGCTAGGGTTGGCTCGTCGTCCTCCGTGATATCAAATTTCTCGGAGCTATCGGAGTGTGTGATCAAGGTTCGCATGAACGCCCGGTCACGTCGCAACACAATGGGCAGCACTTCCACGGTTTGGATGATCATCCAAAGAATGACTCCAATAAACCAATGCAGGATAGAGCCAATCATGGCGGCGATACCGTTGACCAACGGAATGCGGGCGATAAACTGCACCAAGGCTGAATCTATTGTTTCTGACATTGCAATTCGGGCGATCGCGGCGTAGGGGTGAATAGATCTCTTGCGGAATTACGATTATTTGGCTATTTTTAGCTCATAATTATAAATTCCTGCAATTAGGTTTACTCGCAATCCAAATCGCTTCCTTCGATTTCTATAACGGC